>JBIKKK010000212.1:0-3560 GCA_044360385.1 Candidatus Nanopelagicales bacterium
CGCGAGTGCGCGAGGATAGACGTGCCCGGCGGGTCGAATGAGTCGTCGGGCTCTACCGACCGGTGCCCGGCGATCCTGGGCACCCCGGCGAAGGGCAGGACATGGCAACCGGCTTCGATCCGCTCCGACAGCAGCCTCTCCTCGCGGGCGGCCTGCCCACGCAGTACGTCGACGTCGACCCCGAGGAGACCTCCGAGTGGACCGGGTCCCTCGACCAGGTGATCGACGGATCCGGGGCCTACCGCGCGCGCTACCTCATGCTCGCGCTGCTGCGTCGAGCTGCTGAACGCAATGTCGGAGTCCCGAGCCTGCGTTCCACCGACTACATCAACACGATCTCGCCCGAGATGGAGCCGTGGTTCCCCGGGGACGAAGCCCTCGAGCGCCGGATCCGCGAGTTCATCCGCTGGAACGCCGCCATCATGGTTCACCGCGCGCAGCGCCCGGGCATCAGCGTTGGCGGGCACATCTCGACGTATGCCTCGTCCGCCTCGCTCTACGAGGTCGGCTTCAACCACTTCTTCCGCGGGCCTGATGCCACGGGCGGCGGTGACCAGATCTTCTTCCAGGGCCACGCATCACCGGGCATCTACGCGCGCGCCTTCCTCGAGGGTCGCCTCTCCGAGGGACAGCTTGACGGCTTCCGCCAGGAGTTGTCGCATCCCAGCGGCGGCCTCCCGTCGTACCCGCATCCGCGTCTCATGCCGTGGTTCTGGCAGTTCCCCACCGTGTCGATGGGACTCGGGCCCCTCTCGGCGATATATCAGGCCCGCTTCAACAAGTACCTCCACAACCGAGGCATCAAGGACACCTCCCAGCAGCGCGTATGGGCCTACCTCGGCGACGGAGAGATGGACGAGGTCGAGTCGGTCGGCGCACTGGGCCTTGCCGCCAGAGAGGAGCTCGACAACCTCGTCTTCGTCGTCAACTGCAACCTGCAGCGACTCGATGGCCCGGTGCGCGGCAACGGCAAAGTGATCCAGGAGCTCGAGTCGCTCTTCCGTGGAGCCGGGTGGAACGTCATCAAGGTCATCTGGGGTCGCAAGTGGGATGAGCTGCTGGCCAAGGACCGTGATGGCGCCCTGGTCAACCTCATGAATGCCACGCCCGACGGCGACTTCCAGACCTACAAGGCCGAGGACGGCGCCTTCATCCGCGAGCACTTCTTCGGCCGTGATCCCCGCACCGCCAAGCTGGTCGCGGACTGGAGCGACGAGCAGATCTGGAGCCTGCAGCGGGGCGGGCACGACTATCACAAGATGTACGCCGCCTACAAGGCTGCGGTCGAGACAACAGGTCAGCCGACGGTGATCCTCGCCAAGACGATCAAGGGACACACGCTCGGGCCGCACTTCGAGGGTCGCAATGCGACCCACCAGATGAAGAAGCTGGCGCTCGACGACCTCAAGCTCTTCCGCGATCGTCTGCACATCCCGATCTCTGATGCCGAGCTGGGCGACGGCTATCTCCCGCCGTACTTCCATCCCGGCCCGGACTCCGAGGCCTTCACCTACATGCTCGACCGCAGGCGTCGACTCGGCGGGTCCATCCCGGAGCGGCGTACCCGCGCCGCAGCCCTGCCGATGCCCCCGTCGGACACCTACGAGGTGGTCCGCCGTGGCTCGGGCAAGCAGGCCATCGCTACGACCATGGCCTTCGTCCGGCTGCTCAAGGACCTCATGCGCGATCAGGGCATCGGCGCTCGCTTCGTGCCGATCATCCCCGACGAGGCGCGCACCTTCGGCATGGATTCGCTCTTCCCGACGGCCAAGATCTACAACCCCGCGGGGCAGCAGTACATCTCCGTTGACCGCGAGCTCGTGCTCAACTACCAGGAGGCAAAGGACGGCCAGATCCTGCACGAGGGCATCAACGAGGCCGGCTCGGTCGCCTCCTTCATCGCCGCGGGATCGTCGTACTCCACCCATGGCGAGCCCATGATCCCCGTCTACGTCTTCTACTCGATGTTCGGCTTCCAGCGCACGGGCGACGCCTTCTGGCAGGCCATGGACCAGATGGTGCGCGGCTTCGTCCTCGGCGCGACAGCGGGTCGCACGACACTCAATGGCGAGGGACTGCAGCACGAGGACGGCCACTCGCTTCTGCTGGCGTCGACCAATCCGGCGGTCATGGCCTACGACCCGGCGTACGGCTACGAGATCGGCCACATCGTGGCCGACGGCCTGCGACGGATGTACGGCGATGACCAAGAGGACGTCTTCTACTACCTCACGGTCTACAACGAGCCCTATCCCCAGCCCGCCGAGCCCGAGGGGGTCGATGTCGAGGGCATCGTCGCGGGCATGCACCTGGTCTCCGAGGGAGGTGGCGAGGCGCCGCATCCGCAGATCCTCGCCTCGGGTGTGGCCGTCAATTGGGCGCTCGATGCTCAGCGGCTACTGCGCGAGGACTGGGGCGTGGAGTCCGACATCTGGTCCGTCACGTCGTGGAACCAGTTGCGTCGCGATGCGCTCGATGCGGAGCGCCAGAACTTCCTCAACCCGCTCGATGAGCCGCTCGTGCCCTACGTCACGCAGCGCCTCGCAGGGCGCGGCAACCTGGTCGTCGGCGTCTCCGACTGGATGCAATCGGTGCAGGACCAGATCCGCACCTGGGTGCCCGCCGAGTACCGCACCCTCGGCACCGATGGCTGGGGCATGTCCGACACCCGGGGCGCCCTACGCCGGCACTTCCTCGTCGATGCCGAGTCGATCGTGGTGCGCACGCTGACGGGCCTGGCCGAGCAGGGACTGGTCGAGCGACAGGACCTGGCCAAGGCCATCGACCGCTACCGACTCACGGATCCGTCTGCCGCGGATGCGGGCAATACCGAGGGATCAGGATGATCCCGAGGGGTTCCTGGGATGAGGGATCAGGATGAGCAAGCAGGACCCGAAGCGCTTTCTGAAGTACCTCGAGGCCGAGCGCAAGGCCTCGATGCTCTACCGGTCGCTTGCGGAGGCAAGCGACGGAGAGCGCCGCGAGGCGCTCCTCGAACTCGCTGACATCGAGGACGAGCACGCAGCCCACTGGGTCGCCAAGCTCGAGGAGTTCGGCGTACCCATCCCTCCTGCTCCCACCGCCCTCGATCCCGAGGATGCAGCGATGGTCGCGCGCGCTCGCGCTGCCGGTATGGATGACGTCCTTGCGCACCTCGAGGAAGCCGAGGGTGCCGACGCGGGGATGTACGACGACGAGCCAGAGGCTCCCGACTCAATGTCCGCCGATGAGCGGGAGCACGCCGAAACCTTCCGCAGGCTCCGCGAGCACGCACCCGCCACCGCTGCTGTCGATCGCGGCGTGATCAGTGCCGACGGCAGCGTCGACTTCGGTGAGCAGTGGCACCGGGTCGACACATCGGGTTCTGTGCGGGCCGCGATCTTCGGCATCAGCGACGGCCTCGTGTCCAACACCGCGCTCGTCATGGGCTTTGCCGGCACCGGCACCGACAACGGTGTCGTGCTCTTCGCCGGTGTCGCGGGCCTCCTCGCCGGCGCCTTCTCCATGGCGGCAGGCGAGTACGTCAGCGTCGCGAGCCAGCGCGACCTCTTCGAGCGCGA
>JBIKKK010000213.1:0-3557 GCA_044360385.1 Candidatus Nanopelagicales bacterium
CTGCAGCGCTGATGCGACCACGAACTCGTCGACCGGTTTCAGCGTGCGACCGTCGAAGCGAGCGATCACTCCGCCGGGAAGTGGCGTCACCAGTCGCTGCTGGGAATCCAAGACCGCGTACCCGCCTCCGGAGAAGTTGGTGAGTGCATCCGCGGCCAGGGGGCGCTCCGAGATGCGGCGCTCGACCAGGGGATCCAGGGTCGCGGCATCCAGCACATAGGCGCGCACCTCGGTGGGGCTGACGCACACGGCGACGATCTCCCCCAGGTCATTCCATAGCAGCGAGGCGCAGTCGCCTCCCGCGAAGAACGACACGACCTCCGACGATTCCGGATCGGGTAGCGAACCAACGGGATAGGCATCGGTCATCCATGCGTCGTTGTGGATCGTCGACCACGCACCCGCCGCGAGGGCGGGATTGTGCGGCGCGGGAGTGACGGCGATGGGTTGCGCGGTGCCGGGTCCGGGCTGGAAGGCGGCCACCCACGGCGGCCGCGGGAACTCTGGGATCCCCTGAGCCGGGAGGGCCGCGATGGCCGCAACGAGGACATAGGCGCCGACGACACCGGCAACCGCAGGCGCCACACCGACGAGGGGACGCTGTCGCTCAGGACGTCGCACGAGAGCGACGATGAGCGCGACCGCGGCGATGGCCATGACGACGAGCGCGACCGGGCGAGGGACCCAAGAAGCAATCACGACGGTCCACGATCGCGTGAGCGCGATCGCGATGAGGATGAGTACGACGATGAGTGACACGATCGCCGGACGCGTGCGCCCGCGCCAGATGCCAGGAATCGTCGCCCAAAGGGTCACGACAAGGGCGACACCCATGACGATGAGAACACCTGCCACGGCATAGGCCGGTGCACCATCGCGCAGGCCCACGGCGATCGCACCACCGCCCACCCACGCCGACGTCACCAGGGCGACCGGGGACGTGACGACGAGTGCGGCGAGGCCGACGAGCAACGCCGTCGCGCCGGCCTGGATCGTGGGTCTCACCCCGACATTGTGGACCTCTTCGCTCTGGCGTGCCTCTAGTGTGTGCGCATGGCCTACGACGTCGACCGCCTGCGAGAGCACGTGCCCGCTCTGCGAGAGGGGGCCGCCCACTTCGACGGCCCCGGCGGCACCCAGATCCCCGACCAGGTCGCGGATGCGATGAACGACGCATTGCGCTCGGCCCTGTCCAATCGTGGCCGGGGCACTGCAGCCGAGCGCCGGGCGGACGACATCGTGGTCGGCGCACGGCAAGCCATGGCCGACCTGCTCGGCGCTGATGCCCGCGGGATCGTCTTCGGACGCAGCATGACCCAGATCACGATGGACATCGCGCGCACCCTCGCCCAGGACTGGGGGCCCGGCGACGAAGTCGTCGTCAGCCGACTCGACCACGACGCTGACGTGCGCCCCTGGGTGATCCACGCCGAGCGCGCCGGCGCGACGCTGCGCTGGGCGGAATTCGATCCTGCGACGGGCGAGATGACCCCCGAGGACGTGCTCAAGCACGTCACTGCGCGCACGCGCCTCGTGGCGCTCACGGGGGCCTCCAACCTCATCGGGACGCGCCCTGACCTCTCCGCGATCGGAGCCGGCGTCCACGAGCATGGTGCGCTCTTCTACGTCGACGGCGTGCATCTCACCGCTCACGCCGCCATCGACGTGAGTGCGATCGGCTGCGACTTCTACGCCTGCTCGCCCTACAAGTTCCTCGGCCCCCACCTCGGCGTGCTCGCCGCATCGCCTGACCTGCTCGAGACGCTGCACCCGGACAAGCTGCTGCCCGCGACCAATGTCGTGCCGGAGCGCTTCGAACTCGGCACGCTCCCCTACGAGCTCCTGGCAGGAGTCATCGCGGCCGTCGACGTGCTGGCCGACCTGGTGCCCGGAAGTGAAGGCACTCGCCGTGCGCGCATCCTCGCCTCCATGGCAGCACTCGAGGACTACGAGGACGACCTGCATGCACGCATGCGGGAGGGACTGGAGACCATCCCGGGCATTCGGCTCTACAGCAACGCCAAGCACCGCACGCCCACCGAGACCTTCACCATCGACGGTCACACGCCCGACGACATCTCTGCACACCTCGCCGGATGCGGGGTCAACGCACCGGCGGGCAACTTCTACGCCCTGGAAGTGTCACGCTGGCTCGGCCTCGGAGACACCGGCGGTGTGCGTGTCGGCCTCGCGCCATACTCGACCGAAGACGATGTCGACCGACTCATCGCCGGCCTGCGCGAGCTGGCCGTCTAGTCCAGGAGGATCCGTGCTCGCTGCCGCCGCCACCTCAATCCATCCGGACGACCCGCTCGCCGGCCTGACCGTGGGGGAATTCGACACGCCCACGCCCGATGAAGGCTGGGTCCGCGTCGCAGTCCGCGCTGCGAGCCTCAACCACCACGATCTGTGGAGCCTGCGAGGAGTCGGCCTTTCCGCTGACCGTCTGCCGATGATCCTCGGCTGCGATGCGGCCGGGGTCCTCGAGGATGGCAGCGAGGTCATCGTCTACGCCGTGATCGGAGATCCCGCTGCAGGCGGGGGCGACGAGACGCTCGACCCGCACCGCTCGATGCTCTCGGAGGTCTACCCCGGCACCCTCGCGGAGTACGTGTGCGTGCCGGCGCGCAATGTCCTCGCCAAGCCCAAGGGACTGGACTTCGCCTCCGCGGCGTGCCTGCCCACGGCCTGGCTCACGGCGTACCGGATGCTCACGACCAAGGCGCAGATCCAGCCCGGTCAGACGGTGCTGGTGCAGGGGGTCGGAGGCGGAGTCTCGACGGCCGCGATCGCTCTGGCCAAGCAGCTGGGCGCACGCGTCTGGGCGACGAGCCGCGATGAGGCCAAGCGAGCGGCGGCGATCGAACTCGGTGCCGACGAGGCCTTCGAACCCGGCGCGCGACTCCCCGAGCGCGTGGACGCCGTGATGGAGAGCGTGGGCGAGGCGACGTGGTCGCATTCGCTCAAGGCACTGCGACCCGGCGGACGACTCGTCGTGTGCGGCGCGACGAGCGGACCCAATCCCCCCGCCGACCTCAACCGCGTCTTCTTCCTCCAGCTCGAGGTGCTCGGCTCCACCATGGGCACGCGCGACGAATTCGCTCGACTCATCGACCTCGTCGGCTCCTCGGGGCTGCGCCCGAAGATCTCGGCCACCTACCCGCTGGCGGACGCGCGCCAGGGCTTCGCCCAGATGGCCGAGGGCGACGTCATGGGCAAGATCGTCCTCACGGTGGGTTAGCCGCTAAGCGCAGTGCGAGCGCTGGGCATCCTCGACGGTGACCGGAGGTGGCACGATGACCCGATGCGCCTCCTCCCCGGGCCCGCCGAGGGTGCCGTCGCCGTGACCGTCACATCTTTGGAGATGACCTCGGCCGACGAGATTCTCGCTGTGGATGCCAGCCCTGCCGCAGCCACCTGGCGTCGCATTGAGACGGACAAGGCCACACCCTCGCGCGACTTCTACCTGCGCGTAGGCACACCGTGGCACTGGGTCGATCGCCAGTCATGGACACCCGACCAATGGAGGGCCTGGGCAGATCGCCCCGAGCACCACC
>JBIKKK010000214.1:0-3551 GCA_044360385.1 Candidatus Nanopelagicales bacterium
CTCCCGCTCCCCCTGCTGGAATCACTGCTCGACCGTTTGCGCACCAAGCCGGTGAGTGTGCGCGCGCCCGGGGGCGACGGTCGCTGGCACAACGTCGTCCTCGACCCCGAGGCCGTGGCCGCCGTCGCCTATAACGCCACCTACCTCTCGCCGACGTATCGTGAGTTCACCGCCGCGGTGCGCGCGGCGCTCGCCGGCGACGCCCGACCACTCGGCCGACTCTTCGCCGAGTACTGGTGGACCGGCGACACCTCGAGAAATCCGCGGCAGTACAGCAGCGGCGCCGAGGCAGCTGTCTCCTGCCACGACTACCCGCAGCTCTTCGACCTGCGCCGCTCCGACGGCGTGCGCAAGGAGCGGTACCGGGACGCCTTCGCACGCAAGGAGCGCATCAACCCCGGCCTCTACGCACCCTTCGCCATCACCGAATACAAGCGTTCGGGCTGGACCTCCTTCGGCATGTGCCTGGAATGGCCGAAACCCCCGAAGGGGGCGAGCTTCGGCCCGCCGAAGCCCCCGAGTGGCCGGTATCCGACCGTGCCGACGCTCGTGCTGTCAGGAGAGCTCGACACCATCACGACGGCAGCCGAGGGCGACATAGTCACCGAGCGGTTCCCTGTGTCACGCCACATCGTGGTGGCCAATGGCCTGCACGTCGTGGGCGGCGCCCGACCTGACAGCTGCGCACCCCGCCTGGTGCGTCACGTCATCCGGACCGGCGGACTCGACTTGCCCACGTCCCTGGAGGAGTGCGCCGCCAACGCTCCCATTATCCGTGCGGTCGGCACCTACCCGCGCGAACTCGCGGACGTCCAACTGCCTTCAGGGGTGGTCGACGACACGGTCGCGCGCATCACAGTGACGGCAGCCAACACCGCCGCCGACCTCATTGACCGCTGGTGGCAGGGCTACTCCGACACCGGCCATGGACTGCGCGGCGGGGGGTGGCGCTACTCGGGCGATGCGCGCGTGCGCTTCACGCTCACGGGCGTCAAGCTCGTGCGCGACCTGCCGGTGAGCGGGTCCTTCACCTGGGATCGCACCACCGGCAACGTCTCGGTCGATCTGCGCGTCCCCAGCGCGACTGGCCTACGCACGGTCTCGGGATCGTGGAATGCCGACAGCTCCGACGCCATGGCGACCCTGCACGTCACCGGCGCCCTCGGGCCGGCCACGCTCGTCTTCCCCGCCCCGTAGCCGGCATCGGTGCCGCACCGTGTGGCAGCCTGACGTCATGGATCGTCGAGGTTTCCTCGCCGCTGGACTCGGCCTCGCGGCTGCACCGCTCGTGCTGCGCTTGGACTCCACGACCGCCTCGGCACGCCGGTCGATCCCTGCCCCGACCGCTTCGCTGGTCACGCGCTGGGATACCGATCCGTGGTCGCGCGGCTCCTACTCCGCTCTGCCAGTCGGCGTCTCGCCCGCGGTGCGACGCACCCTCGCCGACGCCATCATCGGCGGGCGTATCGCCCTCGCAGGGGAGTATGCGAGCACGCAGTACCCCTCCACCACGACCGGTGCCTATCTCTCCGGACGCCACGCGGTGAGGCGCCTGCTCGATCGCGTGAACGCGCGAACCGCCATCGTCATCGGTGCGGGCATGGCCGGCGCGGCGGCAGCGCGCGACCTGCGCGCCGCCGGTGTCGACGTGACGGTGCTCGAGGCGCGCGATCGCTTCGGTGGTCGGATCTGGAGCAATGAATCGTGGGGCGTGCCGGTGGAGTTGGGCGCTGCCTGGATCCACGGCACCGGAGGCAACCCGCTCGTCCCCCTGGCCCGCGTCGCCGGGCTCGGGCTCGTGCCCACGGACTACGACGATGCTGTCGCGCGCGACACGGTCACCGGTCGGCCATCGGCGAAGGCCGAGGCGCGCTGGGGTCGGCTGGACCTGCTCCTCGGCCGGCTGGGCGAGGCAGGGCCCCCACGATCGCTCAGTGTCGACGACTGGCTAGTGCGCCAGGGCTGGACGACCGATCGCATCGACTCGTGGGCGGCGCAGGTCGAGGTCACGCAAGAGTACGCACTCGATCCGAGTCGGCTCGGCGTGCGCGCGACCGAGGAAGGGGCGACGTATCGCGGTGGCGATGTGCTCGTCGCTGACGGCTACGTCACGATCGTCGACGATCTCCTGGACGGCAGCGACGTGCGCCTGTCCACGGCAGTTGAGTCCGTCATCGTGCGCGGACCGCGGGCCGAGGTGACCATGAGCGCGGGCGTCCGTCTCTCTGCCGATGTCATCGTGGTTGCGGTCCCCCTCGCGCTCATGCGTGCCGGCCGGCCCAAGCTCCCCGACATGACCGGCGGAGTGCGCACCGCCATGCGCAGCCTCGTCACCGGAGTCTTCGAGAAGGTGGTCCTGCGCTACGACGATCAGTGGTGGGGCGGCCACCGCGTCTACGGCATCGTCGGCGGGGGAGCACCGGGTGCACCTGCCGGCTCGTTGGCCGCGCTGCGGTGGACGGAGTTCTACTCGCTCACCGACGTGCTCGGCTTCCCCGTGCTCGTGGGCTTCTCGGGCGGTCGCGCAGCGCGGACACGCCCCACCTCGGATGCGGGCTGCGTGCGTGAGGCGACCGGTGCACTCAGGGCCGCCTTCGCCGGCTGAGCGACTCCCGCACAATGGAGTGGTGATCGAGGTCTCGCCTGCCCACTTCGAGGAGCTGGTCGCCGAGGCCCTCGAGGCCGTCCCCACCGAGCTCGCCCGCCTCGTCGACAACGTCGTCTTCGTCATCGAGACCGATGGCCCGCCCGAGGATCCTGACCTGCTCGGACTCTACGAGGGCATTGCCCTGACAGAGCGGGATGCGACGTACGCCGGCGCACTGCCGGATCGCATCACGATCTACCGCAACCCGACGCTGCGCATCTGCGACACCTACGAGGACGTCGTCGAAGAGGTCAACATCACCGTCGTACACGAGATCGCACACCACTTCGGCATCGACGACGACCGTCTGCACGAACTCGGATACGACTGACAGCGCCCCGGTCGGGCTCTAGCCTCTGCTCGTGCCCGACCAAGGAGACATTGCCGTCGATGGGGACGCTCACGAACGCGTCGGCGAAGAAGCCCGACTGGACGAGACCCAACGCAGCGGGACTCCTCGCTCGCTGGCCGCCACATGGGCCGGTGTGCTCCTCGCACCCGGCACGATCATCACCGGCATGGTCGCCGCGGGCGGCTCTGCCGGCCCCGGCTTCGGCTTTGGATTCGGTGGACTTGCCCTCGGCGTGATCATCGGCAGCGTCGCGGTCGCCTTCATCTCCATATGGGGTCCGCGCACCGGCATGGCACAGATGCCTCTCGGCCGCCTGGCCTTCGGCGTCTTGAATGTGGTGCCGCAGGTCTTCCTTATCGCCAGCCTCATCGCCTACAACGCGCTCAATGATCTCTTTGGCGTCGATGCACTCGCGACGTCGCTCGGCATTCCCTTCATGCTCGCGCTGAGTGCAGTCGTGGCCATCGAGGTGACCGTCGTCATCGTGGGCGTGCGTCTCATGCGGATCCTGGGCTCGGTCCTCAGCGCGATCATGCTCGTCATCAGCATCTG
>JBIKKK010000215.1:0-3546 GCA_044360385.1 Candidatus Nanopelagicales bacterium
GGAGTGCGACTCACGCGCGACAATGCGGTGGACTTCTTTACCCGCGACATCTACGCCAAGGTCCCGGATGTGCAGGCCAAGGACGACCTCACCGTCCTGCTGCTCCAGGCGACATTGGAGCGCGTACTGACCCAGCCTCTCGACCTCCCCGCACTCGTCAGCGCGGCCATCGATCCGGTGTCCGATGGTCGCCTTCGTGTGTGGTCAGCGGATCCGGTCACGCAGGACTGGTTGCTCAGCACCCCGTTGGGCGGGGCACTGCCGGGTGAGCCGGGTCCCTATGTCGGCGTCGCTCTCAACAACGCTGCGGGCAGCAAGCTCGACACCTACATCGAGATGCAGGCTCGCTACCGCGTCGGCATGTGCCCTGACCTGCCTGAGCAGCGCTCGACCCTTGAGGTGCGGTTGACCAATAATGCCCCCGAGGGGTTGCCGGACTATGTCGACCTGCGCCTGGATCGCCCCGACGCACCTCGGGGATCGACCAGCCTTCTCGTGCATATCTATGGATCTCAGGGGGCGGGAGTGCGATGGGCGCGTGAAGACGGCCAGGGCGTCAGCTTCACCTCCACCGTCGAGCAGGGCCATCCCGTGTGGGGTTTCGATGTGGAGTTGGAGCGGGGCCAGTCGACCCTGCTGAGGCTGGCCTTGGTCGAGCCGAGCGTTGCCGGGGTGCAGCCTCGGCTGGACCTCCCGCCCTTGGCTGAGCCCCCGCGCGGCAAGGTGACCCTGCGCCCATGTCCCCCGTCCGGGTGACACCACCCCGGCACGGGTAGTAACCTCCGTTGCGGTTAGGCAACAGGGTTTGGCAGCACTAGGGGTCTGTTCATCGCAGGCCTGAAATCGTCCGTTGCCTCAGCGCGCAGGGGCAAGCTGGCGTTGAGGGCCTCACGGATCCCGGGGAGTGGGGTACATGTCGATCGATCCGGGGCTTGGCCACTCAGGTCGTGTTGCCCGTGTCGACTCGGCACCGCCGGTCCGTGAGCCTGATCCCCTCAGGGGATTCGCTCGCGTCCTGATTGCCCTCGATGCTCTCCTGCTCGTCGTAGCTGGCCTCGTCGCCACCCTGTCGCGTGAGTCCATGGTGTCGCTGTCCCTCGCCGCAGCGGTGGCAGCGCTCGTGGCCATCGCCTGGCTCATCACCCTCGCCCTCATCGGTGCATACGACCCTCACTTCCTCGGGGTAGGCGCGACTGAGTTCAGCCGGGTCGTCACCGCCTCTGTCATCGTGCTTGCGGCCGCGGCCACGGTCGGCTACCTCACCTCGGCAGAGAGCCTGCGCAGTGAGGTGTTGATCGCCATTCCCCTCGGCCTGATCCTCGTCCTCACCGAGCGCCGCATCGCGCGCGCTTGGCTGCATCGACGCCGTGGCCGCGGAGACTTCGCGGTGCGTTGCCTCGTCGTGGGCACACTCGACCAGGTTGAGGTGCTCTCCCATGAACTCACCTCGGATCCATCGACGGGACTGGCCATCACCGAGGTCATCGAGCCACCCGCTGAGGACATGACCTTGTGGCTGGGTCAGCTATCGGAGCGAGTGAGGCAGCAGCACATCGACGCTGTCGTCCTCGCACCTGATGCCGCGGTCTCCCGCGAAGCTGTGCGCGCGATTGCCTGGCGGCTCAGTGGCACCGGCACCGACCTCATGGTCGCCCCCGCACTGAGTGATCTTGCCGGTCCCCGGGCCGTGATCCGCAGTGCTCCACGCCTGCCTCTGGTCCACCTTGACGAGGCACGGCTCACTGGCCCGCAGCTGGCCCTGAAGCGCACCGGAGATGTCGCCGCCGCCAGCATCGGTCTGCTGGTGATGCTGCCCGTACTCCTCGTCGTCGCCGGTATCGTCACCATCACTTCGCGCGGACCGGCTCTCTTCCGCCAGCAGCGCGTCGGCCGGGACGGTCGCGTCTTCACCCTCACCAAGATGCGCACCATGGTCGACGGAGCCCACGAGCGCCACGACGAGATCCTCGGCTCACCCGTCGGACGCGATCCCCGCGTCACCGCCCTTGACCCGCGCATCACCCCGGTCGGGCGCTTCCTGCGCCGATGGTCGCTGGATGAGTTCCCCCAGTTGTGGTCCGTCATCCGCGGCGATATGTCGCTTGTCGGGCCCCGCCCCCTCATGCCCACCGAAATGCCATGGCTGGAGCCGTTCGGCCAGCGGCGCCACCTCATGCGCCCGGGCATCACCGGCCTGTGGCAGGTCAACGGCCGCAAGGAGCTCGACTGGGCCGACCGCATCCGCCTCGACGTCGACTATGTCGAGCGTTGGTCGCCCGCCCTCGACGCCGTGCTGCTTCTGCGCACTATCAAAGCCGTGCTGACCGGGGACGGAGCCCGCTGATGCGCATCGCCATGATCGGCACCCGCGGTGTGCCCGCCCGCTACGGCGGCTTCGAGACCGCAGTCGAGGAGATCGGTGCGCGGCTGGCGGAGCGCGATCACGAGATCATCGTCTACTGCCGCAATCCGGGGCAGCGCGAGCGACACCATCGAGGCATGCGGCTAGTCAATCTGCCGGCGATCCGCACCCGATCGATGGAGACCCTCAGCCATTCGCTGCTGTCGACCGCTCACGCGGTGATCACCGCCAGGCCGGACATGGCCTTCGTCTTCAACCCGGCCAATGCCCCTGTCATCCCTTTGCTGCGTGCCGCAGGGGTCCCGGTCGCGGTGAATGTCGACGGGCTGGAGTCCGAGCGTGCCAAGTGGCAGGGTCCGGCGGCGCGTTACCTGCGCTGGGCCGAGGTCACTGCCATGCGCAGTGCCGACGTCGTCATCGCCGACTCCCGGGTCATCGCCGAGCACGTCCGCGCGAGATCGGGCCGCGACGCCGTCTACATCCCCTACGGCGCTGGCCCCAGCGACGAGGCCCCCGAGCGCCTGCGTGAGCTCGATCTGGAGTGGCATGGCTACGTCCTCGCGGTCGCCCGACTCGAGCCCGAAAACCAGATAGACGTCATCATCGAGGGCTATCGAGACGTCCCCGGCGACATGCCCCTCGTAGTCGTCGGCGCCAACCCCTACCCCGGTGAGCATGTCGCGCGCGTCCGCGCCCTGGCGGCGGCGGATGCGCGAGTGCGCCTGCTCGGATCCATCCACGACCAGCAGATGCTCGACACCCTCTACGCCGGTGCTCGCCTTCATGTCCATGGCCACGCCGTCGGTGGCACCAATCCGTCACTCCTGCGTGCGGCGCGCGTGGCTCCCGTGCTCGCCTACGACACCCCGTTTGCGCGTGAGGTGCTCGGCTACGGTGCACAGGGCTACTGGCAGGGCACGTCAGATTTCTGCTCCCAGGTTGTTTCGACGCTGCGTGTTCAGCGCGTGCCGGCATTGGCCGACATCATCGATTCACGCTTCTCCTGGGATTGTGTCGCCCGAGACTATGAGCTGGTCGCACGCCAGCTCGCGACGGCATCTGTGTCGTTGCCGAATCGCAATCAGCAGGATGTAGCAGACCCACTTGCATCATCATTCCCGATCGCTACGGTGAGGCCTGTGCAGCACAAGACCAGTAAAGGGGCCGCATGAGCGTGTGCGTGC
>JBIKKK010000046.1:0-12610 GCA_044360385.1 Candidatus Nanopelagicales bacterium
GCAAGGGCGAGCAGAGTGGAGGCGACGCGCGTCATACCTCGACGCTACCCCGAGAAGGCGTCAGTCGCTGATCTGGCAGAGGACGGTGCCGGTCGGGACGGTTGTGCCGACGGTGGCCTCGAGACCCGTGACCGTTCCCGCCTTATGCGCGGTGAGGGGCTGCTCCATCTTCATGGCCTCGAGCACCACGATGAGGTCTCCCGCCTGCACGGTCTGGCCCTCCTCGACGGCGACTTTGACGACGGTGCCCTGCATGGGAGCGGCGACGGCATCGCCGGAGGCTCCGCCGACCGTGGCGCGCTCGCGCTTGCGGCCGGGCTTGGCTGCCCCGTTGCTGGCCGGTCGCGCCGATGCGCCGAGTCCTGAGGGCAGGGTGACAGCCAGACGCTTGCCGTCGACCTCCACGGTCACGGTCTCGCGATCTTCCGCGGCGTCGGGCGAGTCCACGGTGCCGGTGTACGCCGGGATCTGATTGTCGAACTCCGTCTCGATCCAGCGCGTGTGCACCTGGAACGGCGAGCCGTCGGTGGGGGCGAACGCAGCGTCGTCGACCACGGCCCGATGGAAGGTCAGTGCGGTCGCGATGCCCTCGACGCGAAACTCCGCGAGCGCGCGACGCGACCGTTCGAGTGCTTCCTCGCGATCGCGACCGGTGACGATCAGCTTGGCGAGGAGTGAATCGAAGTTGCCGCCGATGACGTCTCCCTGGCGGAAGCCCGCGTCGACGCGCACGCCCGGACCGGAGGGTGCGACCCACTCGGTGAGCACGCCCGGTGCGGGCAGGAAGCCGCGACCGGGGTCCTCGCCGTTGATGCGGAATTCGATGCTGTGTCCGCGCAGGACCGGATCGTCGTAGTCGATGACCCCGCCCTCGGCGATGCGGAACTGCTCGCGGACCAGATCGAGGCCCGCAACCTCCTCGCTCACCGGGTGCTCGACCTGGAGGCGGGTGTTGACCTCGAGGAAGGAGATGGTGCCGTCCTCGCCGACGAGGAATTCGCATGTGCCGGCGTTGTAGTAGCCCGCCTCGCGCATGATGGCCTTGGACGCGCGGTAGAGCTCGGCGATCTGCTCATCGCTGAGGTAGGGCGCCGGTGCCTCCTCGACAAGCTTCTGGTGGCGCCGCTGCAGCGAGCAGTCGCGCGTGGAGACCACGACGACATTGCCGTGCTTGTCGGCGAGCACCTGGGTCTCGACGTGGCGGGGTCGGTCGAGATAGCGCTCGACGAAGCACTCGCCGCGGCCGAAGGCTGCGACGGCCTCGCGCACAGCGGAGTCGTAGAGCTCGGGGATCTCCTCGATATTGCGCGCGACCTTGAGGCCTCGACCACCGCCACCGAACGCAGCCTTGATCGCGATGGGCAGGCCGTGCTCCTGAGCGAAGGCCACGACCTCATCGGCACTCGTCACGGGGTCGGGCGTGCCCGGCACCTGGGGTGCACCCGCGCGTGCGGCGATGTGGCGCGCGGAGACCTTGTCACCGAGCGAGCGAATGGCATCAGGAGGAGGACCGATCCACGTGAGGCCCGCATCGATCACGGCTTGGGCGAAGTCGGCGTTCTCCGACAGGAAGCCATAGCCCGGGTGCACGGCGTCGGCACCGGAGCGCCGGGCGACGTCGATGATCTTGGCGATGTCGAGGTACGTCTCGGCCGCGCTGGAGCCGCCGAGGGCATAGGCCTCGTCGGCCGCCTCCACGTGCAGGGCGTCGCGATCAGGGTCGGCGTAGACGGCGACGGAGGCCAGGCCGGCATCGCGGCAGGCCCGGGCGACTCGGACGGCGATCTCGCCTCGGTTGGCGATGAGGACCTTCTGCACGCGCTGCAGTCTAGGGATGCCCGCTCTGGCAGGGTGAGCGCATGTCCGCTCCGCGGGAAGCAGACGCGCCGCTGCCCTTCGTCCTCGCCTCCGCCTCCCCCTCGCGGCGGCGCCTGCTGGAGCAGGCTGGCGTGGCACCGCTCATCCTCGTGAGCGGCGTCGATGAGGAGGCCATCGAGGAGCGGATGCGGCACCAGCCGGTGCCCGACGTGGCCCTCGCCCTGGCGCGGGCCAAAGCCGAGGCGGTGGCCTCGCTCCCCGAGGTGCCCGAGGATGCACTGGTGCTGGGCTGCGACTCGATCTTCGAGGTCGATGGCGTGAGGCTCGGGAAGCCGCCCACGCCCGAGGAGGCACTCCGCCGATGGCAGCGCATGCGCGGTCGGTCGGGCACCCTTCACACCGGGCACTGGCTCATGGACGTGGCCGCAGGGACGGCCGTCGGCGAGACGGTATCGACCGTGGTGGACATGGTCGATACCCCCGATGAGGAGATCGCGGCGTACATCGCCACGGGCGAGCCGCTCCTCGTCGCGGGCGGCTTCACGCTGGATGACCTAGGAGCCCCTTACGTCGCAGGCGTCCACGGCGACGCTGGCAACGTCATCGGGGTGTCCTTGCCCGCCGTGCGGCGCTTGGCGCTGGCCATGGGTCGCGGGTGGCCCACCGTCACAGGCTGGCGCTAAGACTGTCAATTTCCCCTTTTTCGGGGACGTCGCCTGCTTGCGGATGGCGATATCTCTATGGTCTTCCCATGCGCCGTCATCTCGCCATCCTCCTGCCCGTCAGCCTGCTCGCCACCGCCCTCACCGCGGCCATCGCCGTGTCTTCCGTGCAGGCGATGGGTGGCACGGGTGAGTACGCGACGTGGTCGCGCTCCGGAAAGACGGGAACCATGTCGTTGGCCACGGACGGCTTCGGCTCTCCGTCGGCGACATGGACGACGAACGGAACGTCGTTGGAGATCCCCTCCGGTGCATCCACGTGGTTGGGCCCGACCACGCCGTTCGGCGCCTACTTCGGTTCCTCGCAGGGCAAGCCCTATTTCAATGTCGGCACGGGAGGTGCGGCCTCCGTCGTCACGACCTACACGTTTGCCGAGGCGACTCCGGTGGGCACGTGGGGATTCACGCTCGGTGACATCGATGCCGACAGGGTGCGCATCAGTGCCACGGATGCGGGCGGCAACGCCGTCGCCGTTGCGAGTTGGTACCAGGGTGTCTTCAACTACTGCGGTGTGTCACCAAAGCCAAGTGGCTGCCCGTCGGGAACGCACACGGACGTGCCCGTCTGGAACAACATCGACACGTTGACCGGCCGTGGCTCGGATACCTCCGGCGCGTCGGGGTGGTTCCGTCCCACCCAGTCCATCAAGACGCTCACCTTCACCTTTGAGAAACTGAGCGGCTTCCCGATCTTCCAGACGTGGTTCGCGGCCGACGAGCCCGCACCTTCCCCAACACCCGAGCCGCAGGAGCCGACGGAGCCGGTCGTCCTCCCGCAGGTGATCGCCAATCCGGGGACGACCGTCATCGTCGAAGGCCCGATCGAGACCAATGCCGGCAACACCGTGAAGGTCACGGTGAAGTGCAAGACATACGTGCGAAGCGGAGACCGTGCGACCCCCCGCGGCGACTATGAACTCTGCACGGTGCGCAAGTACGCCAAGCGCGGCAAGGTGACGCTCACCACCTACGGCAATCCCGTCAAGGTGGTGGTCAACCTGAATGCCCCGGCGACCGACGGCTACACGGCGTACAAGAAGAAGAAGACGTACAACGTGCGCTGAAGTCAGCGGGGAAGGGCGGAGGCGCGCCACGCCCCCGGGCCGGGTGCCTGGGCTGGCCTGACCTGACGTGAAGGGCGCGCCCACAGGCTTCGTGGGCGCGAGCGCGGCGGCTCGAGCTGTGCGCGCAGGCTTGCCACGGCGGCCACGACGGCGGCGACCTCGGCAGGACTGGCGCCGCCACGGATGACGAGGGGATCGTCGCTCACAGCGGGATGTTCCCGTGCTTCTTGGGCGGACGGCTCGCACGCTTGGTGCGCAGGGCCCGCAGGGCGCGCACGATCATGGGGCGCGTCTCGTGAGGGAGGATCACCCGGTCGATGTATCCGCGTTCGGCTGCGACATAGGGATTGGCGAAAGCCGACTCGTATTCGTCGATGAATCGCGCACGCTCGGCCTCGGGGTCGGCTGAGTTGGCGAGCTCCTTGCGGTAGAGGATGTTGACAGCTCCCTGGGCGCCCATCACCGCAATTTGAGCGGTGGGCCAAGCCAGGTTGATGTCAGCGCCCAGGTGCTTTGAGCCCATGACGTCGTAGGCACCGCCGTACGCCTTGCGCGTGATGACGGTGACGAGCGGCACGGTCGCCTCGGAGTAGGCGTAGATGAGCTTTGCGCCGCGCCGGATGATGCCCTCCCACTCCTGGCCGGTGCCGGGCAGGAAGCCGGGCACGTCGACAAAGGTGAGCACGGGGATGTTGAAGGCGTCGCAGGTGCGCACGAAGCGTGCAGCCTTCTCCGATGCGTCGATATCGAGCGTGCCGGCGAACTGCATCGGCTGATTGGCGACCACCCCGACAGGCCGGCCCTCCACTCTGCCGAAGCCGCAGATGATGTTGGGCGCGAAGAGCGGCTGCACCTCGAGGAACTCGTCGTCGTCGAGGACGTGCTCGATCACTCGGTGCATGTCGTAGGGCTGATTCGGAGAATCGGGGATGAGTGTGTCGAGCTCCCGATCGTGGTCGGTCGCGGTGGTGAGGTCGACGTCGGTCTCGTAGACGGGGGGCTCGTCGAGATTATTGCTTGGCAGGTAGGAGAGCAGGGCTCGGACGTAGTCGAAGGCGTCTGACTCATCCTCAGCCATGTAGTGGGCGACGCCGGACTTGGTGTTGTGTGTGTGCGCGCCGCCGAGCTCCTCGAAGGGGACATCCTCGCCCGTGACCGTCTTGATGACGTCCGGGCCGGTGATGAACATGTGCGAGGTCTTGTCGACCATGACGATGAAGTCGGTGATGGCGGGGGAGTAGACCGCACCCCCGGCACAGGGCCCCATGATGAGCGAGATCTGCGGGATCACTCCGGATGCCTGCACGTTGCGGTAGAAGATCTCGCCGTAAAGGCCCAGGGATACGACACCCTCCTGGATCCTTGCGCCTCCGGAGTCGTTGATGCCGATTACGGGGCAGCCGGTCTTGAGCGCGAGGTCCATCACCTTGACGATCTTCTCGCCGAAGACCTCGCCCAGGGATCCGCCGAAGACGGTGAAGTCCTGCGCGAAGACGCACACGGGCCGCCCGTCGATAGTGCCGTAGCCGGTCACCACGCCGTCGCCGTAAGGGCGCTCGGTGTCAAGGTCGAAATTGTGTGAGCGGTGACGTGCGAGCGCGTCGAGTTGCTGGAAGGAACCCTCGTCGAGCAGTGCCTCGATCCGCTCCATAGCGGTGAGCTTGCCCTTGGCGTGCTGCTTGTCCACGGCGGCCTGACGGCGCCCAGCCGCTTCTGTGCGGCGGCGGAGGAGCTCCTCGGCCTTGTCCGCGGTGGTGCTCGGGACACCGGAGGTGGAGGAAGTCGTCACGCGCGTACCTTAGCCGGATGAGCGGCGCCCCCGGCAGACCCAAGCGCGAAGCCCTGGGCTCGCTGGACCTCCTGCGAGCATCCGGATGGGCTCCCTGGCCTGCGCCCGAGGTCCTGGAGACCACCCCGTCGACGATGCTCGAGCTGGAGGATCGCGCCCGAGACGGCGCGCCCGAGGGCACGGTCGTGGTCGCGGAGGAGCAGACCGAGGGCCGCGGCCGTCGGGGGCGCACCTGGGAATCGCCGGCGCGCACGGGCCTGTGGTGGAGCGTGCTGCTGCGTCCCCAGGTGCCACCGGATCACCTCGGTTGGTTGCCGCTCGTCATCGGCATCGGCGTGGCCCGGGGCTTGCGCAGCGGTGTCGGGGTCGACGCGGAGTTGAAGTGGCCCAACGACGTCCTGGTCGGTGGACGCAAGCTCGCCGGAATCCTGGCCGAGCGACTTGCCGACGGCGGTGTTGTCGTCGGTGTCGGCATTAATGTCGACCAGGAAGAAGGCGAGCTCCCCGCGGGGGGCGCCTCTCTGCGCACCTCAGGGCACGTGGTCGATCGCACCGGAGTGCTTGTGGACGTGCTCGCTACCGTCGCAGGCGCCTATCGGGAGTGGCTCGCGGGCGTCGACATGAGATCGGAGTACGTCGAGCGCTCCGCCACGATTGGCCGCGACGTCACGGCCGACCTCGGCGGGCGCGTCCTCGAGGGCCGGGCCGGGGGACTCGGGCCCTCGGGTGAGTTGGTCATCATCGATGCGGAGGGCGAGGAGCACCTGCTGTCTGCCGGCGATGTGACGATCCTGCGGCCGGACTCCTGACCGGGCTCCTGACCGGTCTATCCCCTCCCCGCGGGACATGGCCGCGTCTGGCTGCGCCGCACTGCGTGCGCGTGCCACGATGCCGTCATGGCATATCCGACGAAGTTGCTCGGCGAGGGCGAGGTCATCGAATTCGAGATGCACCCGCACTGGCGCGGGCTCATCCTGCCCGTGATCTGGCTGCTCCTGACGGTCTTCCTCGGAGTGTGGCTCTACAACTCTCTCGGATCGTGGTTCCCCGACTCGGTGATCTCCTCCGTGGGCCAGTGGGCGATCATCGTCGCGGGCCTTCTCATCCTTGTCCTGTGGGTGATCCGGCCCTTCCTCTACTGGATCACCACGCAGTACGTCTTCACCAACCGTCGCATCATCACGCGCGCCGGCGTCATCTCGAAGAAGGGCCGCGACATGCCCTTGGCGAAGGTCAACAACGTGTCCTTCGAGGTGGGCGTCCTCGGGCGCATCCTCAACTACGGGCGTCTTGAGGTCACTTCCGCGAGTGATGAGAACCTCATCATCGATGACGTGCCCAACGTCGAGGTGATCCAGCGCGACGTCTACCGGCTCCATGAGCAAGACGATGACCGTCGCCGGGGGCGCAGCATGGAGCTGGGCGGCGATCCGGTGCCGCCCGGCGATGGCACCTGATCCCACCGAGGCGCTCGAGGAGGTCGTCCTTGGAGGCCCGCAGACCTTCACTCGCGAGGACCTCATCCGGCTGTCCGGCGTCCCCGATCACCTCGCGCGCGCCCTGTGGCGGGCGCTCGGCTTCCCCGACACGGGCGGAGCCGCGGCCTTCACGGAGGCCGACCTCGATGCGCTCCGCATCGTTTGGGACCTGATCCAGCGGGGGCTCCTCGACGATGACACCGCCATCGTCCTCGCACGCAGCCTCGGACAGTCGACGGCACGCCTGGCCGACTGGCAGGCCGAGGCGGTGGGGCGACTCCTCGTCGAGCAGGAGCACCTCGAGGGCCGCGACATCACCGAGGATCCCGAGGTGGTCGAGCGCATCGTCGCGCGCACCGCGGACCTTGTCGGCCCGATGGAGCGCCTGCTCGACTACGCCTGGCGCCGACAGCTCGCGGCCGTGCTCGATCGACGGCTCGCACGCACCGAGGTCATCGGCGAGCCGAGCGCGGATGGCACGGTGGGTTTCGCTGACCTGGTGGGGTTCACGCGCTTGAGCAGGCAACTCGAGGACGCCGATCTCGCGGCACTCGTGGAGAGGTTCGAGGCCGTGAGCGCCGATGTCGTCGCCGGCACGGGAGCGACTCTCGTCAAGACGGTGGGCGACGAGATCCTCTTCGTGGCCGATGACGCGAGCACCGCAGCCGAGACGGCATTGGGCCTCCACGACGCCCACGCTCGCGATCCGGACGTCCCGGAGATGCGCATTGGCTTGGCGAGCGGTCCCGTCCTACGCCGCATGGGCGATGTCTTCGGCTCGACGGTCAATCTGGCTAGTCGCCTCACCGCGCTCGCGCGCCCTGACTCGACCCTGGTCGACGTCGCCACGGCCGCGCAACTCTCGGTGCTCCCGGATGTGGGCTTACGCCAGCTCGCCCCTCGCCGCGTGCGCGGTCTCGGCGTGATCCGGGTCTTCGAGCTCGGGCGCGCGTAGAGGCCTAGATGGGGGTGACTGCGTCGCGCTCGGCGAGTTCGCGATCGGCATCGTCGTCGTCGGCAATCGCTGGGAAGACCCATTTGCGGTAGGACCAGAAGCGGAAGAGCGTGCCGAGTCCCAGGCCGATGACATTGGCGCTGATGTTGTCGGCGATCGGGCTATCGAGGCCGAGCGCATAGTGGCTCAGCCACAGGCACGACAGCGCGATGACCATGGCGACGCCATTGAGCGCGAAGAAGAGGATGTACTCGCGGCCCATGTGGGTGCGGCCGCGGTGCCGGAACGTCCAGAAGCGGTTGCCGAAGTAGGCGAATGTCGTCGCGGCGATGACGCTGATGGCCTTGGCCGTGAGCGGCTTGTCCTGGAGCGGACCGACGTAGAGCAGGAAGTTGAAAAGGCCGACGTCGATGACGAAGGCGAAGGAGCCCACGATGCCGAACTTCGCGATCTCGCGGTAGAGCATGCTCACAGACCCTCGGAGCCTGTCGATGAGCGACGGGCGCGCATCCGTGGCGGGGCCCGCGTGAGACATGGGGGGATGCTATCCCGGCTGCCCCTGGGCGTGTGGGCTGAGAGCGGTCACATCGGTAGGGTCGTGACGTGACTCACGCCACCGGTGTCCCCCTCGTCGGCATGGTGGGTGGCGGTCAACTCTCTCGGATGACCGCCGCGCCTGCGGCTGCGCTGGGGATCGGCTTCCGGGTCCTCGCGATGGATCCGGATGAATCGGCCGCCCAGGTGAGTGGCGACGTGGTCCTCGGTCGCCATGATGACCTCGACGCGCTGCGTCGCCTCGCGCGCGGTGCCACGGTGGTGACCTTCGATCATGAGCATGTGCCGCCGGAGCACCTACGAGTGCTCGAAGGAGAAGGTGTCGCCGTGCGTCCCGGGCCGTCGGCGCTGGTGCACGCCCAGGACAAGATCACCATGCGCGAGGCACTCGACCGGGCCGGGGTGCCCTCCCCCGTATGGCGACATGTCGAGTCCGTCGAGGACCTCGAGTCAGTGGGGGAGGTGCTCGACTGGCCACTCATCCTCAAGGTCTCGCGCGGTGGCTACGACGGTCGCGGCGTATGGATGGTCGACGACGTCGAGGCGGCGCGACGCGTGATGGCAGAGACCGCCCTCGTGCCGGGTGCGCGGTGGCTTGCCGAGGAGCGCGTCGGCTTCACGCGCGAGCTCGCGGCGCAGGTCGCGAGGAGTCCGCACGGCCAAGCCGTGGCCTACCCCGTCGTGCGCACGGTGCAGGTCGATGGCATGTGCTCGGAAGTCGTGGCCCCGTGCCCGGAACTGTCCGATGAGCGCGCCCTCGAGGCACAGCGGATCGCGCTCCATGTCGCCCAGGCCCTCGACGTGACCGGCATGCTGGCCGTCGAGCTCTTCGATACGCCCGGGGGAGTGCTCGTCAACGAACTCGCCATGCGCCCGCACAACTCGGGGCACTGGACGATCGATGGAGCGGTGACAAGTCAATTCGAAAACCACATGCGCGCGGTCCTCGACCTGCCGCTGGGTGATCCCGGTGCCCTCGCCCCATGGTCTGTGATGGTCAACATCGTCGGGCCGCGTGACACCGAGGGGCTCCCGCCCCTCTACGACGCCTATCGCCACGTGCTCGCCCGGGATCCCGGCATCAAGGTCCATCTCTACGGCAAGGAGATCCGCCCCGGGCGCAAGCTCGGGCACGTGACCGCGGTGGGTGACGATCTCGACGATCTGCTCCGTCGCGCTCACCACGCGGCCGACTACTTCATGGGAGTGATCGATGAGTGAGTTGACCCCATCGGTAGGCATCATCATGGGCAGCGATTCCGACTGGCCCGTCATGGAAGCAGCAGCCAATGCGCTGGCGGAGTTCGACGTGGCCTACGAGGCCGACGTCGTTTCGGCACATCGCATGCCCAAGGAAATGGTGGAGTATGCCGAGTCCGCTGCGGATCGCGGCCTGCGCGTCATCATCGCGGGCGCCGGCGGGGCCGCGCATCTGCCGGGGATGGTCGCCTCCCTCACCCCCCTGCCCGTCATCGGTGTGCCCATCCCTCTCACTCACCTGGATGGCCTCGACTCCCTGCTGTCTATCGCGCAGATGCCCGCGGGGGTCCCCGTGGCGACCGTGGCCGTGGGCAATGCGCGCAATGCCGGGCTCCTCGCGGTGCGGATCCTGGCGACCTCGGATCAGGACCTGCTCGCTCGGATGCGGGACTTCCAGGCGGCGCTCCGCGAGACGGCGATCGAGAAGGGTGCCCGGGTCCGCGATCATGGGTGAGCGAGATGCCCGCGTCTACGGCACGCAGGAGGTCGCGGCGCGCATCCTTGACGACTCCTCGACGTGGTTCGTCGTAGGCCTGGGCAACAATCCGGATCGTGATGCCTATGGCATCGGGCGGCTGCTCCAATCAAGAGGCAAGCGCATCGTCCCGATCTACCCCCGCGCCGAGGTCGTGCATAGCGAGCAGGGCTACGCCACGATTGGCGAAGCGGTCGCGGCAGTGGGGAAGCCCGACGTCGTCAACCTTTTCGTGCGATCCGATCGCGTGGCGCCCTTTGTCGACGAGGCCATCGCCGCGGGTGCACGCGCCGTGTGGATGCAATTGGGCGTGATCGACGAGGTGGCCGCGCAGCGCGCGGTGGACGCGGGCCTGGATGTCGTGATGGACAACTGCCCCGCCATCGTCTGGAGACGGCGCTAGGAAGTCGGGCGCCCCAGGGCTCGGTAGGTCCACCCGGCGGCGCGCCAGCGCCCGACGTCGAGGGCGTTACGGGCGTCGATGAGGTGACGCTGGCGCACTATCGGTGTGATGGTGGCGGGGTCGAGGTCGCGGTAGTCGGACCATTCGGTGAGCAGGAGCACAACGTCGGCGTCGCGGGCGGCATCCATAGCGGTGTCGGCGTAGTCGAGGTCGGGGAAGATGCGCCTGGCGTTGTCGACGGCGCGGGGGTCATGGACCGTGACGGTGGCCCCGGCCTCGCGCAGGGCGGTGGCGACGTGGAGGGCGGGGGAGTCGCGGACGTCGTCGCTGTCGGGCTTGAACGCTGCTCCCCAGACCGCGACGCGGCGCCCGGTGGCCTCGCCGCCCATGGCGTCGAGGGCGAGGTCGACCGTGTGCTGGCGGCGGCGGATGTTGATGTCATCGATGTCGCGCAGGAACATCAGGGCCTCGTCGACGCCGAGCTCGCCGGCGCGGGCCATGAAGGCACGGATGTCCTTGGGCAGGCAGCCGCCGCCGAAGCCGAGGCCGGCGCGCAGGAACTGCGGGCCGATGCGCGGATCCATGCCGAGGGCGGCCGACAGGGTGACGATGTCGCCGCCCGTGGCCTCGCACACCTCGGCCATGGCGTTGATGAAGGAAATCTTGGTGGCGAGGAAGGCGTTTGCGGCGACCTTGACCAGCTCCGCGGTGGCGAAGTCGGTGACCAGGACGGGGGTCCCGCCGTCGAGCAGCGCGGCGTAGACCTCGCGCAGCACGGCCTCGTCAGCGGTGTCGGTGACGCCGAAGACGAGCCGGTCGGGGCGCAGGGTGTCCTCGACCGCGTGGCCCTCGCGCAGGAACTCCGGATTCCACGCCACGTGCGCGCCTGTCCCAGCGACGCGCTCGGCGATGGCCGCGGCGGTGCCCACCGGCACCGTCGACTTGCCTACCAGCAGGGAACCCTCGTCGAGCACCGGCTGCAGTGCCTCGACCGCGCCGTGCACCTGGGTGAGGTCGGCCGCGGGGGAGTCCGCGCGCTGGGGCGTGCCCACGCACACGAAGTGCACGCGCGATCCCGCGGCATCCGCTGGATCGGTGGAGAATCGCAACCTCCCCGACGCCAGCCCACGCTGCAGTACCTCGTCGAGGCCCGGCTCCCAGAAGGGCACCGTGCCCGACGCCAGCGCCGCGACCTTGGCCGGATCCGTGTCGATGCCCACCACGTCATGGCCCAGCTCCGCCATGCACGCGGCATGGGTCGCCCCCAGGTAGCCGGTCCCCAACACGCTCATCCGCACGCCTCGAGCCTAGTCGCCGCGAGCGCGTCTCCGGGGAGCGCCGATAGGCTCGGGGCGATCGACCGAGGCGGCTCTGCCGACTCGTCTGGCCCCGTGAGGAGGACCACGGTGACGCTCACGCACAACACCGGCTTCGATGCCTTCGACCTGCCTGAGGAGCACCGCGAGCTGCGCGAGGTCGTCCGTGGCCTGGCGGAGGACAAGATCGCCCCCCGCGCCGCGGAGATCGACGAGACCGGCGAGTTCCCCTACGACGTGTACGACGCTCTCGTCTCCTCGGGATTCCACGCGATGCACATCCCGGAGGAGTACGGCGGGCAAGGAGCGGATGCGCTCGCTGTCTGTCTTGTCATCGAGGAGATCGCGCGCGTATGCGCCTCAAGCTCGCTCATCCCCGCGGGCAGCAAGCTCGGCACGATGCCCCTGATGATCGCCGGAGACGATGACCTCCTGCGTCGCTACCTCCCGCCCGTCGCCAGCGGCGAGGCGATGTTCGCCTACTGCCTGTCCGAGCGCGAGTCGGGCAGTGACTCTGCGGCGATGAAGACGCGTGCGGTCCCCGCCGGCGACGACTGGATCCTCAGCGGCCAGAAGAGCTGGATCACCGGCGCCGGCGTCGCCCACTACTACACCGTGCTGGCCAAGACCGATCCCGATGCGGGTGCTAAGGGCATCTCCGCCTTCGTCGTGCACCGCGATGACGAGGGTGTGTCCTTCGGTGAGCCCGAGCGCAAGCTCGGTATCCACGGCTCGCCCACGCGCGAGGTGCTCTTCGACAACGTCCGCCTGCCGG
>JBIKKK010000216.1:0-3519 GCA_044360385.1 Candidatus Nanopelagicales bacterium
CGCCCAGGTGCCCGTGCATCACGTGCGCCCATTCGCTGCCGGCGAAGTCCTCGCCGGTGTCGCCCAGCAGGTAGAGGATCTCGCCGTCGGGGCCCCAGGCCATGGGGGTACGCCGCTCCACATCGTCGATGACGCCGAGCACGCCGACGACCGGCGTCGGCAGGATCGCCGTATCTCCCGTGGAGTTGTAGAAGCTGACATTGCCACCGGTGACGGGGATGCCGAGCTCCAGGCAGCCGTCGGCCAGGCCGCGCACCGCCTCGGCGAAGGTCCACATCACGCCGGGATCCTCGGGTGAGCCGAAGTTGAGGCAGTTGGTGACCGCGAGCGGCTTCGCGCCCGTGGTGGCGACATTGCGATAGGACTCCGCGAGCGCAAGCTTGGCGCCCTCGTAGGGATCGAGGCGCACGAAGCGGCCATTGCAGTCGGTCGACACCGCGACACCGAGGCCGGACTCCTCGTCGATGCGGATCATCCCCGAGTCCTCGGGCTGTGCGAGCACAGTGTTGCCGAGCACGTAGCGGTCGTACTGACTCGTCACCCACTTCTTGGAAGCAAGGTTGGGGCTCGCGGTCATGCGCAACCAGGTCGCGCGAATCTCCTCGGGAGTCTGCGGGCGCGGCAGGGTGCGCGCATCGGCAGCCTGGAGCGCATCGAGCTCTGCGGGGCGCTGCATCGGGCGGTTGTAGACCGGGCCCTCGTGCGCGACTGTGCGCGGGGGGACGTCGACGACGCGCTCGCCGTGCCAGTCGATCGTGAGGCGGCCGCTGTCGGTCACCTCACCAAGGACGACGGCCTCGACCTCCCACTTGCGGCAGATCTCCATGAAAGCGTCGATGTGCTTGGGAGTCACGATCGCGCACATGCGCTCCTGCGACTCGCTCATGAGGATCTCCTCCGGAGAGAGCGAAGGATCGCGGAGCAGCACACGGTCGAGGTGCACGTGCATGCCGCCTTCACCGTTGGAGGCGAGCTCGCTGGTCGCGCAGGAGATGCCCGCGCCACCGAGATCCTGGATGCCCTCGACGAGACCCGCGCCGAGCACCTCGAGCGTGCACTCGATGAGCAGTTTCTCCATGAAGGGGTCGCCCACCTGCACGCTCGGCCGCTTGGCGGGACCGTCGGCGTCGAAGGTCTCGCTTGCGAGGACCGAGACGCCACCGATGCCATCGCCACCGGTGCGCGCGCCGTAGAGCACGACGAGGTTGCCGACACCCTTGGCGGAGGCGAGGTGGATGTCCTCGTGCTTCATCGCGCCGATGCACAGGGCGTTGACGAGCGGGTTGCCGGCGTACGTCGCGTCGAAGACGACCTCGCCACCGATATTGGGCAGGCCGAGGCAGTTTCCGTAACCGCCGATGCCGGCCACGATCCCGGGCAGGACGCGCTTGGTGTCGGGGGCGTCGGCAGGGCCGAAGCGCAGCGGATCCATCACCGCGAGCGGGCGCGCGCCCATGGAGAGGATGTCGCGCACGATGCCACCGATCCCGGTGGCGGCACCCTGATAGGGCTCGACGTAGGACGGGTGGTTGTGGGACTCGACCTTGAAGGTCACCGCCCAGCCGTCACCCACATCGACGACGCCGGCGTTCTCACCGATGCCGACCATGAGCTGGGGCCAGCCACCCTCGGGCTGCTTGTCGCCGAACTGGCGCAGGTGCACTTTGGACGACTTGTAGGAGCAGTGCTCGCTCCACATCACCGAATACATCGCGAGTTCACTCGACGTCGGCCGGCGACCGAGGATCTCGCGGATGCGTGCGTACTCATCGGGCTTGAGGCCGAGGTCGGCGTAGGGCTGCTCGGTGTCGGGGGTGTCGGAAGCGCGCGCGACGGTGTCCAGCGTCACGACAGGACCAGGCTGCGGATGGCGGAGACGAAGAAGCCGAGCCCGTCGGTGGAGGGACCGGTGAGTGACTCCACCGCGTGCTCCGGATGGGGCATGAGGCCGACGATCGTGCCGGAGGGATTGGAGATGCCTGCAATATCGCGCAGGCTGCCATTGGGATTGACATCTAGGTAGCGCGCGATGACGAGGCCTTCGCCCTCGAGTCGGTCGAGTGTCGCGTCGTCAGCGACGTAGCCGCCCTCGCCGTTTTTGAGCGGGATGACGATCTCCTCGCCCTCGGCGTAGACATTGGTCCACGTCGTGTCGGTGCGCTCCATGCGCAGGCGCTGGTCGCGGCAGACGAAGTGCAGGTGGTCATTGCGCGTGAGGGCTCCGGGGAGCAGGTGTGACTCGCAGAGGATCTGGAAGCCATTGCAGATACCCAACACGGGAAGGCCCTGCTGCGCCTGCGCGATGATCGACGTCATGACGGGAGCGAACTTCGCGATGGCACCGCAGCGCAGGTAGTCGCCGTAGGAGAAGCCGCCGGGCAGGACTACGGCATCTACGCCCTTGAGATCGTCATCGCCGTGCCAAAGGGCGACCGGCTCGGCGCCGGCGAGACGCACGGCACGCGCGGCATCGCGATCATCGAGCGAGCCGGGGAAGGTAACGACGCCGATCTTCACTCTTCGACTCGCAGGGTGTAGCTCTCGATGACGGGGTTGCTCAGCAGCTCCTCGGCCATGCGATGCAGGTCGGCGAGCGCCTCGTCCGTAGGCGCGCCGTCGAGGGTGATCTCGAATCTCTTGCCCTGGCGGACGTCGGCGACACCGTGGACGCCGAGGCGTGCGAAGGCACCCATGACAGCGCGGCCCTGCGGGTCGAGGATCTCCGGCTTGAGCATGACGTCGACGACGACGCGGGGCATCGGATCTCCTCTGGCTGGACAGCGCCGTCAGTCTATGGGGCGAGGCGGTGCATCCCAGGGAGGGCTAGCGCCAGAAGTTGGCCGTGATGCGCGTGGTGCCGGCTCCCGTGGGACCGGAGACCGTGCCCGCCGCGCCGCCGTACTCGCCCGTGCCGCCGATCACCGGCAGGCGAGCCGGCGCTCCGTCGAGGAGCATCCCGCTCACGATCATCGTGGCGGTCGTGAAGCCCTGCTCGACCATGGCGATGACCGGTGTCACGCCGTCGACCTCGGGGTAGGTCAGCGTGGAAGAGAAGAAGTCGCCCTTGGGCTGCTTGCCCCGGGCCGGGGTGATGGAGCCAGATCCGTAGACGGCCGAGCCAGTGTCGCTCGTGATGTCGACGGCTCGCTTGGCGACATTGTTCCAGGCAAGCGGCTTGCTGCCTCCCCCCTGCGTGGCGATGCGCGCCGTGAGCGTCTGACCATTCGCACTCAGCGACAGCTCTCCGCGGACCCCGGCGTAGGTGCCGGTGCCCCCCAGGATCGCGAAGGACATGGGCTTCGATGAGCGCACGCCGATGGTGCGGGCGAAGATCGTGGACTCTCCGTCGAAGAGCTGGAGGTCGATGCTCTGGCGGGTAGCGCCCTTGGACGTGCCGATATTGGTCGCCACCGCGACATATGAAGTCTCGCCACGCGCGGCACGCGTCAGCGTGACTGATCCCACTCCACTGCCCGCGCTCGTCGACACGGGGGCGTCGAAGGCGAAGGCTTGCTTGCG
>JBIKKK010000217.1:0-3509 GCA_044360385.1 Candidatus Nanopelagicales bacterium
GTGGATCCCCGCCGATAGTGATGCTGTGGTCGCGTACTACTCGCTGAGTGCACATGCGGTGACACGGGACTCGGCGCCCGCTCGAATCGGTCGCGGCGTACCCGACCCAGTGCCAGCGGCCCTGATCGCCAAGCTCGCGCTCGATCGGTCGCTCCAGGGTCAGGGGCTCGGCCGCGTGCTCCTCGCCGATGCGCTCGAGAGGATTATCACCGCCAGCGAGCGAGGCCCAGCCGTGCGCGCGATCGTCGTCGATGCCTTGACCGACAAGGGCCGTGACCTCTATGCGGCATGCGGGTTCGTGGAGGTGCCTGGAGCTGCGTCTCGGATGATCTTGAGAGCAGAGGCGGCAGCGAGCGCACTGGGTCGATAGTGGCTCGCTAAGGCAGGATCATCGGTATGCCGAACTCCTGTGCGCCAAGGTGACAACCACGACGAGCAGGACGTCATCACGGATTGTGTAGAGGACTCGGTATTCGCCAACCCTCAAGCGCCACCCATCTCGGCCGCGTAGCGGTCGACTGGCCGGCGGTCGTGGGTCCTCGGCGAGCATGGCGATGGCACCGCGCAGGCGAGCTGCGTCCGCGGGATTCACGCGCCGGAGCGCCTTGATCGCTGACCGCGTGACTTCGACTCGATAGGTCATGTCCAGCCGAGGTCAGCCTTGACCTGCTCCCACGGGACGGTGTCGTCCGCACGCGCGGCGTCGAAGGCGGCGACGTCCTGCGACTCCTCCCAGGCGTCGAGTAACTCCTCGTGGCGAGCGGGACTGATGACGACCGCGACAGGGCGACCGTGCTTCTCGATCGTCACGGCTTCGCGCTGGGCCAACTCGATGACCTCGGGCAGGGCCTGCCGTGCGTCGCTGCTGCTGAAGGTAGCCACCCCTGAATCGTACATAATAGTTGTCTTTTCGTACATAACTGACCTCCTTCGGCTTCGATGAACGCGGCCGAGGCTAGGTCGGTGGGCCGCTCGGGTGAAGTGCGCCGACGGGGTCTGTGGACGATCCCCCAGTTCTCGATATCCCGGGTGTCAGGGGTTCGGGTCAGGCTGGCCACAACCTCTATCGCACCTCTCCCTCCAGGAGGACCCATGCGTGATCGACACATCTCCGGCCGAACAGCGCTGCTCGATCTTGATAGTATTTGCTATATGTTGCGGCAGGTGGCCCATGATGAGCTCGACATTGGTGAGGCCATCCGAGCAGAGGCCCACGCAGCAGATGAGTTGCGCGCCCGTGCCCGCGCCCAACTCGTGTCGGCGGCGAGACGGGGGGCTGCCGCAGGCCTGACCCAGCGGCAAATTGCAGAAGCGATGGGGCGCAGTCAGCCGGAGATCTCACGCCTCCTGCACTTCCTGCCCTCGACATCTCGAGGCCGCCTGCTTGCCCGCCATCGCGACGAGGTGCTTCGAATCGCGCGCGATCACGGCGGCCGCGACGTCCGCGTCTTCGGAAGCGTCGCGCGAGGTACGGACACTCCTGAGTCGGATATCGACTTGGTGATCACACTGCCCCCGGAGACGGGCCTGATGTCTCTGGCTCGCATCGAGCGCGACATCAGCGCGGTGCTGGGGTGCCCCGTGGACGTCGTATCCGCAGGAAACCTCCGTGAGTCGGTCGCCGAGCGGGTGCGCCTCGAAGGCGTGCCGCTGTGAGCCGATCGGACACTGAGCGGCTCCGCGATGCGCAGTTCCACCTGGAGATCCTCGACTCGCACATGCAGAAGGCAGGGCTCGACGATCAAACTGTTGCCGACGCTGTCTGCCTCCGTCTCGCCTCAGCGATCGAGTGCATTGCCGACATCTCCCCCGACCTGCGCGCGCAGGCTTTCGGAGAGGACTGGCCCCTCATTTGGGCGACAAGGAACCGCATCGCGCATGGCTACGCCACGATCGACCTGGGCATGATCAAGGCCACAGTGAGGGACGACCTGCCAGCCTTCCGATCGTCGATCGCACAGGCGCTGGAGCACAGCTGAGCTCTCTGTCGCAGTGTCAGGGCACGATCGCCAGGGCCCTTCCCTGGAGAATCCCTCCGGCATGCTTCGATGCGCTGCATGAGCGAACGTCGGATCCCCATCTCCACGCCATCAGGGACCTTCGAGGTCTGGACGCAGACACTGGGCGCCAATCCGCGCGCACGCGTCCTGCTCCTCCACGGCGGGCCGGCCGCGACGCACGAGTACTTCGAGTCACTGGCACCGGCTCTCGTCGATGGCGGCCTGGAGGTCATCTACTACGACCAGCTCGGATCTCACGCGAGCGATCAACCTGACGATCCCAGCTTGTGGACCCTCGAGCGATTCGTCGACGAGGTGGAGCAGGTGCGCATCGCACTAGACCTCGATCGCGACGACTTCATCATCCTGGGTCATTCATGGGGCGGACTGCTCGGCATCGAGTACGCCCTGACGCATGGCGAGCACCTGAAGGCCCTCATCGTGTCCAACATGATGTCGTCGATCCCGGCCTACGACCGATTCGCGCGAGAAGTCATCATGCCGACCATGGATCCCACCGCGCTCGCGCGCATCCAGGAGATTGAGGCCGCGGAGGACTACGCCAATCCGGAGTACGAGGCCCTGCTCATGGAGCATCACTACGTGCACCACGTGCTGCGCAAACCGGCCGACGAGTGGCCCGAGCCGGTGACGCGATCCTTCGCTCACCTCAACCCCGCGATCTACGTGCCCATGCAGGGCCCGAGCGAACTCGGCTCCACTCCGCAGGCGAGCCTCTACACATGGGACCGCTTCGACGACCTGACCGGCATCGCCGTGCCGACCCTGGTCATCGGCGCGGAGCACGACACGATGGACCCCGCGCACATGCGGGCGATGGCTGATCGCCTTCCGCGTGGCTCGTATCTGCACTGTCCCGACGGCAGTCACATGGCGATGTGGGACGACCCCGAGGTCTACGTCGCGGGCGTCCTCGACTTCGTGAGGGGCCTGTAGGTCGCACGCACCCGACATGGATCCGAGCCAGCGGTGTCTGGGCACGACCGCAAGCGCGAGGATCCTCTTGCGGAGGCGTGGGATGGCGGAAGTGCGTAGTCTGCGACTATGACCCCTCGCACCCTGCGCTTCTCCGTATCCGCGCTCGCCACCGCGCTCCTGGCCACGCCGCTGGTGATCGCATCGGCCGCACCCGCATCCGCGCATGCGATCGTTGATCTCAGTGGAGCTCCAGCGTATGCCGGCCGCACGTCGACGATGACGCTGGAGATCCAGCACGGGTGCCTGCAAAACCAAGCGGGCGTGGACAAGGTTGCGGCGTACTTCAACAAGAATTACGTCAAGGTGGTGCCGCAGTCAGTCGACGAGTGGTCCTCCTCAGTCAAGCGCTCGGGCAAGACCACCAAGGTCATCTGGAAGCTCAACGGAGATGTGCCGGCCTTCAATACGCCGACGTTCTTCCCCATGGACATCACTTGGCCCAAGAAGCCCGGGGTCTATGGGCTTCCCGTGCGGCAGTGGTGCGATGGCGCCACGAATGCCTGGGATGAG
>JBIKKK010000218.1:0-3504 GCA_044360385.1 Candidatus Nanopelagicales bacterium
CGGTGCACCTCGGCGCCGCGCACGAGGGATCCTGGGGCGAGGAGTCGACCTGGGTGCCCGATGTCGACACCGCCATCGCGCTGCTGCGCGAGGAGGTCCAGCCGGGTGACATCGTGCTCGTCAAGGCCTCGCGCTCCATTGGCCTCGAGGTCGTGGCCGCAGCGCTGATCGCGGACGGATCGACGTCGGACGCGAGGTCTGCTTCATGAGGCTCGTCGTCCTCTCCGGCATCATCTCCGTGCTCACGGTCTTCATCGGCACCCCGCTGCTCATCAAGCTGCTGCTCAAGCACGGCTACTCCCAGGCGATCCGCGTCTCCACCGAGGGTGAGCCCTATCCCGAGCACGAGGGCAAGCGCGGCACGCCCTCGATGGGCGGCGCAGCGATCATCGCCGGCATCGTGCTGGGCTACGGACTCACGCACCTCATCTGGTGGACACCGCCCTCGCCCTCCGCGCTGCTCGTGCTCTACCTCGGCCTCGGCCTCGGTGCTGTCGGCGTCGCCGACGACTACCTCAAGATCTTCCGTCGTCGCGCCACCGGCCTGCGCGCGCGCACCAAGCTCATCGGGCAGGCCGTCGTCGCGCTGACCTTCGCGATCATGGCGCTGCAGTTCCCCAACTCCGTGGGAGAGACGCCCGCGACGACCGCGATCTCCTTCATCCGCGACACCCCGCTCGTGCTGCCCGCCGCGCTCTACGTCCTGTGGGTGTGGTTCCTCGTCACGGCGACGACCAATGGCGTCAACCTCACCGACGGGCTCGACGGTCTCGCCACCGGTGCCGCCACGATGACCTTCGCGGCCTATGTCCTCATCGGGGTCTGGCAGTACGGCCAGTCCTGCTTCTTCACCCCCGGGGGCTCGTGTTACCCGACCGCCAGTCCCCTCGACCTCGCCGTGATCGCGGCTGCCGCGGCAGGCGCCTGCTTCGCCTTCCTCTGGTACAACGCCGCCCCGGCAAGGATCTTCATGGGCGACACCGGCTCGCTCGCGATCGGCGGCATCATCGCGGGACTCGCGGTCACCAGCCGCACCGAGCTGCTGCTCGCCCTGCTCGGCGGGCTCTTCGTGCTCATCTCACTCTCGGTCATCGGGCAGGTCGCCTCCTACAAGATCCTGCACCGCCGCATGCTGCTCATGGCACCGCTGCACCACCACTTCGAGATGAAGGGGTGGCCGGAGATCAACATCGTCGTGCGCTTCTGGATCATCCAGGGCTTCGTTGTCGCGATCGGCCTGATGATCTTCTACGCCGAGTGGGTGCGGGGTTGAGCCGAGACCTCAGCGCGCTGACGTCGTCTGCGTCGGACTGGAGTGGGCTGCGGGCCACCGTGGCCGGCATCGGCATCGCGGGTTTCGCTGCCGCGGACGCCCTGCTCGATCTGGGCGCGCAGGTGACGGTCATCGACTCCGGCGACGGCGACAAGCAGCGCGAGCGCGCGACGATCCTGGAGATCCTCGGCGCCGACGTGCGGCTGGGCTCCGCCGATTCCTGCGCCGACGACACCGATGTCTACGTCGTCTCTCCCGGGATCCCTCCGCACGCGCCCATCATCCGATCGGCGATCGAGCGGGGGATCCCGCTGTGGGGGGAGCTCGAGCTCGCGTGGCGGATACGCCCGCCTGAGGGTGCCGCGCCCTGGTTGTGCATCACGGGCACCAACGGCAAGACGACGAGCACGCTCATGCTCGATGCGATCCTGCGCGCGGGCGGCCTCTCCTCGACCGCCGCCGGCAATGTGGGCGCGTCACTCGTCGATGCGGTGCGCCGACCGGAGCTGGAGGTGATCGCCACCGAGGTGAGTGCCACCCAGATGCCCTACGTCACCTCGGTGTCGCCGTTGTCGGCCGCGTGCCTCAACCTCGCCCCCGACCACCTGGACTTCTTCGGCACGATGGAGGTCTACGCCTACAACAAGGCGCTCGTCTATCGGCACACGCAGGTCGCCGCGGTCTACAACGTCGATGATCCCGTCACCGAGCAGATGGTGCGCGATGCCGATGTCGTCGAGGGCTGCCGGGCCGTCGGCTTCACCCTCGGCATCCCGGGCCTGTCGATGCTCGGTGTCGTCGACGACATCCTCGTGGACCGGGCCTTCATCGCGGAGCGCGTGTCTGCGGCCCAGGAGCTATGCACCGTGGGGGATGTGCCCAATTCCTCGCCCGCCAATGTCGCCAATGCGCTCGCTGCTGCTGCGCTCGCCCGCTCCTTTGGCGTGACCCCGGGTGCCGTGCGCGAGGGCCTGCGGTCCTTCACCCCCGCGCCGCATCGCATCGCGGTCGTGGGCGAGGTCGACGGTGTGCGCTACGTGGATGACTCCAAGGCGACCAACACCCATGCGGCATCCACCTCGCTGCGCGCCTACGACCCGGTGGTGTGGATCGCCGGGGGACAGGCGAAGGGGCAGTCCTTCGACGAGCTCGTGCAGATGGTGGCGGGTCGGCTGCGGGGCGTGGTGCTGCTCGGAGTCGACCGCGGGGTGATCCGTGCGGCGCTCGAGGCGCACGCTCCCGGCGTGCCGATCATCGAGGTCACCGACGCCTCCGCTGAGGCGATGGCCGAGGTCGTCGCCGCCGCGGCTCGGCAGGCGCAGACCGGCGACACGGTGCTGCTGGCACCCGGCTGCGCGTCGTGGGACATGTTCCGTGACTACGGCCATCGCGGCGATGCCTTCGCCGACGCTGTCCGCGCTCGCTCCTAGAGCACGCGCACCGCCGGTCAAGGGGAGGGGCGATACGCGTCTGACCTCAGGACAACGGCCATCACCTCGACCGTGCGCTGGTCATCGTCGATAAGATAGATCACGCGATAGGTCCCCATGCGCGCACTGAAGTGACCCCCGAACGGTGGCTCCAACTGCTTGCCCACGCGATGCGGATTGACCAGCAGCGGGCCGGAGATGAATTCATATGCGGCGAAAGCGACCGAATGCGGGAGGTGCTCTGACAGCTGTCGTCGCGCGCGCGGAGACACCAGTAGGCGGAAGGACTCATCCATGCCGCACTAGTCGCCCCGTGCGCGACGTGCCTGCATCACGCGGTCAAGATCCTCTGCAGACTCCATGAGGCCTGCCGCGCGCTCGGTCTCGGACTCGCGCAACTGCTGCATCACGTCTGCGTCGGACAGCACTGCGATCGTCTCCTCGAGTCGCTCGAGGTCGTCCACAGAGATGAGCACCGCTGCCGGCCGGCCGTGCACGGTGACGGTAACGCGCTCGTGCTGGGTGCTCACACGCTGCACGACTTCGGAGAGGTGGGCTTTCACTTCAGCGAGGGGCTGATGAGACATGGTCATAAGTTTGACCAATGTGATCGGGGTTGTCCAGGACATGGGCGAATGGTCGTCTGAAGGGCCTGTGGATGGGAGCGGCGATACACAGGCCGAGCGTGCTAGGGAGCGGTGGCGGGCACTGCGCGGAAGATGCGCGTCTGATCCGACATCGCGTTGATGGTCACCCGCCAGATCGGGCCAGAGCCCGCGGGGATCTCCCACATCTGGATGG
>JBIKKK010000219.1:0-3498 GCA_044360385.1 Candidatus Nanopelagicales bacterium
GGCTGGAGCGTCAAGCCGACGATCATCACCGACGCTCCTGCGGATGCCCGCGTCGTCAAGGAGGAGATCTTCGGCCCCGTGACGGTGGCCACGCCCTTCGACACGGAGGACGATGCCGTCGCTCTCGCGAATGCCACTCGCTACGGGCTCAACGCGATGGTCTTCACCGAGAATCTCAGCCGAGCACATCGCATGGCGGCCAAGTTGAAGGCGGGCACCGTGTGGGTCAACTGCTTCTTCATTCGTGACCTGCGCCTGCCCTTCGGTGGATTCGGGGACTCGGGCGTGGGCCGCGAGGGCGGCAACTTCAGTCGTGAGTTCATGACCGAGCCCAAGGCCGTCGTCATGCAGATCAACCAGGAGTGACGGAGCGCTTACGCGACCGGCTGGGTTGAACCCCCGCCATCTTCAGGCCAGCGACCACCGCTGGCTGGCCCTAGGCTGCGACCGTGATCCATCCCCTCGACCCGCTGTCGGCCGCTGAACTGGCCGAGGTCTGCGCGGTGCTGAGGGCCGAGGCACTTCTCGGTGGCCCGCGCCTACTGGCGCTGCTACAGCTCGAGGAGCCGCCCAAGGCAACCGTCCGCGCGTGGCGGCCGGGCGACACCCTTCCACGGCTGGCGCGAGCCACGCTCTGGGACGGTGCCGAGCAGCTGGTGCGCATCGCGCTCGTCAAGGTAGGCGGCGGCGTGCTCGAAGTGCGGGAGGCGCCCGGCGCCCTCGCCTCGGTGCTCGCTCTGGAGTGCGAGCGGGTGAGGGACGCCGTGCGACGCGACGAGCGACTCCTCGCCGCGCTTGCCCGGCGCGGCATCACTGACGTGGACTCCGTGCATATCGAAGCCTGGTCTTTCGGGTCGGAGGTGCCCGAGGGCATCGACGCCACACGCCGGCTGGTGTGGACCCCGATATGGCTACAGCCCGAGCCCGACTCCAACGTCTACGCGCACCCGATCGAGGGCCTGCGCACCATCGTCGACCTCGACTCCTGCGAGGTCTTGCGCGTGGAGGATGACGAAGGCTCCCCGCCTATCCCGCTGACGCCCGGCCCCTACCGGGCCGACCAGACCCGCGAGGACGTGCGACTACGCGACCTCGCCATCGTGCAAAAGGACGGCCCGTCGTTCGCGGTCGATGGCTGGGATGTGCGCTGGGAGCGCTGGCGGCTGCGCGTCGGCTTCGACCAGCGTGAGGGACTTGTCCTTCACGACGTGAGATTCGACGATGACGGCCGCGAGCGGCCGATTGCCTACCGCATGTCGATCGCCGAGCTCGTGATCCCCTACGGCGACAGCGCCCCGGGGGCGCTGCGCAAGCAGACCTTTGACACCGGGGAGTTTAACCTCGGCAATTACACGAACTCCCTCACCCTGGGCTGTGACTGTCTCGGCGAGATCGTCTACCTCGACGTGGCGGTGGCGGACGCGCTCGGCAATGTGCAGGAGATCCCCCAGGCGATCTGCATGCATGAGGAGGACCACGGAATCCTCTGGAAGCACACGGACCAAAACGGCCACGTGGAGGTGCGGCGCTCACGCCGATTCGTAGTGTCATCGATCGTCACGGTGAACAACTACGAGTACGGCTACTTCTGGTACCTCTACCAAGACGGCTCCATCGAGTTCGAAGCCAAGCTCACGGGCATCGTGCTCACCACCGCCGGGGATCCAGGCGCCCCGACACCGTCGGCCACAGAGCTCGAGCCCGGACTTCTCGCGCCGTACCACCAGCACATCTTTTGCGCACGGCTCGACCTCGACATCGACGGAGGGCCGAACACTCTGGTGGAGGTGGAGTGCGAGCCTCTCCCGCCCGGGCCGCTCAACCCAGAGGGCTCCTCCTACACGACCCGTCAGACCGTGCTGGCGCGGGAATCGGCCGCTCAGCGGGAGGTCAACCCCTTCACCGGCCGCTATTGGAAGGTGGTCAACCGCGAGGTGACCGGCCACCTCGGCGCACCGGTTGCCTACAAGCTCGTGCCCGGCGCCGTCACGTGGCCGATGGCCTCGCCCGAGTCGGTCATCGGACGACGTGCGGCCTTCATGTACCACCACCTGTGGGCCACCCCGAACCGCAGAGACGAGAGGTATCCCGCGGGTGAGTTCCCCTACCAGCACCCGGGTGGCGCAGGTCTGCCCGAGTGGACTGCGGCCGACCGGCCGCTCGAGGACACCGACCTGGTGCTGTGGCACGTGTTCGGCACCAATCACATCCCGCGCGCGGAGGACTGGCCGGTGATGCCCGTGGAACGCACCGGGTTCATGCTCAAGCCAGTGGGCTTCTTCCCGCGCAACCCCGGCATCGAGGTTGCGGCTCCAGGCGGCCACTGCCACTGAGCGCTGGGTGCCACCTAGTCCGACGCGTCGTGCCGACGCCGGCTGGGCTGCACGCGGGGCGGCTCCCCCGGCATCTTCGGATAGTCGGGCGGAAACGGCATCTCGCCTAGTCCGCGCACCTCGACATCCTCGCGCCAGAGGTCGAGCAGGGGTGTGATGTCGAATCGCGTCCGACCGAGGCTCGCCCAGGGATTGCCCCTCTCGACCCTGATGGCGGGAGCCGAGATGACCGTGAACTCGGCGGGGTCGACGTCGGGCAGCGTCTCCCAGGACACGGGCATGGATACAGGGGCGCCAGGGCGTGCGCGGACAGACCACGCGGACGCCATCGTCCGATCACGTGCCATCTGGTTGTAGTCGACGAATACCCGGGACCCTCGCTCCTCCTTCCACCACGTCGTGGTGACCAGGTCAGGGAGCTGGCGCTCCAGAGCACGGCCGAGGGCGATCGTCGCGTGACGCACCTCGAGGAACTCCCAGCGTGGCTCGATGGCTACGAAGACGTGCAACCCCCGGCCACCACTCGTCTTGACGAACGGCTCGGCACCCCACACTTTCAGCATCTCCGCCAGCGTGTGTGCAGCCTCTACGGCGTCGCCGAAGTCGCGCCCCTCCTGCGGGTCGAGATCGATGCGCAATTCGTCGGGTCGATCGACATCGCCCCGGGTGACGGGCCACGGGTGGAAGGTGACGGTGCCGAGGTTGGCGGCCCAGATGATCGTGGCGACGTTGGACGGGCACACCTGCACCGCGGTACGCCCGGACGGGAAGGTGATGCCGACATGGTCGACGAAGTCGGGCACGGACTTGGGAAGGTGCTTGTTGTAGAAGGACTCCTGCCGCTGTCCATCGATGATGACCCCGTCGGGGAAGCGTTGCAGGGTCGTCGGGCGGTCGCGAAGTGCCGCGAGTAGGTCCGGAGCCACGGCGAGGTAGTAGGACACCAGATCCGCCTTGGTGATGGCACCTGCGGAATCCCGCCACATCGGTTTCTCGGGACTGGTGAGGCGGACGGCGACCCCGACGGCATCGACCTCCCGAGGGTCGCCGTGCTCACGGGCCATGCCGCAGGCTAGCGCGTTGCCGATAGGGTGCCGGCGTGTCCGTTACCGTGATTGTCTTCCTCCTGCTCGGGATCTTCCTCGTGCTCTTCGGCCTTGCCTTC
>JBIKKK010000047.1:0-12504 GCA_044360385.1 Candidatus Nanopelagicales bacterium
ATGGCGACGGCGAGGAGCACGCCAACGAGGCGGCGCCGAGCCGCATGATCGCGCATGGACGTGAGGCCACCCGCGGTAGTCGTCACGATCAGCGCCGTGACGTAGAGAGCGATCGCGCCGAGGGTGACGACCCCCAACTGGACCGGCTTTGGCCACAACGCCCAGGTCTGGCTAGCCAAGGTCAAGCCTGCGCCGACGATGAATGCAGCACCGATGTACCCGATGATCTCCGGGAGGACTCCGCGGCGCTTCGTGTCCTGAGCCGCGACCACCTGCCCCGCGGGCAGGGGTGCCGTCAATGCTGCGACCTGGGCGCGGAGTCGAGCGGCCTCAGCCCTGAGCTCCTCCACCTCTGCCTGGAGGCGGGCCACGTCCGGCGCAGCGGAGCCGTCGGGGGTCGGGGGCGTCGGATTCCGGGCACTGGAGGTGTCGTCGGACATGGAAACAGTGTGGTCCTCCACCCCTGCCCGTGCCGGCACATTGTCGAAGTGCAGCGCGGCTCAAAGAGGCCGGATTAGTCCGCCGACTACCCTTGCGCCATGCGCGCGCATCCCGCCGGCCCGCGGCACGGGGAGGTCTTCGCCCCTTCCTCCGCACCTGCCGCACCGTCCGGTGATCCCGGTGCGCTCGATGCGCTCGTCTGGCCCCAGGGCGCTCATCGCAACGCTGACGGCGCGCTGGTGATCGGCGGCGTGGACGTGCGCGACGCCGCCCGCGACTTCTCCACTCCCGTCTTCCTCCTCGATGAGGAGGACTTTCGCGGCCGCGCCGCGGCCTTCCGCTCGGCGTATGACGCTGGTCGAACCGACGTCTACTACGCCGCAAAGGCTTTCCTGTCCACAGCGGTCGCGCGCTGGGCCGTGGAGGAGGGGCTGGGCATCGACGTCGCGACCGGAGGCGAGCTCGCCGTCGCTCTGGCGGCGGGGGTGCCCGGTGATCGCCTGCTCCTGCACGGCAACAACAAGTCGCGCGAGGAGATCCGGCGTGCACTCGGGGCGGGTGTCGCCCGCATCGTGGTGGACTCCCTGTCGGAGGTCGATCGTGTGGCGGGGGTGGCGCGCGACCTCGGCGTGCGCCCCAGCGTGCTCGTCCGCGTGACCGTGGGTGTGGAGGCGCACACTCATGAGTTCATCGCCACCGCCCATGAGGATCAGAAGTTCGGCCTGTCCCTCGCGTCCGGTGCAGCCCTCGAGGCGATCCGCCGCATCGTCGAGATCCCCGACCTGGACTTCCGTGGCCTTCACTCGCACATCGGCTCTCAGATTTTCGACGCCGCGGGCTTCGAAGTGGCGGCATCTCGACTGGTCGGCCTGATGGGTGAGTTGCACGCCGAGGGCATCGAGGTCGCCGAACTCAACCTCGGTGGTGGCATGGGGATCGCCTACGTGAGCGATGACGACCCGCTCGAGGTGGGAGCCATGGCCAAGGCGATCGAGGCCATCGTCGACGGGGCGTGCGTGCGCGCGGGACTTCACGTGCCTCGGCTTGCCTTCGAACCGGGTCGCGCCATCGTCGGGCCTGCTGGCGTGACGATCTACGAGGTGGGAACCGTGAAGCCCGTCGTACTCGACCATGGGCATGAGCGCGTCTACGTCTCAGTGGATGGCGGGATGAGCGACAACATCCGGACCGCGCTCTACGACGCGGACTACACCGTGGTCCTCGCCTCCCGCGTGTCTTCTGTGGATCCGGTGCTGTGTCGGGTCGTGGGCAAGCACTGCGAAAGCGGCGATGTCATCGTGCGCGATGCGTGGCTGCCCGGCGATGTGCGCGAAGGTGACCTGCTCGCCGTGGCCGCGACCGGTGCCTACTGCCGCTCGATGTCCTCCCAGTACAACTACCTCCCGCGCCCCGCTGTCGTCGGGGTCCGCCAGGGTGCCTGCAGTGTCGTGCTGCGTCGGGAGACGGAGCAGGACCTCCTCGCCCTCGATCCGGGCGCCACGGTCTGAGAGGCTAGGCCCCCTAGTCGAGCCTGAGGAGTCCCGATGTCCGCGCCGATCACCGTCGCCCTGCTGGGCGGAGGCACCGTCGGAACCCAGGTCGCCCGGCTCATCCTCGAGCACTCCGAGGATCTTGCCGCGCGCATCGGTGCGCCCCTCGAACTCGTGGGCGTGGCCGTGCGCGACGCGTCGAAGCCGCGCGACGGCATCCCCGCCGCTCTCGTCACCGACGATGCTGCCGCCCTTGCCGCGAGGGGCAGCGACATCGTCGTCGAGGTCATGGGCGGCATCGAGCCGGCACGCACCCTCATCCTTCAGGCCATGGCGGCCGGCTCCTCTGTGGTGACGGCCAACAAGGCCCTGCTCGCCGCCGACGGCGCCACGCTCTACGCCGCCGCCGCAGACAACGGCGTCGATCTCTACTTCGAGGCGTCGGTCGCCGGTGCGATCCCGCTCCTGCGGCCGCTGCGCGAGTCACTCGCCGGCGATCGCGTGGTGAAGGTCCTCGGCATCGTCAACGGCACGACCAACTTCATCCTCAGCAAGATGGACGAGGAGGGCGCCGACTATTCCGACGTGCTGGCAGAGGCACAGCGTCTCGGATACGCCGAGGCCGACCCCACGGCCGATGTGGGCGGTCTCGACGCCGCAGCCAAGGCGGCAATCCTCGCGGAGCTCGCGTTTCACACCCGTGTCACCTTCGACGACGTCTCATGCGAGGGCATCACCGGCGTCACGGCCGCTGATGTCGCCGCGGCCCGTGACATGGGGTTCGTCATCAAGCTGCTCGCCGTTGCGGAGCGCACGGACGACGGGCGTGGCGTGATCGTCCGGGTGCACCCCACGATGGTGCCGCGCAGTCACCCCCTGGCGAGCGTCCGCGATGCCTTCAACGCTGTCTTCATCGAGGCGGAGAGCGCCGGCGAGATGATGTTCTACGGTCGCGGTGCGGGTGGCGCTCCGACCGCGAGCGCTGTCCTGGGTGACGTCGTGGCGGTGGCACGCAATCTCCGCTCGGGTGGGCACGGTCCCCGCGAGTCGACGTACGCAGCCCTGGAGATCCGCGGCATCGATCAGGCGCGCACGCGCTACTACGTCAATCTCGACGTCGCTGACCGTCCGGGTGTGCTCGCCACCATCGCGCGCGCCTTCTCGGACAACGGTGTGAGCATTCAGGTGGTCCGCCAGGACGGTCACGGGGACGACGCCGGCCTCATTGTGCGCACGCACCTTGCAAAGGACGGCGACCTGAGTCGCACGATCGAGGCGCTGCGCGGGCTCGATGTGGTCAAGCAGGTCGTGGGCGTTATGCGCGTCGAGGGGGAGGCGGGCTCATGACCGCTGGCGCTCCCCAGTGGCGCGGGCTCATCGAGGAGTACCGCCAGTGGCTTCCGGTGGACGACGCGACACCTGTCGTCACCCTGCGCGAGGGCGGCACACCGCTCGTCTACGCATGCACCATCAGCGAGATGACCGGCTGCCAGGTGTGGTTGAAGTACGACGGCGCGAATCCCACGGGCTCCTTCAAGGACCGCGGGATGACGATGGCGATCAGCAAGGCCGCTCAGGAGGGTGCTCGCGCGGTCATCTGCGCCTCCACCGGCAACACCTCCGCGAGCGCCGCGGCCTATGCGGTCAAGGCAGGCATGGTCTGCGCCGTTCTGGTGCCCGAGGGCAAGATCGCCATGGGCAAGCTCGCCCAGGCGATCATCCATGGCGCGAGCCTGCTGCAGGTCGAGGGCAACTTCGACGACTGCCTCACCCTCGCGCGCGGCCTCGCTGACGACTACCCGGTCTCACTCGTCAATAGCGTGAATCCCGACCGCATCGAGGGTCAGAAGACCGCCAGCTTCGAGGTGGTCGATCTCCTCGGCAATGCCCCGGACATCCACTGCCTGCCGGTCGGCAACGCGGGCAACATCACGGCGTACTGGAAGGGCTACCAGGAGTACGCCGATGCAGGGCATGCCACCCGCCTTCCTCGCATGTGGGGCTTCCAGGCGGCGGGGGCGGCACCCCTGGTCACGGGTGCTCCCGTGCTCAAGCCCGAGACCATCGCCACTGCGATCCGCATCGGCAATCCGGCGTCCTGGGAGCAGGCCGAGGCAGCGCGAGATGAGTCCGGTGGTCTCATCGACTCGGTCACCGACGAGCAGATCCTCGCGGCGTACCGCCTCCTCGCGGCCAAGGAAGGTCTCTTCTGCGAGCCCGCTAGTGCAGCGAGCGTCGCCGGTCTCCTCCAGGCGCACGAGCGCGGACAACTCGATCCGGGCCAGACCGTGGTGTGCACCCTCACGGGAAATGGGCTGAAGGATCCGCAGTGGGCGCTCGAGGCAGCGCCGGATCCGATCGTCGTGCCGGTCGATGCCGCGGTCGCGGCGGTCACCCTGGGCCTGCGGGGCTAGCGCATGGGCTTCCGTTCCGTCGGCGTCGAGGTCGTCGTGCCCGCGACGAGCGCCAATCTCGGGCCGGGGTTCGATTCTCTCGGCCTCGCACTCTCCCTTCATGACCACCTGGTCGCCATGGTCACGGAAGACCCCGGCGTCTCCGTGATCGTGGAGGGTGAGGGCGCCGGCGCCCTTCCCAGCGACGAGCGCCACCTCGTGGCCCGCGCCATGCAGGCGGCCTGGGAGGAGATGGGCGTGAGTGCGCCTGGTGTCCTTCTCCGCTGCCGCAATGCCATCCCGCAGGGTCGGGGTCTGGGATCTTCGGCCGCGGCGATCGTCGCAGGAATTCTCCTGGCCCGCGGGCTCGTCGAGGAGGGCGAGGGGCTGCTCCCCGACGACGAAGTCCTCGGCCTCGCCACCCGCATGGAGGGACATCCGGACAACGTCGCTGCTGCACTCCTCGGCGGCTTCACCACCGCATGGGTTGATTCTGTCGACGACTCGCACGCCAGTGCTGTGACGCGCGCGACTCACACCTCCGTGGTCCCGGTCATCCTCATCCCGCAGCAGTCGATGCCGACCGCCGAAGCGCGTAACCTCCTCGGCGACACAGTCGCACGCTCGGACGCGGTCTTCAATCTCGGCCGCACCGCGCTTCTCACGCACGCGCTGGTCTCCGACCCCGCGCTCCTCTTCCCCGCCACCGAAGATCGTCTTCACCAGGAAGCCCGCGCCCACGCCTACCCGCAGTCGCACGCGCTTGTGATGTCACTGCGCGAAGGAGGAATCCCCGCGGTGGTCTCGGGTGCGGGTCCGACGGTACTGGCCTTCACCGTCGACGATCGAGAGCGCGCAGCGGCGACCGCGGCAGTGCCCGAGGGGTGGCGTCTGATCACCGTGCCGGTGGACGCCAATGGAGCCCGGGTCCACATCCGGGGGTCATGAGGCGACCCCACCGGGGCGGGTGCTAGCCTGGCCAAGTCCGTCTAGGGACGTTGCCACCTCCCCCCGTTGATCTTGGGAATGCCTCGAACGGCATGGCGGACATCGCGCAGCACGGTCTTCACCTGGCGCGCACCCTCCCGATTCCACCCTGGTGTCGGGCATGACAAAGGAATTCATGTGAGCGATACCGCCACTGCCCCTGCCGGCAAGTCAGCGTCGGGTCTTTCCGGCATGCTGCTGCCCGAGCTCAAGCAACTTGCCCAGTCCCTGGGCATCACCGGGGCGAGCACCATGCGCAAGGGCGCACTCATCGAGGCGATCAGCGCCAAGCAGTCCGGAAGCCGCTCAAGCGGCAACGGTCGCGCGAACGACAAGGGTCGTTCCGCGGGCAACGATCGAGCGAATGGCAAGGACGCCCCCTCCGAGAAGAGCAGCGCCTCCGAGAAGGGCGAGCAGGGTGAGCGCGAGCGCGCTCCCCGCCAAGACAACCGCGGTGACAACCGCAGCGATAAGCGCAGCGACAATCGCAGTGAAAACCGCAGCGACAACCGCAGCGACAACCGCAATGACAACCGCAGCGACACACGCAATGACGCCTACGACGACGATGGGGATGGCTCGCGCCGCCGCCGCCGTCGCGGACGCGATCGATTCCGGGACCGCCGGGACCGTCGCCCTGGTGGCTTCCCGGAGCAGGACATCGAGGTCTCCGATGACGACGTGCTCGTGCCCGTCGCTGGCATCCTCGACGTGCTCGACAACTACGCCTTCGTGCGCACCGCGGGCTACCTCCCCAGCCCCAATGACGTGTACGTCTCGCTTTCCATGGTCAAGAGGCACGGCCTGCGCAAGGGAGACGCCGTTACCGGCGCCGTGAAGCAGCCTGGTGACGGGGAGCGCCGCGAGAAGTTCAACCCCCTGGTGCGCATCGACACCATCAATGGCTCAGAGCCGGATCAGTCGAGGCAGCGACCCGAATTCTCCAAGCTCACACCGCTCTACCCCCAGGAGCGGCTGCGCCTCGAGACGGAGCCGGGCAACCTCACCACCCGAGTCATCGATCTCGTGGCCCCGATCGGCAAGGGACAGCGCGGACTGATCGTGTCGCCGCCCAAGGCCGGCAAGACGATGGTGCTGCAGTCCATCGCCAACGCCATCGTGACCAACAACCCCGAGTGCCACCTCATGGTCGTCCTCGTGGATGAGCGTCCCGAGGAAGTGACCGACATGCAGCGCTCGGTGAAGGGCGAGGTCATCTCCTCGACCTTCGACCGCCCGGCAGAGGATCACACCATCGTCGCCGAACTGGCCATCGAGCGCGCGAAGCGTCTCGTCGAGCTCGGCCACGATGTCGTCGTCCTGCTCGACTCGATGACCCGACTCGGTCGCGCCTACAACCTCGCGGCGCCGGCTTCGGGCCGCATCCTGTCGGGTGGCGTGGACTCCACGGCGCTCTACCCCCCGAAGCGCTTCTTCGGTGCCGCCCGCAACATCGAGAACGGCGGATCCCTCACGATCCTGGCCACCGCGCTGGTCGAGACGGGCTCGCGCATGGACGAGGTGATCTTCGAGGAGTTCAAGGGCACCGGCAACATGGAACTCAAGCTCGATCGCAAGCTCGCTGACAAGCGCATCTTCCCGAGCGTCGACGTCGACGCCTCGGGCACGCGCAAGGAGGAGCTCCTCATGGCTCCCGACGAGCTCAAGATCGTCTGGAAGCTCCGTCGCGTTCTCCATGCCCTCGATCAGCAGCAGGCCATTGAGCTCCTGCTCACCAAGCTGCGCGAGACCAAGAGCAATCTGGAGTTCCTCCTGCAGATCCAGAAGACGACGCCCTCGGTCACCGGGTCGGAGAGCGACGACTCCTAGTCGATTCGGCCGTCGATGAGTCGATGGCGTACCCTTGCCTGGCCCGGTTCACCGCCACCGCGGACCCGGACACCCACCGAAGGAGTCAACATGAAGTCGGGCATCCACCCCGAGTACGTCGAGACCCAGGTCACCTGCACCTGCGGTTCGACGTTCACCACGCGCAGCACCGCCAAGAACGGCGTCATCCACGCTGATGTCTGCTCGCAGTGCCACCCCTTCTACACCGGTCGCCAGAAGATCCTCGACTCCGGCGGTCGCGTGGCGAAGTGGGAGAAGCGCTTCGGCGGCAAGGACAAGGCCTCCGCATCCGAGTGACGCGCCTTCGACTGAAGCGCGTCCCCGCTCATCGCCGATAGGTAGGTCCCGTGTTCGACGCCTGCGTCGAGTTGACCGCCGAGTACTCCGCGATCGAGGAGCGCCTGGCCGATCCTGCGGTGCACGCTGATCCCTCCGAGGCACGACGCCTGGCGCGTCGCCACGCGGAGTTGCGTCCGATCATCGAGGCCTACCGCACCTGGGCTTCCCTGGGCGATGACATCGCCGCTGCGCGCGAGCTCGCCGATGTCGACCCAGCATTCGCTGAAGAGGCCGACACCCTCGAGGTCCGTCGCCAGGAGGTTGGCGAGCGTCTCCGCGAACTCCTCGTGCCCCGCGATCCCCTGGATGGCAAGGACGTCATCCTCGAAATCAAGGCGGGGGAGGGCGGTGAGGAATCCGCTCTCTTCGCGGGCGATCTGCTGCGCATGTATCTGCGCTACGCCGACCAGCGCGGCTGGAGCGCCGAGGTCCTCGAGGCGGAGGAGTCCGATCTCGGCGGCTATCGCGACGTCGCGGTTGCGGTCAAGGCGCGCGGTGTGCCCGAGCCCGGCGAGGCGCCGTACGCGCGCCTGAAGTTCGAGGGTGGGGTGCACCGCGTGCAGCGCGTGCCCGTCACCGAGTCGCAGGGACGGATCCACACCTCGGCCGCGGGAGTGCTGGTGCTCCCCGAGGCCGAGGAGGTCGATGTCACGATCGACCCCAATGACCTGCGCATCGACGTCTTCCGCTCCTCGGGCCCGGGAGGCCAGTCCGTCAATACGACCGACTCCGCTGTGCGCATCACCCATGTGCCGACCGGCACTGTCGTGTCCTGCCAGAACGAGAAGAGCCAGTTGCAGAATCGCGAGCAGGCGCTGCGCATCCTTCGGGCTCGGCTCCTCGCCATCGCGCAGGAGCAGGCTCAGCAGGAGGCATCGGATTCCCGGCGCGCTCAGGTCCGCACCGTTGATCGCAGCGAGCGCATCCGCACCTACAACTTCCCGGAGAACCGCATCAGCGATCACCGCTCCGGATACAAGTCCCACAACCTCGACCAGGTGCTCAGCGGCGAGCTTGATGCGGTCATCCAGTCCTGCATCGACTCGTCGGCCGACGCTGCGTTGGCTGAGGGCCGATGAGTCAGTCGGGCCCCATGGGCCAGTCGGGGCCGGGGCCTTCTCCCCGCGTCGTGGAGGGCTGGGTGTCCCTGCGCGATGTCATGGCCGATGGCCAGCGTCGCCTCGCGGCTGCGGGCGTGCCCTCTCCTGACACCGACGCCATCCTTCTTGCGGCCTACGTCAAGGGCGTGCCGCGCGGGCGCCTCCTCCTGCAGGACCGGATGGACTCCCAGGAGCGCACCGCCTATGAGCGCCTGCTCACTCGACGCATGGCGCGCGTGCCACTCCAGCACCTCATCGGCGCTGCACCCTTCCGCAATCTCGAGCTCGCGGTGGGGCCCGGTGTCTTCATCCCGCGACCGGAGACCGAGCTCGTGGCGCAGGCGGGCATCGATGCGCTGCGGGCACTCCCGCCGGAAGAGAGGCGCGCGGTGGACCTCTGCACGGGGTCGGGGGCCGTGGCCTTCTCGCTCGCGACGGAGGCGGCTCCCGCGCACGTCACCGCTGTCGAGATCGACGAAGCGGCGGTGACGTGGACCCGCAGGAATGCCGATGCCCTGCGCGATGAGATCGAGGCGGCGGGCAGTCGTGTCGAGGTGGTGCAGGCCGATGCCCGCACCTGTGCGGCTGACGGGGGGCCGCTCGCACTCCTGCGCGGAAGCATCGCGGTCGTCACGATGAACCCGCCCTACGTGCCCAGCGGCGCAAGCGTCCGCGACCCAGAGGTGCGCGACCATGACCCGGCCCTTGCTCTCTACGGCGGACCGGATGGCCTCGACATCATCCGTGGTGCCGTCGACACCGCGGCAGCTCTGCTGCAGCCCGGTGGCCTGGTCGTCATCGAGCATTCCGACGAGCAGGGAGACGAAGCGGAGGAGGGCGTGCCCGCGGTGCTCGCCGAGGATGGCCGCTGGCGCGACATCGTCGACCACCGCGATCTTGCGCGCAAGCCTCGATTCACGACAGCGACGCGGGGCATGGACGCGGTGTGAGCCTCGCCATCGATGTGGGCGACCGCCCCGGACCGGGACGGGACCGGGGCATCTCCGCCGCGGCTGCTGCCATCAAGCGCGGCGACCTCGTCGTGCTGCCGACCGAGTCCGTCTACGGCCTTGCGGCTGATCCCTTCTCTCCCAGGGCCATGCGTGCCCTGCGCGAGGCGAAGGGGCGCGGTGACGACCTGCCCGTGGGCGTGCTCATTGGTTCGCTGCGCACGGTGGAGGGACTCGCCAGTGGCGTCACCGCTGACGGGCGTGCGCTCATCGAGGCGTTCTGGCCCGGTCCCCTTACCCTGGTCATGCGCGAGCAGCCCACCCTCGCCTGGGACATCGCGGGCGGATCGGGGCAGATCTCGCTCCGCATGCCTCTGCATCCCGTCACGCTCGCGGTGCTCGCCTCGACCGGTCCGCTCGCGGTCACGTCGGCGCAGCGCGCAGGCAGCGTCCCTCCGCGCACGTGCGCCGAGGCTGAGGAGCAGTTGGGCAACGATGTCGCCCTCTATCTCGATGCCGGCCCCACATTGGACGAGGCCCCGAGCAGCATCGTGGATCTCACGGCCGATCCGCCCGTGCTCCTGCGCGAGGGGGGCTACTCCGCGGATGCCCTCCGCGAGGTGTGCCCCGACCTCGTCGTGCCTCACCCCGCGGGCCCGTCAGACGGCCTATAAGCGGGTGTCGCCGTAGACTCGCCGCGTCGGCCCCGGTAGCCGGCCTGGCGAAGGAGAGTGCGCGGTGGGCAGCGAGACGTTCTGGGGCCCGGACTTCGGGCAGTTGCAGCATGAGGATCCCGAGATCGCGGGCATCCTGCTGTCCGAGCTCGAGCGCGCCCGCGGCGGCCTGCAACTCATCGCGAGCGAAAACTTCACGTCGCCCGCCGTCCTCGCCGCGCTGGGCTCGACGCTGAGCAACAAGTATGCCGAGGGCTACCCGGGCAAGCGCTACTACGGCGGATGCGCGGAGGTCGACAAGGCCGAGATCATCGGCATCGAGCGCGCCAAGGAGCTCTTCGGTGCCGAGCACGCCAACCTCCAGCCGCACAGCGGCGCGAGCGCCAACCTCGCGGCGTACGGCGCCTTCGTCAAGCCGGGCGAGACCGTGCTCGCGATGAGCCTGCCGCACGGCGGCCACCTCACCCACGGCTCCAAGGTCAACTTCTCGGGCAAGTGGTTCGAGGTCGTGTCCTACGGCGTCCGCGCGGACACCGAGACCATCGACTACGACGAGGTCCGCTCTATTGCGCTGCAGCACAAGCCGCGCCTCATCATCGCCGGGGCGACGGCGTACCCCCGCCTCATTGACTTCGCTGCCTTCCGTGCGATCGCCGACGAGGTCGGCGCGATCCTCATGGTCGACGCGGCTCACTTCATCGGTCTCGTCGCCGGCAAAGCCATCCCGAGCCCCGTGCCCTACGCCGATGTCGTCACCTTCACCACGCACAAGGTCCTGCGTGGCCCGCGCGGCGGCATGATCCTGGCCAAGGCCGAGCATGCAGCCGCCATCGACAAGGCGGTCTTCCCGATGATGCAGGGCGGCCCGCTCATGCACGCGGTCGCTGCCAAGGCCGTCGCCCTCAAGGAGGCGAGCACGCCGGAGTACCAGGCCTACGCCGCACAGGTGATCCGCAACGCCCAGACGCTGACGGCGACCCTCGCCGACGAGGGCATGCGCCCGGTGAGTGGGGGCACCGACACCCACCTCGCGCTCATCGACCTCCGCGGCGTCGGGGTCACCGGGGCCGACGCCGAGGTCCGCTGCGACGCGGCCCGCATCACGCTCAACAAGAACGCCATCCCCTACGACCCCCAGCCTCCCGCGGTCGCCTCGGGTATCCGCGTCGGCACACCGTCGGTGACCACCCAGGGAATGCAGGAGACGGAGATGGCCGAGATCGGCCGGCTGATCGCCCGGGCGGTCACCCAACCTGCGAGCGCTGACGCGGTCGCGGGGGAGGTCGACACCCTGGTGCGCCGCTTCCCGGCCTACGCCGAGACTCCGGTCGGGGTCTAGGCGCCTTCCCGTGCGCGAATACCTCCTCTGCCTCGTCGCGGCTGCGGCCGTGACGTATCTCGTCACCCCGCTCGCGCGTGCGCTCGCGCTGCGCTGGGGAGCGATGGCGGAGGTGCGCGATCGCGATGTCCACGACCAACCCACACCGAGGCTCGGTGGTCTCGCGATGCTCGCCGGGCTCTGCGCCGGCCTGCTGCTGGCGAGCAAACTCCCGCAGATGGGCTCGGTCTTCCAGGTCGGCGACAGCCCCGCCCTGGCTCTTCTCAGCGGCGCCGCGATCATCGTCGTCCTCGGGATGATCGACGACCGGTGGGGCCTCGCCGCACCCACCAAGCTCGCCGGGCAGGTGCTTGCTGCTTCGGTAATGGCGCTGCAGGGCATCTCCATAATCTGGCTTCCCTTCGGCGGCACCCTCGTCCTGGATCCGGTCACGAGCGTGCTGCTCACCGTGCTCGTCGTCCTCGTGTGCATCAACGCGATCAACATGGTCGACGGCCTGGACGGCCTCGCGGCCGGCATTGTTGCCGTCGCAGCGCTGGCCTTCTTCGCCTACTCCTACCTGCTGTCCGTGGAGATCGGCTTCGAGAGGGCGACCATGGCCACGCTGGTCTCGGCGCTCCTCGTGGGGATGTGCCTGGGATTCCTTCCCTACAACGTCTTTCCCGCGCGCATCTTCATGGGCGACACCGGCTCGATGCTGCTCGGCTTCCTGCTCGCGGCAAGCATCATCACGCTCTCCGGTCAGATCGATCCCGCGGCGATCGAGGGCGGCACGCTGCTGCCCGCGCTGCTGCCGATCCTGCTTCCCCTCGCCGTACTCGTCCTGCCCCTGCTCGACCTCGGCCTCGCGGTCTTGCGACGCACCCGACAGGGCCGCTCGCCTTTCGCGCCCGACAAGCAGCATCTGCACCATCGCCTGCTCGAGATGGGTCACTCGCAG
>JBIKKK010000220.1:0-3468 GCA_044360385.1 Candidatus Nanopelagicales bacterium
CGCGCTGCGATCAGTTGACGCCCAGGTGATTGCCAAGCGAGTCGAAGTAGCTCTCCATACCCGCCTGGGCCATCGCGGCCTGATCGGCGGGCATGTCGCCGTACTGCGCGAAGCGCACCCATGTGCCGCCGTCGCGCGCCTCCATGTCAATGACGATGTCGTGGTACGGCGCGTCGTCGTCATGGGCGATGAAGTCGGCCTCGTCCTGGGAGTAGCTGAGCGAGTGGATGAGGCGCGAGCTCGGGGAGACGTCGTCGTAGCGGCCCCAGAAGTAGGCGATGTGGCCGTAGGCGGATGCATCGACCGCCACCGCCCAGCGGCCGCCGATGACCGCTTCGGAGACGACGGAGCCCGGGACGACAGTGAGATCCGTCGGTGAGTACCAACTCTCAAGCTCAGACGCATCGGTCCACGCTCGCCACATCCGGTCCACGTCGACCGGATAGGTGCGCTCGACGGAGTAGGCCAGGGCTGAGAAGTCGTCGCTCATGGCTGCGATCCTGTCACGTGAGGCAGCCGCCCGTCGCCGTAAGAAGCCGTCACTTCACTCACGACAATCTGGTAGCCGTCGTACCAGCGCTGGTACTGGCCCTTCGCCTCCAGATGTCGCGGGAAGCGCGACAACTCGCGCACGGATGCCATGTCGTCGAAGTAGTACGTCGCATTGATGACCTTGCCGTCTGACGACTGCCAGGTCTCCGTGGCCAGGAACCCCGGAAGAGACCGCGCGTAGGCGTCGATCTCGCCGTCTAACCTGTGGAAGTCGTCGTCGTACACCCCGGGCTTGAAGATGAACTGGCAGATGATCACGTCGTCCACCTACTTCAGGTCGTGGTCTGCGCGATAGACGGCGACGACGGCATTGGCGTGGCCGTGTCCCATGCCCAGCCCCTTGAGGTAGGCGACCTGTTCCATGTGCTTGGCGTCCTTCACATCACCCAACTGCGCCATCCAGTAGGAGATGGGCTCGCCGTACTTCTTCTCGATCGAGGGGAAGTAGGACTTGGGTCCGGTGACCTTCTCGGCCATGAGCATCTCCTTTCCGTGTCAGACGTTGAAGCGGCATTCGACCACGTCACGTCACCAACCACCAACGTCGCCGACAGGTTCGATGAGATCCCAAAGATTGCCGTAGCGGTCCTGGAAAACCACCACCGTGCCATAGGGCTCATGGCGCGGCTCTTCGGTCATGCGGACGCCGCGAGCCACCAGCCGGGTGTGCCGAGCCTCGAAGTCGGTCGTGTGCAGGAAGAAGCCCACACGTCCACCCGTCTGCCTACCGATAGCAGCCCTTTGCTCGTCCGTCGATGCAACAGCGAGCAGCAGCGTCGGCCCGCCTTCGAGTTCGGGTGCGACCCGAACCCAGCGCTTCCCACTCCCGAGGTCCGTGTCTTCGACGAGGTGGAATCCCAGATCGCCGACGAAGTGCGCTATCGCCGCGTCGTAGTCATCGACAAGGAGTGTCACCGCGTGCAGCCTCGTGGACGGTCTAGACGTGGACGGTCTAGACGTGGACGGTCTAGACATTGAACCTGAACTCGACCACGTCGCCGTCCTGCATGACGTAGTCCTTGCCTTCCATGCGCACCTTGCCGCGCGACTTGGCCTCCGCCATATTGCCGGCGTCGACCAGATCATCGAAGGACACAATCTCCGCCTTGATGAAGCCCTTCTGGAAGTCGGTGTGGATCACCCCTGCGGCTTCGGGCGCCGTCGACCCCTTGCGAATCGTCCAGGCTCGCGACTCCTTCGGCCCGGCAGTGAGGTACGTCTGCAGGCCGAGGGTGTCGAAGCCCACTCGGGCGAGCGCGTCAAGGCCGGACTCGTCCTGGCCGATCGACTGCAGCAACTCGAGCGCCTCGGCGTGATCGAGTCCCGCAAGCTCGGACTCGATCTTGGCGTCGAGGAAGACGACCTCGGCTGGCGCGAGCAGGTCACGCATCTTCTGACGGAACGCCGGATCCGAGAGTTCGGCCTCATCGGCATTGACGACGTACAGGAAGGGCTTGGCGGTGAGCAGGAAGAGTTCGCGAATGGGCTCGGCATCCATGCCCGAAGCAAAGATCGTCGTGCCGGCGTTGAGCAACTCCTGCGCCTTCTCGGCCGTGGCAAGCGTCTCGACGCGCTCCTTGTTGATCCGCGCTTCCTTCTGCAGTCTCGGGATGGCCTTCTCGAGCGTCTGCAGGTCAGCGAGGATGAGCTCGGTGTTGATCGTCTCGAGGTCCTCCGCCGGATCGACACGACCCTCGACGTGCACGACATCGGGATCGGAGAAGGCGCGCAGCACCTGGCAGATGGCATCCGACTCGCGGATGTGCGACAGGAACTGGTTGCCCAGGCCCGCGCCCTCGCTCGCACCCTTGACGATGCCGGCGATGTCGACGAAGGTCACCGTCGCCGGGAGGATGCGCTCGGACTGGAAGATCTGGGCGAGCACGGCCAGCCGAGGATCCGGCACCTCAACGACACCCGTGTTGGGCTCGATGGTCGCGAAGGGGTAGTTGGCGGCGAGGACGTCGTTCTCCGTGAGGGCATTGAAGAGCGTCGACTTGCCGACGTTGGGGAGCCCGACGATGCCGATGGTGAGTGCCACGACGCACGATCCTAGGGCGCACGTGCCCCTACCCGGCATGCGGCTTGGTGTCGACGCCCGGCCGGTGTCAGACCCCCCTGCAACCGTGGAGATATGACCTCTGCCACCTTCGTCCTGTCCGTCGCCCTCCTCGGTGCCGTAGCCCTCGCCGTCGGCGTGCTCGTGGGGCGCCACTTCGCGGGAGGCTTCGGCGGCCACCGTGGCCTGCCCGCACGCGCACCCGAGTTCGAGGCGGTGGAGACGGCCCTCGATCGTCTCGCTCGTCGCCTCGACGAGGCCGAATCACTGCGTCGCGCCGATCAGGCAGGCATGCGCGCTGAGCTCGCCGAGCAGGTGCGACATGTCGAAGCCGCCACCGAGGTGGTGCGCCGCGAGGCGGGTCAGCTCGCGAGCGCACTCGGCCGCGTCGACATGCGCGGCCGCTGGGGAGAAGCACACCTACGTCGCCTCGTCGAAGCAGCCGGCATGCTCGATCGGGTCCACTTCGCGGAGCAGGACAGCCGCTCCACGGACGAGGGCGTGCAGCGCCCCGATCTCGTCGTCGAGCTGGGGGCGGGTCGCACCCTCGTCGTCGACGCCAAGGTCCCCCTGGGTGCACTCCTCGAAGCAGAGGCAGCAGCCGACGAGGCAGTTCGTGCCGAGCTCTTCGCTCGCCATGCGCGCGACGTCGCTCAGCACGCGGAGCGCCTGGGCAGCAAGGAGTACTGGCGCCGATACGACGACACGCTCGAGGCGGTGGTGCTCTTTCTGCCCGCGGAGTCGATCCTCGGCATTGCCTTGCGCGAGGACCCGGCACTGCTGGAGAGGGCGTTCTCTCGCGGTGTCATCCTCGCGACCCCGATGACGTTTCTCGCGCTGCTGCGCACCGTCTCGCA
>JBIKKK010000221.1:0-3382 GCA_044360385.1 Candidatus Nanopelagicales bacterium
TGACAGCGCTCGTCGTGCTCGGCGGACTCGTGGCCGGCATCGGCCCGCTGCGCGCCCTGGGCACCGATGAGACCCCGCTCAACCCGGTCTCCTGGCGTCCGACCGCCGATCCGCAGATGATCCAGGTCGCGGTGGCGCTGCCCGATGCGGGCCTGTGCACCGGTGACGAGGTCGTGGTCCGCGCGATCGAGCGCCCCACGCTCATCGAGGTGTCCGCGGTCCGCGCCACCCCGCGCGGCGCGGGCGAGTGCGCGGGCATCGGCATCGCTGGTGATCGCACCTGGGTGGACCTGTCACTCGACCTGCCCATGGGCACGCGCATGGCGGTGCGCCAGTCCGACCGCGTGCCCCTCGAGGCCGAGCCCGCCGCGCAGCCCTAGCCCGGGAGCGACCAGCGACTTCGCGTGGCAGGTGCGACCAGCCCATCGGCCACGAGGCCGTCGAGTGCGCGGGCGCGCTGAGCGGCATCCGGCCACGCGAGGTCCAGATCGGCCTGGCGCACCGGGCCCCCTGCCTCACGGAGTACGGCGAGGAGGGCCCCGCGGGCCTGCCGGTCGGATCCGGCGTACTTCGGCTGCCGCCGAGGGGCAGGTCCCTCGGGTCGGCCCAGGGCGAGCCATCGGCAGGTGCTCGCCACCGGGCAGCGCTCGCACGCGGGCTGGCGGGCGGTGCACACGAGGGCGCCGAGCTCCATGACCGCAGCCATCCAGGCCGCCCCGGTCTGCGTGGGCTGGATGCTGTCGGCGTAGGTCGACTCGGCGCGGGTGATCGAGGGCTCAGGGAAGGCCCGGCCGTGGTCATGCCGGGCGATGACGCGGCGGACGTTGGTGTCGAGGGCGAGGGCGCGCTGGCCGTAGGCGAAAGCCCGCACCGCGCCCGCGGTGTACTCCCCGATGCCCGGCAGGGCGCGCAGTGCGGCGTCGTCGGCCGGCACGAGGTCGTCGTGCACGGAGGCGATGCGCGTGGCGGCCTCATGGATGCGCAGCGCCCTGCGTGGATAGCCCAGCCGCCCCCACGCGCGGATCGCCTCGCCGGAGCTCTCTGCGGCGAGGGCGGAGGGCTGGGGCCACCTCCGCAGCCAGGCTGACCACTCGGGGAGGACCCGATCGACGGGGGTCTGCTGGAGCATGAATTCGGACACCAGGACCCCCCAGCCCCCCGGATGGGGCCCCGGAGCAGGAGGTTGACGCCAAGGCAGCTCGCGGGCCGAGTGGGTGAACCATCGCCGGATGACCGCATCCTGGGAGCCCAGATGGGGATTCGCTCCGGACTTTACCCCTGTTTCGGAGGTTGGAGTGGGGGATTCGCCCACGGGGCGGCCCGTGGCCTTGCGGTGCATACGCCGATGCTGCCATGCCCCGGCGAGATAGAGGGTACGGTCATGACCCGTGAGTGGGCTCATGTCGCCGATCGGCTCCGAGCCGCCGGGCGTCTACTGGCGCAGGCGGATCGTGGTCCTCGCCGTGCTGCTCGTCATCCTCGTGCTGCTGTGGTGGCTCATCTTCGGTCGCGGCGGCGACGAAGCCACTCCCACACCGGCGCCCACGGCGACTCCCACGGCGTCGCCCTCCCCGGAGCCTGCTCCGACGTCGCCGAGCCCGAGCCCCGAGCCCGAGCCGACGGAGATCACTGACTGTACCGAGGCTGACATCCTGGTCGAGGCCTTCGCGGAGGAGGCCATCTATCCCGTGGGCTCCACGCCGACGCTCACCCTGTCGGTGACCAACATCGGCACCCGACCGTGCAAGCGCGATGTCGGGCCCGGCGCCAACGAACTTCAGATCACCCAGGGCGAGGTGACGATCTGGTCTAGCGATGACTGCAATCCCAATGAGGACAAGGACGTCGTGACCCTGGATCGCGGGGATGCCTTCGAGACCCAGCTCGTCTGGGATGGCTACCTGAGCGCTGCCGGGTGCCCCCCGGACCAGCCCATGGCCCAGGCGGGGGAGTACACCGTTGTCGGGCGCAATGGGGCCATCGTGGGCGCCCCCACAGCCCTCCGCCTGGAGTAGGGGAAGCCCGACAGAGGCGGCTCTGCCGGCTCGCCGGGCCCCTCCGAGCTAGGAGTAGCGCTCGAGCAGGGACCCTTCTGACAGGCGCGAGAGGCCCTCGCGCACCGAGCGGGCCCGGGTCTCGCCCACTCCATCGACCGCCTGCAGGGACTCTGTCGAGGCGGCCAGGATCTTGGGGAGCGAGCCGAACTTCGCCACGAGCCGCTCGACGATGGTCTCGGGGAGCCTGGGGATGCGAGCGAGCTGGCGGTAGCCCCGCGGGCTGACCTGCTGCTCGACGTCCTCTTCGCCGCCGTCGAGGCCAAGTGCCTGCGCGACGACCGCGAGGTCGAGCAGGCTGGCGCCATCGAGGACGTCGAGGGCTGCCGCGGCTCGCTCGACGCGACGCCCGCGTCCCATCGCGTAGTCGCGCAGCACGAGCGAGCGCTCCTCGCCCACGCCGGCCAGCAACTCCGCGAGCTGCAGTGAGAGCAGGCGGCCATCGGTGCCGAGCTCCACGACGTAGCCCTGGATTTCCAGCGCAATGCGCAAGACCATGTCCCCGCGCTGGGCGACGACGGCGACATCGCGCACGGTGACGAGGTCGTCGATTTCCAGTGCGGAGAGATTGGCGCTGACCTCGTCGAGGCGCATTCGGTAGCGCTCGAGCGTCGCGATGGCCTGGTTGGCGCGGGCGAGGATCGAGCTGGAGTCCTCCAGGACGTGGCGCCGGCCGTCGACGTAGATGGTGACGGTCGACATGGACTCGCTCACACTGATCGTGGGGTGGTGTGTCTGACGGGAGACACGGTCGGCGGCACTGTGGCGCGTGCCGGTCTCGTCCGTTGGAAGCGCTGGATCGGGGTGCAGATGGACGGCGGCGCGCAGGATGCGCGTCGCGTCGTCGTCGAGGATGATCGCGCCGTCCATCTTGGCCAACTCGCGCAGCCGGTTGGCCGTGAACTCGATGTCGAGGCCGAACCCGCCGCGTGTGATGCCTTCGACCGAGCGGTCCAGGCCAAGGACGATGAGCGCACCTGTGCGCCCTCGGAGGATGCGTTCCAGGCCGTCGCGCAGCGGAGTGCCCGGGGCCACCATGGCGAGGATCTCGCGCATGCGGTCGTCGGTGGTGGCCTCAGGCGGCACTACTCCCCCTCTTGTCGGTGGGGGCGAGCGTATCCGGGACGACATCTGAGCGTGCACCCCTCGTGCCTGATTGGGCCACATGGCGCGAATCCTGCGCACGGCGACGTGAAGTGCCTCGACTCATCTGATGAATCCTGATCCCCGTCCAAAGGGACGCCGCCCATGTCCGGCAGGTCCGTTGGCGGGCGCGGATCACGGCGGTTCGGGTGGCTCCACGCCGCGCCAGCGGCGACGCGGAGTCC
>JBIKKK010000048.1:0-12109 GCA_044360385.1 Candidatus Nanopelagicales bacterium
TGCGCCCCGTGGACACCTGGAAGTGGACTGCGGCCGCGCCGACGCCGATGAGTGTCGGGCCGTTGCTGGTGCCCTGGGAGTCAAGGCCGTGGCATGACGAGCAGCCCTCGAGGTAGAGGCGCTTGCCTTCGTCGATGGCCGTCTGGTCGCTGGTCGCGACAGCCTCGGCGGGGGCTGCGGTCGTGGCGACCGCATAGACACCACCGACGCCGAGCAGCGCCACGAGGAGCAGCATCGAGGCCACGATCGGATTGCGCCGCCGGGCCACCAGTCCCTTCACGCCAGTCCCTTCCGTCTTGTGTCGTCGCCCGAGCGCTGAACGTGTGCCGGTTGTCGCTTACTTGAGGATGTAGATCATGAAGAACAGCGCGATCCACACCACGTCGACGAAGTGCCAGTAGTAGGAGACGACGATCGCGCGCGTTGCCTGATCGTGGGTGAAGCGCTTGACGACGTACGTCGTCGCCAGCACGAGGAGGAAGGCAACCAGGCCGCCCGTCACGTGCAGACCGTGGAAGCCCGTCGTGAGGTAGAAGGCGGAGCCGTAGGCATTGCTCGACAGAGTGAGGCCCTCGTGGACGAGTTCGACGTACTCCGTGACCTGGCCCGCGATGAAGATCGAGCCCATGAGGAAGGTGATGATGAACCACCGACGCAGGCCCTTGACGTCGCCGCGCTCCGCAGCGAAGACACCGAGCTGGCAGGTCACCGATGAGAGCACGAGGATCGTGGTGTTGACGCTGGCGAAGGGGATGTTGAGAAGCTGCGTCTCCTGCGCCCAGAGCTCGGGGTTGACCGCCCGGAGGGTGAAGTACATCGCGAACAGGCCCGCGAAGAACATGAGCTCGCTCGACAGCCACACGATGGTGCCGATGGCCACGGCATTGGGCCGATTGGCCGGCGCATGCGCGAAGGCCTGGCTCACGGGAGGAGTTGCGGTCGCCACGGGCCCCACTCTGCCAGAGGCGGCCCTGAGGGGGGTGTAGACCCCCCGACAGAGAGGCGTCCCGATACCCTGGCGCCGTGACGGATGCCGAAGCCCCTGCCGCCACCTTGACGGTGCTGGTTTATAGCGACGACCGGACCGCCCGCGAGGAGGTCCTGCGGGGCCTCGGTCGGCGCCCCGCTCCGGAGCTCCCGGCCCTGCGCTACCTCGAGTGCGCGACCCTCCCGGCCGTCCTCAAGCAGATGGACGCCGGGGGCGTGGACCTGGCCATCCTGGACGGTGAGGCCGTCCCTGCGGGCGGAATGGGCCTGTGCAGGCAGCTGAAGGACGAGATCTACTCCTGCCCGCCCGTCCTCGTGCTCACGGGGCGCCCCCAGGACGCCTGGCTCGCCACCTGGTCCCGGGCCGACGGGGTCGTGCCCCGACCCATCGACCCCATGGTCCTCGCCGATACGACGGCGGCGCTGCTGCGCCAGCGTCTCGCCGGCCTCCCGGTCCGCTAGCGATATGGGCGATATGCCCGACTTCATGTCCTATCTCTCGGCGACGGCGTCCCGATGATCCCTGCCGCTCCCTCCTGGCCGAGCGTCCTGGGTCGCCTCGCCTCGGGACTGGACCTCGACGCCGACTCGGCCCGCTGGGCCCTGGCTGAGGTGATGGCGGGGGAGGCCACCCCGGCCCAGATCGGCGCGCTCCTGCTCGGGCTTCAGGCCAAGGGCCCGACCCCCGAGGAGGTGGCCGCCGCCGCCGATGCGATGCGGGCCGCGGCGCTGCCGGTGGAGGTGCCCGGAGTCCTGCTCGATGTCGTCGGCACCGGCGGCGATTCCTCTGGATCGGTCAACTTCTCCACCATGGCCGCCATCGTGGCGGCGGCGTGCGGCGCGACGATCGTCAAGCACGGCAACCGCGCGGCGAGCTCTGCATGCGGCACCGCCGACGTGCTCGAGGAGCTCGGCGTCGCCATCGACCTCGACCCGCAGGGGATCGCGTCGTGCGCGCGCGAGCTCGGTATTGCCTTCGCCTTTGCACAGGTCTTGCACCCGGCGATGAAGCACGCAGCGCCGGTGCGACGCGAACTCGGCATCCCGACGATCTTCAACATCCTCGGCCCGCTGACGAATCCTGCGCGTCCCGCTGCGGGGCTCATTGGCTGCTCTGACGTGCGCATGGACCCGGTTATGGCGCAGGTGTTCGCCGATCGCGGCGACCGCGTACTCGTCGTGCGCGGTGACAACGGTTGGGATGAGATCTCGCCCTACGGCGGTACGCAGGTCTGGGACACCACGCGCGGCGGCGTCACGGAGGAGCGCCTCGAGGCGGCCGATCTCGGCATGAGCGGCATTGCGGAGGGCGCGCTGGCCGGGGGAGATGCGGTGACCAATGCGGAGGTGTGCCGGGCGGCGTTCGGCATGCCGCGCGTGCACCCCGATCTGGAGTTGCCCTCGGATATCGAGGCGGTGCGCGCGGTCGTCATCGCCAATGCGGCGGCGGCGCTGGCGGCCAATGCGGCTGCGGTCGCTGCGGCAGAGGGTGAATACGTGCAGGGTTCTTTGCTCGATCGCGTGCGTGCGCACCTCGTCGATGCGCGCGCAGCGGTCGAGTCCGGTGCAGCTGGCGACGTGCTTCGCCGCTGGGCCGACACGTCACGCGCGCTGCGCGCTGCTCAGCTGCCCGAAGGCTAACGCCGCCGTCGCGCAGGAGGGGGTCTGCGCGAGCCGTGCCGCTCAAGGAGAGCCTTCGTCGATCCATCTCCGCGGATCCTCTGGCGCACAGCAGCGATGCGGCGCTTGGCCTGCACCACCGCCGCCGCGTGGTCGACGATCGGATCGGGATAGTCGTGTCGATCCTGGCTCGCAACGAGCCACGGCGTAGCCAGCAGGCTGTCGGGGACGTCGCGCAACTCCGGGACCCAGCGGCGCACGAATTCGCCGGTCGGGTCGTGATCGAGCTGCTGCTTGACCGGGTCGTAGATGCGCAGGGCGTTCATGCCCGTCACCCCGGACTGCATCTGTATCTGCGGCCAGTGGATCCCGGGGTCGTAGTCGGTGAACCAGCGGGCGAGCACACGACCTGACTCCTGCCACGGGAGCCAGAGATCGTAGGAGGCGAAGGACGCCACCATCGATCTCATGCGGAAGGTGGTCCAGCCCGTGGCGGCGAGCGACCGCAGCACGGCATCGACCATGGGATAGCCCGTCCTGCCCTCGGTGAAGGCCTCAAGCGCCCGCGGATTGGGTGTCGAGGGCCGGAGCGCATCGAAGGCGGAGTGCAGCGCGCCCTGCTCAATGAAGGGGGCGTCCTCCAGTTTCTGCGTGAAGTGGTCACGCCACGCCAGGCGCTCCTCGAAGGCGCCGAGCGAGAATCGCGGCGACCCTGGTTCGCCTTTGCGTGCCTGCACGCGCGCGTGCACCTCTCGAGCGCTGACCGTCCCCAGTGCAAGATGCACCGACAGGCGCGAGCATCCGGCCCAGCCACTGACGGGGCTCGACAGGTGCTTCTCGTACCCCGGGACTCGCTCGGTGAGCCATGACCGCATGACCTCCCGGCCCGCGCGCTCGCCGCCACGCTGCCGGTATTCCATGGCCTCGGAGGCGAGGCCGAGGTCGCGCAGTTCGGGGAGGGGTCCCGGCTTTACGTCAGTGGGGCGAATCGCCGCAGGTGCTCGGTGCAGGGGCTGAGAGAAGAGCGCGATCCGCTGCCGACTCCAGGTGTCGCGTGAGGTGAGTCCGCGCATGGCGCCGGACTGTCGGTGCTCGCGATACCTCACCCCGCGTGTGCGGCACCACGCCGCCACCGCCCGATCCCGCTCCCACGTGGCCAGGACGCCGAACTCCTCGTGGGAGTGCACCGCCTCGATCGCGACTTGCGTCGACAGGTCCTCGAGCACGTCGATGACCTCGCCGACTCTCACGATGAGCGGGGCCCCGAGGGCGGCGAGTGACTCCCGCAGGTCGGTGAGGCCATCGAGGATCAACTCGACGTGCCGCGGTGACGTGTGCGGGTGGGCGAGGAGGCTTGGCTCAATGACGTAGAGGGGGAGCACCGGCGCTCCGGTATCGACCGCTGCGGTGAGTGCCGCGTGATCGTGCACGCGAAGATCGCGCTTGAACCACACCACCTGCACGTCGGGGCGACCCATGGTCCCTCCCGATGTCAGGTGACGCTCACGACACGTGCGCTGATGCCCAGCGATCAGTGCTTAAGCGTCGTCTGGCGACGGGTTCTGCGCAACACGGAGTCGCGTGCATCACCTACCCAAAGCCGAGGAGGACCTCGCTATCGCGAAGTCGACGTCTCGAGCTTGCGACCGCGCACGTAGGTGCCCGTCAGAGCCTTCTCGCGCGCGAGCATGATCACGGCGAAGAGGAAGGCATCGCGTGCCGTCGTCGGATCATCGGAGAGGTGCATGTTCTTCAGCGTCTGGTCATACATGTCCCACTCGGCGGGGTCCAGGACGACGAAGTCGGCCTCCTTGCCGACGTCGAAGTTGCCGGTGCGGTCCTCGAGTGCGAGGGCGCGAGCACCGGCGAGCGTGCCGGTGAAGAGCAACTCGGCCGGGTGCAGTGACAGCGACTGATCGTCGGCAGGGTAGGGGTCGATGCCGACCGGCTGGCGCTCGGAGATGTGCACCTTGAAGCAGGCGTTGAGCACCTGGGGGATGAACCACTCATCGCCCGCGCCCCAGTCGGAGCCGATGGCGATGTTGACGCCCGCGGCCACCGTGCGCTTCCAGGGCAGCGTGCCCGATCCGAGGAAGAGCTGCGACACGGGGCAGTGCGCGATCGACGTGCCGGTCTCGGCCATGCGCGCGAGCTCGGCATCGGTGCAGTGCACCGAGTGAGCCATGACGCTGCGCGGGCCAAGCAGGCTCTTGCCACCGACCTTGGAGCCGGGCAGGAACTTGCCGTCGTAGGTGTCCAGGTAGCTGGTGACGTCGTAGACGGCCTTGGTGCTGTCGATCTCGCCCGTGACCGGCCGGGCGTTTTCGTTGAGGTGCGAGGTGAAGTAGACACCCTTGTCGCGGTATTCGTCGTAGAGCTCGCCAAGCGCCGCCAGAGTGGTGGGCGTCACCGAGAGGCTGAAGCGGGGCACGACCGCGACGTACTGCAGCGCCTCGCTGTAGGCCTCGGGGGTGAGGGGATGCCACTTCTCAATCTCCGCGCGTGTGAGATCGATGGCCTCGGCCTCGCTCGTCATGAGTCGCTCACCCGACGCCGGCCCGGTCGTCTGGATGCCGCGACCGGCGACGATGCGTAGGCCGCGATTGCGCGCCTCTTCGAAGAGGAAGTCTTCGGCATGGGGGAATGCCGACCCGAAGATGAGGCCGTTGGTCGTGCCCGCAGTGATCATGCGGTCGACCCACTCCACAGCCGCCTTCTTGGCATAAGCCTCGTCCTCGAACTTGGACTCCGACGGGAAGATGCAGTTGTTGAGCCACTCGAGCAGCTGCCCGCCGCCGTAGGAATCACCGCACCACACCTGCGGGAAGTGCATGTGCGTGTCGATGAAGCCGGGCAGCAGGAAGGCGCCGTGGTGGTCGACCTGTGTGGCGCTCGTGTACTCAGCGGGGAGCTCGGCCCAGTGGCCGCACCAGGCGATGACGCCCTTGTCATCGACGACGAGCGCGCCGTCGGGGAAGTGGGCGAGGTGCTCGGGAGCATCGGAGACCAGTGGGGCTCCAGCGATGTGGAAGATGTGTCCGCGGTGGACGGTGGTCATGGTGCTCCTTAGGGGGTTAGGGAAGCAACTGCGGATAGCGGGCGATGAGGACGGCGAAGAGGATCACGGACACGGCGTAGAGGCCGACGACGACGAGAGCGCCCTGTCGGGTGCGACGTGATGCCGCCACCTCGGGTGGCACGAGCCACCAATTCAGCAGTTTCGACGCCCAGGGGATGAGCAGGAAGCCGGTGATCGCCACGCTCACGGCATTGCCGATGAAGATGCCGAGCGCGGGCTCGAGGCTGAGCGCCTTAACGACGTGGTTGAGGGTGAAGACCTCGAGCATGACGATCGGATAGAGCACGAGCAGGACGATCGCGCTGAGCTTCCATGCGGGCGGGGGCTTGCCCCCTGACTCGCTCTTGGCGAACCAGCTCTCGAACGCGGAGTCCGCCGGGCGCACGTCGTAGCGCTGGACGTAGGGCGAGGACTCTTCGACCAGGGCCCGGCGCTCGGGGCTATCGGTCCATACGCGGAGATCCTCGGGCGAATCGAAGGCGACGATGGCCACCCAGTCGGCGTTGACCCCCGGCACAGGCGCTTGCACGCGCTGCCCGACGTAGCCGGGGAACTGCTGCTGCGCAGCGCCCATGCGTCCCTGCCAATCGGCGAACCAGGAGTCACTGCCCGGCTTGACGCGGGTCGTGATCACCGTCGACGCGGCCCCGGAGCGACCGGCGTTGAGGATGACGTTGTGCACGGGCTTGGCGACTGAGTAGGGCTCAAGGCTCCGCTCGAAGGTCTCCATCGTGGCGGACTTGGACCAGGTGCGCGCCTCGTCGACGGTGGCGAAGCGCCACACGACGGTCGGGGACGTGCCTGCGGCGTCGAAGTGCACCTCGGTGCCCTCGAAGCCTCCCGCTGTGCTCAGGCTGTCGGTGAGGTCCCCGAAGAGTCGCGAGAACTCGCGCGAGGCACCGGCGCGAAGGCGGTATTGGACGACGAAGGAGGCGCTGGAGCCCGGGGGGGAGGCTGTCACGCCGTCATCGTGTGCGGTGCAAGGTCACCAGGGAAGTCGAATGCCCGCCCTGTGGTGCTGGCACCATGCACCTCGGCTCGTGTGGGGGATCCCGTGTCTGCGAGGGGCCTGCTCGGGGCATGATGCGCAGGTGTCCGGTCGCGTCCTCATCGTCGATGACGACCCCTTTGCCCGGACGATGCTCAGCAGCGTGGTCCAGGCGCTCGGCTTCGATGTCGTCGACTCGGTCGGGTCCTTCGCCGAGGGGCTCGCCGCGGCGCGGGGGCAGGCGCCCCAGGTGGCTCTGCTCGACCTCGACCTGGGTGAGGGCCCCACGGGCATCGACCTCGCGCACGCGCTGCGCAGAGCGCTCCCGAGCATCGGGATCGTCTTCCTCTCGACCTACGCCGACCCGCGACTTCTCGGATCCGTGCCCGCGCTGCCGCCCGACTCGCTCTACCTCACCAAGCAGGAGGTGGCTGACACCTCGGTCCTGGCGGACGCCCTGCATGCCGTGCAGGGCACCCTCGATGATGCCCACTCCGCCGCCCGAGAGCAGGGGCTTGCGGAGCTCACGGATGCCCAGATCGATGTGATGCGCCTTATCGCCGCCGGCTACAGCAATGCCGAGATCGCGCGCCGTCTCGTGATCGAGGAAGCCTCGGTGGAGAAGGCGGTCATGCGTCTCATCCGCCAGCTTGACGTGCGTGCGACCCGCGCGGAGAACCAGCGCGTCATGATCGCCCAGGCCTACTTCGCCGTGAGCGGGACCCGTGTCGTCCGCCGCGACTGAGTCCCTGCCCACCCTGCGCGAACGCGTAGGCGGTCGGTGGTTTGGCTCGTGGGCCATGTGGGCAATCTCGATGCCCGCAGGGTTGCTGGTGATCACGAGTGACCTCACGACGGCTGAGTCCCCGCGAGAACTCGGGCGCTGGCTCCTTGTCTGGGTCATCGCGACCGCGGTGGACGCCGTGGTCATGTGGGGGCTTCAGCGCACGGTCCTGCGCGGTCGCCTGGTGCAGCCCTGGCCGGTGTGGTCCGTCGTGGTCACCGGTGGGCTCTTCGGCGCCTTCTACGGCCTGCTGCTGTGGGGAGCCGCCACCGTCGTCGGCGTGACCTCACCGCACTCCTGGGCGCTCCGGGTCATCGCGCTGGCCCTCATCGGCCTGTGGTTCATCCCAGTTATCAACGTCGTCCTCGACACCGTGGCTCGTGGGCGCGCCCAGCGCAAGCGTGACATCGATGCACTCGTCGCCGTGGAGATCGCGCGCCGGGAAGAAGTCGATGTCGCGCGCGACTTGCGCGCGGAGATCCTCGCGGGTGTGGCGGACACCCTCGACCCCCTTCGGGCGCGCGTCGATGCCGCTCTGTCCGAGATCGAATCGGAGGTCTCCCTGGTCACGCCGCGACTCGCCACTGACCTCCGCGATGGTGCCGAGCGATCAGTGCGCCCTCTCAGTCGTGACCTGTGGACCGAAGCAGCCGCTCAGTACCCGCGGATCGCTTGGGAGCGCACGATTACCCACATCGTCCGCACCCAGCCGCTGCGCACGATCCCCCTCGCCGCGGTGAGTCTCCTGGGCGATGGGGTCTTCATCCTCACGGAGCGAGGCTTGGCCAAGGGGATCCCCTTCGTGCTCGTGACGACCACCGCCGTCGTCGCCACCAGCATCCTCGCCAATGCCCTCATGCAGCGGTGGCCGCGTCGCCACGCACTGTGGTTCGTCCTCGGAGTGCTCACTGTCATCGCCCTGGGGATCGGGGCACTGTCGTACCGGCAGCAGATGTGGGGTGAGGGTCTCGGCGCGGCCGCCATCGCCGTGTGGGTGGTCCTCGCGGTGATGACCGTCCTGGTCACATCCGGATTCGGCTCGTGGCGCTCGGAGATGGAGGCGATGCGCGCGACCTTCCGCGCGGACGTGGATGCGGAGTTCCTCACGGCCCGGGTGCGGAGCCAGCACCTCGCTGACATCGCGCGTGACGCCGCGCGTGTCCTCCACGGATCAGTCCAGAGTCGGCTGGTGGCGTGCGCCATGGCGATCGATCGCGCATCAGCCTCAGGGGACAGGGACGCGCTCGTCGCCGCCCTGGCCGCGGCACGGGAGGCGCTCGAGGAGCCGCTGCCCGAGCGCACCGCCATCGCTGGGTCGATCGCGGATGAGGTGTCGCGAAAGGTGGCTCTCTGGGGCGATGCCTGCACCTTCACTATCGACGTCGATCCGGGCGCTTCCACTTCTGACGTGGACCCGCTCACCGTGGGACGGGTTGTCGAAGAAGGCCTCACGAATGCCATCCGTCATGGAGCAGCGACCGCCATCTCGGTCTCGGTAGGCGCCGATGGCGGAGGAGTTGTCGTTGTCGTCGCCGATGACGGGACTGGGCCCAAGGAGGGCACCGCAGGTCTGGGCTCTGCACTCCTCGATCAGGCGACCGGGGGTGCTTGGTCACTGGACAGGATGGAGGACCTGACCGTGCTCCGCGCGCACATTCCCGCGTCACGACTGCCTACTGGCACTTCTCTGAATGTGTAGTGCAGTGCGTGTAGTGCAGTGCGTGTAGTGCAGTGCGTGTAGTGCGAAGCGCACCAGATTCACTATCCACAGGCATCCCGCATTTGTGCGGGCAAGGTTGCCAGCACTCGCTTCATCACTCGCCATATCGGTCATGCGCTGGGCCTCAGCCCGCGACGGTCCGCGGAGTAGCGCAATGTCTCGGCGGCCTCGCGCGCGCGCCGCAGGGAGTCGGCGACCTCACCACCGACGTGAACGGGAAGCGCGAGGGGTGCTGATGCACGCACGAGCCTGGCCTCGACGAGCCAGCGCCACAGCATGTCGGTCTCCTCGGTGAGCGCGGACCCGGGCTCGACGTGCTCGGCGGCCATGACCAGGGCATCGACCACGAGGCGTGGGTCGGTGCCGCGCGCCGCGACCCCCGTCGCCGCGAGGCGGCCGTGGCGGATGACGTGGATGTGCCAGGCGCCGTCGACCAGGTGCGCGGCGACGATCTCCTCGATATCGGTGAGCGCCGCGAGGCGGTGTCGCCGCATGCTGGCACGCGCGTAGGACTCGAGTCGATCGCGCCAGGCACGGGCCTGCTCGAAGCGGCCGGACTCGGCCAGGGTGGCCATGCGCTCGTGGATCGCCGCGACCACCGCGCGGGAGTCTCCGCTGAAGGCCGCGAGTGCCTGCTCTGCCGTGCCGGCGTACGCATCAGGATCGCCTGAGCGCGCGCACGGCGCCGCGCACTGGCCAAGCTGGCCCCGCACGCAGCCCGCCTCACGACGCGGACCTCGCGGCAGCCGGTCTGTGCAGGTGCGCAGCGGCAGCGCCTCGTGCAGCGCCTCAGCCGCGAGCGTCGCGGCACCACGACCGGCAAAGGGACCGATTGCGGCGAGATGACTCTCACGCACCGCGCTCACGGTCACCACCCGCGGATGCGGCTCGCGAGTGAGAGCAAGCCACACCTGCCGCTCGGGATGGCGGGAGCGGCGGTTGTAGGGCGGCTTGTGCTCAGCGATCAGGCGCAGCTCGCGCACGCGAGCCTCGAGATCTGTCGCGCACACGATGGGATCGACGCGGTCAGCGAGGCCCACCATCTCGGACATGCGCTTTCGCTGCTCCGATGCCGTGAAGTAGGAGCGCACGCGCGTGCGGATATTGCGTGAGGTGCCGACGTAGAGCGCATGCCCCTGAGCGTCACGAAAGACATAGACGCCCGGAGCCTCCGGGAGATCCCCGGCCAAGTGGCGCTTGGTGCGCTGCTGGGGCGTGGTGCGGCCACCGAAGGCGAGTAGGTCCTCGAGGCAGTGCACGCCGAGCGGGCCCATGCGCTCCATGAGGCCGTGGAGCACGGCGACGGTGGCGCGGGCGTCGTCGAGAGCGCGGTGGCACGGGGGAGTGGGTGAGTGGAAGAAGCGCGAGAGCGTCTCGAGCTTGCAGTTGCGCACCTCATCGCGCGCGATGGCGCGTCGGGCGATGCGGGCGGTGTCGACCACGCGCGGTGCTGGCCACGGCAGGTCGGCCTTGTCGCACGCTCCGCGCAGGAAGGAGATGTCGTAGGGCGCGTTATGCGCCACGAGCACCGCCCCGCGAGCAAACTCCCAGAAGCCCGCGACCGCGGCCGTGACGGACGGCGCGCCCGCGAGCATGCGATCGGTGATGCCGGTGAGCGCAGCGATGAAGGGTGGGATCGGCACGCCCGGATTGACGAACGTCTGGTACTCACCGATCACCTCGCCGCCGCGCACCTTGACCGCGCCGATCTCGGTGATGCCCGCGTCCACGGGCTTGCCACCGGTGGTCTCGAGATCGACGACGACGAAGGTGACGTCGCACAGGGGCGTGCCGAGGTCGTCGAGGGAGAGTTGCTGCTCCACGACCAGGCCTGGCATGCTCACGACGCTAGGCGGGAGGTCCGACATCGGGGGGCCGACACCCCGAGGCCCGCACCCGCGTGTCCGCGGACGGTCGTCCTAGGCTCCCGGCATGGCGACGATTCCCGACGCCGGCCATCGCTGGCGCTGCGGTCACTGCGGCAATCTCACGCGCTTCGACGTCGTACGCCGCTCCCGCACCCGGGAGTACTGGCACATCGATCTGTCCGGGGAGCCCGCGGTGGAGGGGGAGGAGACGCTCGAGGAGGATGCCGAGGAAGTGCGCTGCCGCTGGTGCGGCAATGCCGACCGCATCGAGGTCATCCCGCGCCCCGAGCCCGGCCACGAGGGCGACAGCCCCCACGACGTCGGCGGCGTCTGAGCGGCCCTACTGAGCCGTTTGACCTCTCGGCCGGCCGAGCCTCGTTGCTCGCCCCTAAGGCTGAACTTCGGGACGAAAGTTTCGTTGGAGGGCACTTTTGTCCCGAAGTTCGCCCGCGTCGCCGGCATCCACAGGCTGACTGTCGGACCCCCTCCCTACCTTCAAGTCATGAGCAAACGAGGCATGAGCGAAGGCAGCGACAGCACGTCCGGCGACCTCACCATCGACTGCGCCAGTTGCCTGGCCCGGCCAGCCGCGTGCGGTGACTGCATCGTGAGCGTGCTCCTGGGCCCCCCGGGCCAGATCGGCGGCGAGGAGCAGGCCGCCTTTGCCGTCCTGGCCGGCTCCGGGCTCGTCCCACCCCTGCGCCTGGTAACCGGCGAGGAGGGCGTCGCATGATGGCGGGGTGACTCCCGCCCGCTCGGCACTCGTCGCCTCCCTGGCGATGTACGCCGCCGCCGTGATCGTGGCGCTCGTCCTCGTGCCCTGGGACGCGGGAGTCGCACCCTGGTCGGACCTCGCGACGGACCGACTCGCGGACTTCACGGCCGAGCAGGTGGCCGCTACCGAGAGCTACGTCTCCGCTGTCTGGCTGCCGGGTGTGCTCGCATGGCTCGCACCGGCCGTCCTTGCCCTCGGCGTGCTACTCGTGCCACAAGCGCGCGCTGCGCTCGCCCGTATTGGGCCGCGGAGCAAGCCATTCATCTCGAGCTTCCTCGCTACCGCCGC
>JBIKKK010000222.1:0-3350 GCA_044360385.1 Candidatus Nanopelagicales bacterium
ATAGCCGACAGTTCGGACCAGCGGCTGAGTGCCGGCGAGGTCGGGCACGAGACCGTACGACGTCTCGCGCATAGCGAACGTCGCGGATGGCGTCGCCAGGATGATGTCGCATGCCAACGCAAGTTGGAAACCCGCACCGATGGCGGGGCCGTGCACTGCAGCCACGGTGAGCGCGGGCGACTCGCGCTGCCAGAGGAAGGCGCGCTGGAAATCCGCGATGCGCTCGGCCATGGCGTCGTCATCCATGGCAGCGAGTTCGGCCAGCGACGCTTCCCCAGGGATCCCCTCGGGTGTGAACATGCGTCGGTCGAGACCCGCAGAGAACGCGCTCCCTGACCCGCGGATGACCACGAGAGCGGTGTCGCCGTCCGCACAGGAATCACCGACGGCTGCCAGGGCTGCCCACGTGGCCGGAGTCTGGGCGTTGCGCGCATCGGGTCGATCCAGCGTGACCGTGACGATCGGGCCCTGGCGCACCACGGACACGTGTCCTCGCTCCAGGAGATCACTCGACAGGTCAGTTCCCACAGATCCTCCGCCTCAGGCCAGCTCGACGAGCTCAGCGTAGTCGTCGTTCCACAGGTCCTCGTCGCCCTCGGGAAGGATGACCACGCGCTGGGGATCAAGTGCCCGCACAGCTCCCTCGTCGTGGGTGACCAGCACCACCGCGCCCCGATACCGGCTCAAGGCGGCCAAGATCTCGTCTCGGCTGGCGGGATCCAGGTTGTTGGTGGGCTCGTCGAGCAGCAGCACATTCGCGCTGGACACCACGAGCGTCGCCAAGGCAAGCCGTGTCTTCTCTCCGCCGGAGAGCACCCTCACGGGCTTGGCCACATCGTCGCCGGTGAAGAGGAAGGATCCAAGTACCGAGCGCCGTTCGCTCTCGGCGAGGTCGGGGGCTGCGCTCGCGAACGTCTCCAGCACCGTGCGCTCGGGGTCGAGTGTCTCGTGCTCCTGGGCGTAGTAGCCGACCTGAGCGCCGTGTCCGTGGATCACCTCCCCGGTGTCCGGACGGTCCACGCCAGCCAGGATCCTCAGCAGCGTCGTCTTGCCGGCGCCATTGAGCCCCAGCACGACGACGCGCGAGCCCCGGTCCACCGCGAGATCAACGTCGGTGAAGACCTCCTCCGAGCCGTACGAGCGCGACACCCCGCGGGCGCTCAACGGCGTCTTGCCGCACGGAGCAGGCTCGGGGAGCCGGATGCGCGCCACCCGGTCAGCCGCGCGAGCCTCCTCCAGCCCACTCACGATGCGATCTGCCCTCTTGAGCATGGACTGCGCGGCCCTCGCTTTGGTGGCCTTGGCCCGCATTCGCTCAGCCTGCTCGCGCAGGGCCCCCGCCTGCTTCTCGGCGTTGGCACGCTCACGTCGCCGGCGGCGCTCATCCGTCTCGCGTTGCTTGAGGTAAGCCGACCAGCCCATGGCGTAGGTGTCGAGCACCGCGCGCTGGGCATCCAGGTGAAGCACGGTGTTGACCGTGGCATCCAAGAGGCCCACGTCATGGCTGATGACGACGAAGCCCCCGGCGTACGACGCGAGAAAGCGTCGCAGCCACACGATGGAGTCGGCGTCGAGATGGTTTGTGGGCTCGTCCAGCAGGAGGACGTCGTAGCCGCCAAAGAGAATACGCGCCAACTCCACTCGTCGACGCTGGCCGCCTGAGAGCGTGCCGATGGGCTGGCCGAGCACTCGCTCGGGCAGGCCCACGCTCGCGGCGATGCGGGCTGCCTCAGCGTCAGCGGCGTAGCCCCCGAGGGACTCGAACTCCAACGAGGCACGGTCATAACCGCGCATGGCCCGCTCGCGGATATCGTCGTCGTCGTCGCCCATGCGCTCGGCTGCCGTGCGCATGGTCCTGGCGACGGCATCGAGTCCGCGGGCACCCAGAATGCGATCACGGGCGAGGGTCTCGAGGTCTCCGGTGCGAGGGTCCTGAGGCAGGTATCCGACAGTTCCTGTCCGCCGCACGATCCCCGCGGCTGGCTCGGCCTCCCCGGCGAGCACGCGGGTAAGGGTCGTCTTGCCGGCACCATTGCGACCCACGAGCCCGACGCGGTCACCAGGACCCACCTGCAGCGACGCATCCAGCAGGAGTAGCCGCGCTCCAGCACGGAGTTCGAGGTCTTGGGCGGTGATCACAGCCCCGTGAGCGTACCCCTAGACGTTGAAGCCGAGGGCGCGCAGCATCTCTCGGCCGTCATCGGTGATCTTGTCGGGACCCCACGGCGGCATCCACACCCAGTTGATGGTGAAGCTCTCCACGAGGTTGTCGAGCGCAGCACGGGTCTGGTCCTCGATCACGTCGGTGAGAGGGCACGCCGCAGAAGTGAGCGTCATATCCAAGGTGGCGATATTGCCCTCGTCGACGTGCACGTCGTAGACAAGCCCGAGGTCGACCACGTTGATCCCCAGCTCAGGGTCCACGACATCCTTCATCGCCTCCCAGAGGTCCTCGGCTACCACCTGGTTTGCCACGCCTTCAGTCACGGTCGTCTCCTTCTGTCGCCTGCACCATTGCGTCCTTCCAAGCCATCCAGGGCAGGAGCGCGCACTTCACGCGTGCGGGATACTTCGCCACGCCGGCGAAGGCCACCGCGTCGCCCATGGTCCCCTCATCCCCCGCGATCTCGCCCTTGGACTGCACCATCTCCTGAAATCGCGCGAGCGACTCCAACGCCTCGTCCAGGCTTCGCCCGACCAGGCTCTCGTACATCACGCTCGCGGACGCCTGAGAGATGGAGCAACCCTGGCCTGCGTAGGAGACGTCCTCGACATAGGTCGTCCCATCACGTTCTTCAAGATGCACGCGCAGATCGATTTCATCACCGCAGGTGGGGTTCACATGATGGACCTCGGCCTCGAAGGGCTCGCGCAATCCGCGGCCCTGGGGGCGTCGGTAGTGGTCGAGGATGATCTCTTGGTAGAGGTCCTCCATCAGGCGCTCCCGAACACCGTGCGCACCCGCCCGAGCGACTCGAGGAAGGCGTCGATGTCAGACGCATCGTTGTAGATGTACGGCGACATCCGCGTGGTCGCGGGCACCCCCATCGCCCGGCATCCGGGCCAGGCGCAATGGTGGCCCACTCGCACGGCGACGCCGCTGCTGTCGAGTACCTGGCCGACGTCGTGCGGATGCACCCCGTCTACAACAAAGGAGATGGCACTCCCCCGGTCGATGAGATTCATGGGTCCGACAATGGACACCCCCGGCACTTCGGCGAGTCCGGCAATCGCGTAGGCGGTGAGGTCAGCCTCATGGGCGGCCACCCGATCCATGCCCAAAGCATCCAGGTAGTCACACGCTGCGGCGAGTCCCACGGCCTGCGCGACCATGGGCACGCCTGCCTCGA
>JBIKKK010000223.1:0-3348 GCA_044360385.1 Candidatus Nanopelagicales bacterium
TGCGAAAGAACTCGGCCGGGTCGATGCGCCAGTCGGTCGCCACCTCGCCCCGCTCGACTCGGCGCAGCAGGTCGTCCTGCGCAGCGGGAACAAGAGCGACGAAGCCGACGCCGGCCGTCGTGCGGGCCTCGACATCGAGCGCGTCGAGCCCTGAGCGGTACAGATCCACTGACTCGCTCAGATCCCCGGCGAACTGGCGGTCTAGGTAGTCCCCGACCCCGGCGTCCCAACCTCCCGGGAAATCGTCGGCCGGGATGAGCCGGTCGACCAGCGCGCGGAGGGTCGCCCGCTGGGCTTCAGTCAGCATGATCGAGATCCCTGCACCTTCGTGGACTCACCCGGACGTGAACGCGGTCGAGCGTAGTCCCACTGCTTGCCAAAGCGGTTTCTCCTGACATAGATGCCGGCATGAGCCAGCCGGACTCTCGCCGCCGTGCCACCTCTCGAAAGGACATCTGATGCCATCCGATGACGACCTCCTCGACGGCCAGGTGCCCGCGGACTGGTGGCCCTGGCGCGACCCTGACAACCCCTTCGTCACCCGGCTGCCACCGGACAAAGATGCGCTCACCACACGCCGCGACGCGTCGCAGGATCCGGCTCGCGCGTCGGGGCTCTTCAATCCGCAGAGGTACGCCGGCGGTTACATGACGCTCGGCGGATTCCCCACCTTCCTCGGAGCGCCGATCGCACTCAACACCGAGGACCTGAGGGCGGGCAACGTCGATGTCGCGCTCGCCGGCATGACTATGGAGGACAACCCTCTCCCGGGAGGGCGCTTCGCGGCTAACTCGATGCGTACTCTTTTCGACTTTATGGGCTTCCCCTCCGGCGGCACCGACCAGTACCTCGGCGTCGACTGGGGCATCCTGCAGCTCGCGGACTACGGGAACATCGCGAGCTACGCCAACCAGAATGAGCGGTCTCTGGAGGAGATCCACAAGGTGATCTCCGAGATCATCGCGGCAGATTCGATTCCGATCGGCGTCGGCGGGACCCACCTGCAGTCCTACAGCTTCCTCACCGCCCTGGCGCGCAAGTACGGTCCGGGCAACGTCGTCATCCTCCATATCGACGCTCACTACGACACCTACCTCGCCGACATGGGGCGCATGGTCCACAACGGATCCTTCCTGCGCGTCGCCATCGAGAAGGGGATCCTCAAAGGCCCCGACCTGATCCAGGTGGGCTTGCGCGGTCAGGGACCGAGCGAGAAGGACTACCAGTGGATGCGCGAGAACGGCCTTCGCTCCCACTTCCAGGCCGAGGCCGACACGCTCGGCTGGGACGTCGTGCTGCGCCGGATCCTCGAGGACATCAAGGGACGGCACGTCTACCTGTCGTTCGACGTCGACGGAGTGAGCCCGGCGTACGCGCCGGGAGTCACCACGCAGGATCCCGACGGAATGACCGCCTCCCAAGCTCTCCAACTGGTTCGGGCCATTGCGATCGGCAGCGACCTCGTCGCCGCGGACTTCATCGAGTACACGCCACTCCTCGACGACCGGCATATGACGACGGGAGTGCTCATCGACCGCCTCATCCGATCCCTGCTCGCCGGTATCGCGGCGAAGCGCCAGGGGATCACCGATCCGCTGTACGTCGATCCCCGACGGTTGGATTACCGAACCCCCTGACAGGCGTCTAGGCCGCGCCCATGGTGTCACTGACGACGGAGACGACCTTCCAGACTCCGTCGATGCGGGCAAGGCTGAAGACGTCCATCGCGGAGACTAAGCGGTCGGCGAAGTTCATCGTGAAGGGCTGGTGCACCACGGCGACGTCACCATAGATCTGCGTCGTCCCATCCCCCGGGGTTTCCGAGTAGCCCTGCGCCCCCAGGTCGTTGCGCATCTGGGACTCGGCGTACTCACGCAGGCCCATGATCGAGATCTGCGGATCCTTGGGGAACACACGCAGCGCCAGGATCGCCTCGGGTGCGAACGCGGAGTCGAAGAGCGCCCAGTCGGGCTCGGAACCCGGCTCGAACTCGAGCGCGTCGTAGGCGCGCGCGACCACGGCCGTGATGGCCTCCTCGTCAGTCACCGGCTGATCCGATGGTCGTCACCTCGACGCCGACCGTCTGGGCGAGCGCATCGATGTCGGCGACCGCCGCCATCGCCTGCGGATCATCGCGCAGGTGCGCATCAAAGTGGGCCGCGATAATCCCCTGCCAAGCGAGCTTCGCCTCGGCCCCCGGCACGAGCGCCTCCATCGGCTGAACGCACTGCGCGATCAGCGACCAGTTGCCCGGGCCGTCGGGGAAGATGCGCCCCACCCGCGCGACGAACTCTCCCATCCACGCCTGGCCCAACTCGATGTCGTCGACGAAGTGGTTGTGATCAGCCCGTGCCATGGCGACCACCTGCTTGCGCGTGGCTGGCACCTCCTTGAGCAGCGTCAACTGGCCGTAGAGCGGCAGCAGGGAGTCGCGGTCGCCGGCCAGTATGAGCGTGGCGGGGTCGGACTTCCACGGAGCCCGTATCCGAGAGTTGTAGACGGAGCCGCCGGACATGACCAAGCCGTCGTCGTTAGCGGGGCACATGGCGGCGATCGCAGCGACTCGGCCATCCGAGGTCGGCGCCACAAGCGAGGAATAGCCCCCAAAGCTCGCCCCTGTCACGCCCACTCCCCCATCTCGCACCGGCAGCCGCTCGACCGATGTGGAGATGAGGAAGGCAATGTCTCCGATGCGGGCGATGGCGCTCGCCTCCGCGTGGTCGACGAGGTCCTCACGCCGGCCCACCGGCTCGAGGGAGGTGAGCAGGGCATCCACGTCGTCCCAGGTGCTCCCGATGACATCGGGTGACACGACGATGTAGCCCCGACTCGCGAGGTGCGTGGCGATGAAGGTGGATTCACGCCGGAAGCCCGCCCAGCCGTGGATGAGCAGCACGAGGGGCGCCGGTACATCGAGTTCGCATATGGCCGCGTCGCGAACGGCCGACTGGGTGCACATCTCGTCGGGCGACGCGACGCCATCCGCGGCCCACACCGGCGGGAAGACATCCCAGGTAGCCGGGTCGAGATCCTGCCCGGCGTATTCATCGGCGGCGGGGTACCAGATCTCGACGGGGAGGGTGCGATTGCGGGCAGCGTCGTGCCATTCCTCAGAGCGCACGCCGACGGGGAATGGCCCGCGAGCGAAGGGATCGTAGGAGGTCATGCGGACACCACCTCCTGGTCGGACGCACGGCCAAGGTCGGCGTAGACGGCCGGGTCACGCTGCTTGAGCCAGAGCGCCCGCAGGATGCCCGCGAGCAGCGCGACGAAGACAACGCCGACGAGCGCGGAGTTCACGAGAGCACCTCTCGCGGTGAAGATGTCCAGTTGGGTGATGATGAGGTA
>JBIKKK010000049.1:0-12060 GCA_044360385.1 Candidatus Nanopelagicales bacterium
GCGATCCATCACCACTACGACGTGAGCAACACCTTCTATTCGATGGTGCTCGGCCCGTCGATGGCCTACACCTGCGCCGTCTTCCCCAACGCCGAGGCATCGCTCGAGCTCGCGCAGGAGGAGAAGTTCGACCTCGTGTGCCGCAAGCTCAACCTCCAGCCCGGTATGCGCTTACTCGATGTCGGCTGCGGCTGGGGCGGCATGGTGCTGCATGCCGTCAAGAACTACGGCGTGTCCGCCATCGGCGTGACCCTGTCCCAGCAGCAGGCGGAGTGGGGCCAGCGCGCCATCGAAGATGCCGGCCTGGCCGACCAGGCCCAGATCCGCTTCAGCGACTACCGCGATGTCAAGGAGACCGGCTTCGACGCGATCTCCTCGATCGGGCTCACCGAGCACATCGGCCGCGCAAACTACCCCTCCTACTTCTCCTTCCTCTACGACAAGCTCCGCACTGAGGGACGACTGCTCAACCACTGCATCACCCGGCCGGACGGCAAATGGCCCGCGCTTTACAAGCGCAGCTTCATCAACCGCTACGTCTTCCCTGATGGCGAGCTCACCCCGCCCGGAACGATCATCACCGACATGAACGAGGCCGGATTCGAGATCCGCCACGAGGAGAACCTCCGCGAGCATTACGCCCTGACGCTCAAGCACTGGTGCGAGAACCTCGAGCGCAATTGGGACGCCTGCGTCGCCGAGGCCGGCCTCCCGACCGCGCGTGTGTGGCGCCTCTACATGGCAGCATCTCGCCTGGGCTTCGACATCAACACGATCCAGTTGCACCAGGTCCTCGGCGTCAAGGTCGGCGAGCGCGGCAAGTCCGGCATCCCGCTGCGGGTTTCTGGCGAAACCTGGTCCCTCACTGCCCCTGAAGGCTGATACGGTCCGGCTCCCGGAGCGTCCGGCATCAAGGCAGGAGTCGACATGAGCGCAATGCAGGATCCGAACGCCGACGGCGAGACCCTCTACCGCGAGTTCGTCGCCGCTGTTGCCGCCAAGGACTGGGCCGCCGTTGACGCGATCCTGGCCGCGGACTTCCAGTCGGCGCACACCGATGGCCCGCGCGACAAGGCCGCCGAGATCGAGATGCTCAAGGCCCTGGAGCTGGGCACCTACTCGCTCACCGACTTCACGACGACCCGCGGCGGGGACACCCTCGTGGCCACGCATTGGCTGTCGGTCGAGGAGACCATCGACGGCTCACGCCTGTCCACCAAGCCCGCGCCGCGCCTGACCGTCTGGCGCAACGGCGCTACCGGCTGGCAGATCATCGCGATCGCCAACCTCAACCCCGCGTGACGCGTCAGTAGAGCGCGGGGCCGGCGAGGTTCATTCCGCCGTCGGCCACCAGGGTGATGCCGGTGATGTAGTCGCCTGCGGGGCTCATCCAGAAGCCGATCACCGCAGCGACGTCGTCCACGGACTGCAGTCGCTTGGCGGGAATCACCTGGGCGACCTGCTCGGGATCGAGGCCGTAGCGCTCCCAGGCCTCGGTGTGCACGATGCCGGGTGCGACGGCGATGGTGCGCACACCGCGCGAGCTCCACTCCTGGGCCCAGGTCGCCGTAAGGCTTTCGACACCCGCGCGTGCCGCTGATGAGTGCGACATACCGACGATGCCGCGGTGCGGGGTCAACGTCATGGTGACGCTGGCGATCTTGCCGTAGCCCGCCGGCAGCATCGAGCGCTTGGCTACCTGGGTCGAGACGTACCAGGTGGCGTCGAGATTGAGCCGCTCCACAGCGCGGAAGCCGTTGTAGGAGATGTCCTCCGCGCGCGAGACGAACTGCCCTCCGGCGTTGTTGACCAGCAGGTCGATGCGCTCCATGTCGCCGAGCACGGCGTCGAGCAGGGCATCGACATGCTCCGGCTCGCGGATATCGCAGGGATACGCCGCCGCCTGGCCTCCGGCGGCCTCGATGGCGGCGACGGCCTCGGCGAGCGGTTCTTCGCGACGGCCGGTGACGGCGACGCGCGCCCCCAGTCGGGCGAGCAGCTCGGCGGTCGCGCGACCGATGCCGGTGCCACCGCCGGTGACGAGCGCCGTACGGCCCTCAAGGGAACCGGGAGCGAGGGCAGCGAGGGCTTCAGGGCGACGAGGTGGGGCCATGCGGCCAGCCTAGTGACGACAGCTCAGGCGAGAGCGAGGAAGAGCTTCTCGAGTTGCTCGGCGCTCATCGGCGGCTTCTCACCGCGACCCTCGGCGGTCGCGCACTGCTGCAGGCCGTTGGCCACGACCTTGAAGCCCGCCCGGTCGAGTGCGCGCGACACGGCGGCGAGCTGTGTCACGACCTCACCGCAGTCACGGCCGTCCTCAATCATCGAGACGATCCCGGCCACCTGGCCCTGCACGCGCTTGAGGCGCGTGACGACCTCGCGCCGGCAGACGTCGTCCATCGTGATGGGGGCCATGCGATCACCTGAGCCTTCGCGAAGAGCCGCCCGGGGGCGGCAGTGGGAAGGCTAGGATACCCCGGGGGGTAGGGATTCAGCCGATCGGCTCGACGGCGACCTGGCCGGCGACGTCCATGGGCAACTCGACGTACTCCCCCGCCGACCCCACGAGCACGCCCGTGGCCGCACGCTGCACGCGCACCGCCCCGCCCGGGACCACGCCGGCCCGCTGGAGCAGGGCGACCATCTCGGGGTCGACCTGGGCGCTCTCACCGATGCGACGGACGGTCACGCGCGCGGCGTCGTCGCCCGCAGCAGAGTCCAGCGTCACCCAGTCCGCACCGCGCGTCGCGGTCGGCTTGGCGCCCGGGACCAGCTCTTCGAGGCCGGGGATGGGATTGCCGAAGGGCGACTCGGTCGGATTGTCGAGCATCGCCAAAATGCGCCGCTCGACCGTGTCGGACATGACGTGCTCCCACCGGCATGCCTCGGTGTGGACATCCTCGATGGGCAGGCCGATGACATCGACGAGCAGGCACTCGGCAATGCGGTGCTTGCGCATGACCCGGGTGGCGTACTCGCGACCCCGGGGCGTCAGCTCCAGGTGCCGATCACCCTCGACGGTGAGCAGGCCGTCGCGCTCCATGCGGGCCACCGTCTGCGACACCGTGGGTCCGCTTTGCCCGAGCCGCTCGGCGATCCGGGCACGGAGAGGGATGATCCCCTCCTCCTCGAGCTCGAACACCGTGCGGAGGTACATCTCCGTCGTGTCGATGAGGTCGCTCACACAAGGCATTCAACCCCATTCGCCGGCGCTCCGCCCCCGCGTGCCCCCGGGTTGACCAGCCTCTAGCCTGCGAGGGTGCCCGCCGTCGCCTGGTTCCGCCGCGACCTGCGCCTGGGCGATAACCCGGCCCTCGGTGCGGCCGCTGCCGTCGACGGCGAGGTCGTTCCGCTCTTCGTCGTCGACCCGGCCGTGTGGGAGCCCGCGAGCGATGTCCGCCGTGCCTACCTCGTCGACTCACTGCGCGCGCTCGATGCCGACCTCGACGGTCAACTCCTCCTGCAGCACGGCGATCCAGTCGATCGTGTCGTCGCGGTTGCTCGGGCGGCCGGTGCGCACGAGGTGCACATCGCCACCGACTACGGGCCCTACGGCGTGCAGCGGGATGCGCGCGTGCGCGCCGCCCTCGCCGAGCACGGCATCGAGCTCGTGGAGACGGGCTCGCCGTACGCCGTCGCCCCCGGTCGAGTGACGAAGGACGACGGCACGGCGTACCGCGTCTACACGCCGTTCTACCGCGCGTGGATGCGCCACGGCTGGCGCGCGCCCGCGCCGGATGCTGACGCGACGTACTCGATGCCGGTGGACTGCGACGGATTCCCCGAGCGGCCCGAACTGCCGTTCGCGTTGCCCGCCGCCGGCGAGGCCGCAGCGCTGGAGCGCTGGGCGGCCTTCCGGGCCACGGGCCTGGAGGCATACGACGACACGCGCAACTTCCCCGCGCTCGACGGCACGTCCGCCATGGGCCATCACCTCAAGTGGGGCGAGATCCACCCCCGCACGATCCTCGCCGACCTCGGCGACTCCGCGGGCGAGGAGACCTACCGCAAGGAGATTGCGTGGCGGGAGTTCTACGCCGACGTGATGCATCAGCGCCCCGAGAGCGCGCGCGCCTCCATGGACGCGCGCTTCGACGACGACTTCGCATGGGATTCGGGTGCGCAGGCCGACGCGCTTTTCGAGGCGTGGGCCGAGGGCCGCACGGGTTATCCCTTCGTCGACGCCGGCATGCGCCAGTTGATCGCTGAAGGATGGATGCACAATCGCGTGCGCATGGTGGTCGCGAGCTTCCTTGTCAAGGACCTCCACCTGCCGTGGCAGCGCGGCGCAGCGCACTTCATGCGCTGGCTGCGCGACGGTGACCTGGCGAGCAACTCCCACGGCTGGCAGTGGACGGCGGGTTGCGGCACCGACGCCTCGCCGTACCACCGGGTATTCAACCCCGTCGGCCAGGGCGAAAGGTTCGATCCCGACGGCGACTACGTGCGTCGCTACGTGCCGGAGCTCGCCCATCTGCCGGGCAAGACCGCGCACACCCCGTGGGACACCCTGGGGGGCTACAACCACGGCTACCCCGAGCGAATCGTCGACCACGCGACGGAGCGTCTGGAGGCGCTGGACCGCTTCGCCCGGATGAAGCGGGCCGCGAGCGGCTGACGCGCCACACCTGACACACTCGCCCCATGTCAGCAGTGGCGGTGCTGTCCCTCAAGGGCGGCGTAGGCAAGAGCACGACCGTGCTCGGCCTCGCCGGTGCCGCCTGGGCGCGCGGGATCTCCACCCTCGTCATCGACCTGGACCCGCAGGCTAATGCCACCGTGGCCCTCGATCCCCCGCCCTTCGCCTTCACGGTCGGCGACGTGCTGGCTGACGGCCGACCGGGCATCGCCCGCGAGGCCATCGTGAGCACCGGCTGGGGTCCGCCGATCGACGTGCTGCCGAGCGAAGAGGCGGTCGCGCACCGCAATCGCCCCGAGGGCTCCGACTCGGCGACGCGCCTGAGGGTGACCCTCGCAGGAGTCACCGAGGCCTACGACCTCGTCCTCCTCGATTGCCCGCCGTCACTGGATGAGCTCACCCGCAACGGCCTCGCCGCTGCCGACAGCGCGCTCGTCGTCACCGAACCCGGCTTCTTCGCCCTGCAGGGCGCGACGCGCGCGCTCACGGCTGTAGAAGCCGCACGCACGTCGGTCAACCTGCGCCTGCGCACCGCCGGAGTGCTCGTCAACCGCGTGCGCGGCAATCTCTCCGAGCACCGCTACCGCATCGAGGAGTTGCGCGGGGTCTACGGCGACCTCGTGCTTGACCCCGTCATCCCCGAGCGCTCCGCGGTGCAGCAGGCCCAGGGCGCGGGCGTGCCTGTGCAGGCCTGGCGCTCCCCCGGCGCCGCCGAGGTCATCGACGCCTTCGACGACATCCTCGACCGTCTGCTCACCTGACGGCGTACCGTTACGTGACCTACCCCGGAGGACCCATGGCACCGCAGACGCCTCGCCCCGCGCTGAGCCGCGCCCCTGATGCTGACCTGCATCCGGTGAGCGGTCGGCCCCTGCCCGCGCCGATCCCCGGAGGCGTCAAGGAGGGTAAGGGCAAGTCCAAGGCCCAAGTCGTCAAGGCCAAGAGCCTCAAGCCCGGCAAGGGCGCGACAGCCGCCGACGCGATCACCGGCCCGCCCAAGGACAAGTACGTCGACCTCGGTGCTCGTGTGCCCAAGTCGGTGCGCAAGCGCCTGCGGGCCGAGGCCAAGGCGCAGGGCGTCGCACCCGACGACCTGCTCTCACGCATCCTCGACGCCTACCTACCGTAGCTCGTGCCTCAGGGAACCGGGTGCTCCGCGTCATATCTGAGGAACGCCGGCACTGCAGCGACGAGCATGCCGGTGAAGAGGATGCACAGCAGTCCACCCGATACTGCTGAGACGGTTTCGCCAAACACTTCCGCCACCGCACCCGCCTCGACGTCGCCCAGACGTGGCCCGCCCACGACGACGACGGTGAAGATGCCCTGCAAGCGCCCGCGATAGTCATCGGGAGTGGCCGCCTGCAGGATCGTCGACCGGAAGATGGCACTCACGGAGTCGGCCCCACCGGCAATGGCCAGCAGGATGAGCGCGACGGGCAGCGCGCGGACCAGGCCGAAGACGGCGATGGCTCCGCCCCATATGCAAATGGAGATGACCACGGCCAAGCCCTGCCGGCGCACCTTCCCCAGCGGGCCCGAGAAGACCGTGGCCACGATCGATCCGACGGCCGGCGCGGCCGAGAGGAGGCCGACGATGAGCGCAACGTCGGCAAGCGACCCTCCGTACCAGGCGGTGGCAATGGCGGGGAAGAGCGCACGTGGCATGCCAAAGACCATCGCCACGATGTCGAGGTAGAAGGACATCTGCAGGTTGCGCTTGCCCTTGAGGAAGCGCAGGCCCTCGAGCACGCTGCGCCAGCCACGCGCCGCATCGGGAGCAACCCCCTCCGGCGGCAGCGAAGGCAGCCGCCACATCGCCCACACGGAGATTGCGAAGACGACGAGGTCGAGGAGGTAGACCGTGGTGACCGTGCCCGTGCCCGCGATGAGGAAGCCGGCGACGACCGGGCCGATCGTGAAGGCGAGACCCCAGGTGAGGGTGTTGAGCGCATTGGCTGCCGGCAACAGATGCAGGGGCACGAGGCGCGGCACGATCGCCTGCCGCGCGGGATTGGCCACGGCAAAGAATCCGGACTGCACCGCGATGATCGCATAGAGGAGTGCGACGGAATCCGCCCCCGCGAGGGATTGCACGACGAAGGCGAGCGTGCTCGCCCAGAGCCCCAGTGTCGCGATCAGCGCGACGCGACGTCGGTCGAAGCGATCGACCAGCGCACCGCCGTAGAGACCCAGCACGACGAGCGGCACGAGTTGGAAGAGCCCGGTGAGGCCGACCGCCCATGAAGAGCCGGTGAGGTCGTAGACCTCCAGGGCGACCGCGACCGCGGTCATCTGCTGCCCGGCGGTGCCGACACTGTGGCCTATCCAGAGCCGCCGGAAGGGCGGGCTCTCGCGCAGCGGCGTGAGGTCGGCGAAGATGCGAGCCATCGGCGCTCAGGGCGACAGACGCTCGACGACCCAGGCGCCAGTGTCGTCGAGTGCACCGGCTCGCACGCGCCGGTACCGCAGTCGGTCGTGCAGGCGCGAGTCGCGCCCCTGCCAGAACTCCACCGACTCGGGTAAGACGATCCAGCCCCCCCAGAAATCCGGGAGCGGCACCTCGCCGGGGAAGCGCTCGAGCAACTCCGCATGCCGCTCGTCGAGTACTGCGCGATCGGCGATCACCTCAGACTGGCGACTCGCCCAGGCGCCCAGCTGCGATCCATGCGGACGCGACCCGAAGTAGTCGGCCGCCTCCTCGCGCGGGACCTCCACGGCTTCGCCGATCACCACTACCTGGCGATGCAGAGGAAGCCACGGGAAGACACACGCCGCGCGTCGAGTCGCCTCGAGCTCGCGACCCTTGCGTGAGCGGAGGTTGGTGTAGAAGGCGAAGCCGCGGGCATCCGCGTCCTTGAGCAAGACGGTGCGCGCGCTCGGCATGCCATCGGACGACACTGTCGAGAGCACCATGGCGTTGGGCTCGACGATCCCGTCAGCGACCGCGTCCGCGAGCCAGCGGCGGAATTGGGCCAGGGGGTCGGGGGCGAGGTCGGCCTCGATCAGGGTTCCCCGGTCATAGGCCAGCCGCATTCCCTTGAGGTCATGCTCGTCGGCCACGGCCCGATCCCATCACGGCCGGGGTCGGAGCGCCCCGGCACCCGGCCTCCGGAGCGTGGGGGTTGAATGGAGCCATGACCGACTTCGTGCCGGGCCTTGAGGGCGTGGTCGCATTCGAGACGCAGATCGCCGAGCCCGACCGCGATGGCGGTTCCCTGCGCTACCGGGGCGTCGACATCGAGGATCTCGTGGGCCGGGTGTCCTTCGGCAACGTCTGGGGACTCCTCGTCGACAACGAGTTCAACCCGGGGCTGCCCCCGGCGGAGCCCTACCCCATCCCGGTGCACTCGGGTGACGTGCGCGTCGACGTGCAGTCGGCTATCGCGATGCTCGCTCCCGGCTGGGGCTTGCAGCCACTCCTCGACATTGACGACGACATCGCACGCGAGAACCTCGCGCACGTCTCCGTCATGGCCATGTCCTTCGTCGCACAAGCGGCCCGAGGCCTCGGCGTGCCCATGGTGCCCCAGTCCCGCATCGACGACGCCACAACAATCGTGGAGCGCTTCATGACGCGCTGGCGCGGCGAGCCCGACCCTCGTCACGTGCAGGCCGTCGACGCCTACTTCGTCTCTGCAGCCGAACACGGGATGAACGCCTCGACCTTCACCGCGCGGGTCATCGCCTCCACCGGTGCCGACGTCGCCGCAGCCATCTCAGGTGCCATCGGCGCCATGAGCGGCCCACTCCACGGTGGAGCCCCCTCACGCGTCCTCGGCATGATCGAGGAGATCGAGCGCACCGGCGATGCTGAAGGCTACGTGCGCGGCGTTCTCGATCGAGGCCAGCGGCTCATGGGCTTCGGCCACCGCGTCTACCGCGCCGAGGATCCCCGCGCCCGAGTGCTCCGCCGCACGGCGCAGGAGCTCAACGCCCCGCGTTACGAGGTGGCCCTCGCACTCGAGACCGCTGCGCTCGCAGAGCTCCGTGCTCGTCGGCCCGATCGCATCCTGGAGACCAACGTCGAGTTCTGGGCCGCGATCATGCTCGACTTCGCCGAGGTCCCCGCGCAGATGTTCACGTCGATGTTCACCTGCGCGCGCCTGGCCGGGTGGAGTGCCCACATCCTCGAGCAGAAGCGCACCGGTCGCCTGGTGCGCCCGTCCGCACGCTACGTCGGCCCAGCTCCGCGCATCCCCGAGTCCGTGCCTGGCTGGGATGCGCAGATGGTCGCCCCCTCCGGATATACGCCGTCGACGCGGGAGTCCCGCCCGACCTCCGTCAGGCGCTGAGCCACGCACTGCGTAGCCTTGCCAGCGTGACCGACGACATCACCATCCCCGCTGACCTCCTCCCCCGCGACGGCCGCTTTGGTGCGGGGCCCTCGAAGGTGCGCCGCGAGCAGGTGAGCGGCCTGCTCGACGTCGCTGGCACCTACCTCGGCACCTCGCACCGGCAGAAGACGGTGAAGTCGCAGGTGGGTCGGCTGCGCTCAGGCCTCGCCGACCTCTTCTCTCTCCCCGAGGGCTACGAGGTGATCCTGGGCAACGGCGGGTCCACGGCGTTTTGGGACATCGCGACCTTCGGTCTCATCCGCGACCGCGCGCAGTTCCTGTCCTTCGGTGAGTTCGGTGCGAAGTTCGCCACCGCCGCCAAGGAGGCGCCCCACCTCGGCGATCCCATGATCATCAAGGCCGACCCCGGTGACGCCCCGGCATTCGTCGCCGAGGCAGGCGTCGACGCCTACTGCTCACCGCACAACGAGACGTCCACCGGCGTGGCTATCCCGCCTGTGCGCGTGCCGGGTGCCGACGCGGATGCCCTCGTGCTCACCGATGCCACGTCAGGAGCCGGTGGCCTCCCGCTCGACGCCTCCCAGACCGACGTCTACTACTTCGCCCCGCAGAAGAGCTTTGGATCAGACGGCGGCCTGTGGTTGGCGCTCATGTCCCCCGCCGCCCTCGCGCGGGTGGAGGAGATCTCGGCGAGCGGACGCTGGACGCCCGCTTTCCTCGACCTATCGATCGCGGTCGACAACTCCCGGCAGGACCAGACCTACAACACACCGGCGCTCGCCACGATCTACCTCATGGCGGAGCAGGTGGACTGGTTCCTCGGCAACGGCGGCCTGGACTGGTGCACAGCGCGCACGGCGGAGTCGTCGGGAATCCTCTACGACTGGGCCGAGGCAAGCCCCGTGGCAAGCCCCTTCGTCGCCGATCCCGCGAAGCGCTCTGCCGTGGTCGCGACCATCGACTTCGACGACAGCATCGACGCGACGCAGATCACCAAGGCCTTGCGCTCCAATGGCATCGTCGATACCGAGCCCTATCGCAAGCTGGGCCGCAACCAGATCCGCGTGGCAGTCTTCCCCGCCGTCGATCCCGACGATGTGCGCCAGCTCACCCGGTCGATCGACTACGTCGTCAGCGCCCTGGGATGACGTCACCGGACGACCACGTCGTTCACGCGCCGGCCCGACCGATCCGCGATCGCACCACCCTCCTGGCCTATGCGCAGCTCGGGCTCCTGGGCTGGTTCGTTTATGGCTTCAGTGCCTCGCTCACGCTCCTGCGCGACGACGAGGGGCTGACCCGCACCGCCGCGGCCCTGCTGAGCATCGCCCTAGCCCTCGGTGGCCTGGTCGGCAGCATCTGCGGGCCGCTCATCGTTCGCCGCTTCGATCGCGCGACGCTGCTGCGGTGCAGTTCGCTGGTGATCGCCTCAGGCGCACTGCTCTATGTCTCCGGTGGACCGCTCTGGCTGGTCGCGCTCGGCCCGTTCTTCGGTTCGATGGGGTGCGGCTTCGCCGTCGTCGGGGCCAGCGCCTACCTCGAGGCGCGGCAGGGTGCCGCCGCCGACGCCGCCCTGGTCGAGGCCAATCTCGCCGCCTCGCTGTCCTCCCTCATCGCCACCTTTGCCATCGGCATCGGGGCCACCCTCGTTCTGGGCTGGCAATCAGGCCTGCTCCTCCTCGTCGTCGGGGCGGTGGCTCTCGAGGTCGCTCGCGGTCGCACGAGTGCACCGTTCAACATCGGCACCGAGCTGGAGAAGCGACGCGACACACCGCGTATGCCCGGCCTGGTGTGGTGGGCCGTCCTCACGCTGATCCTGCTGACAGGTGTCGAGATCACCCTGCTGCAGTGGGGGCCCGACCTGCTGCGTGAACGCGGCGGACTCGGGCCAGCGGCGGCATCGACCACCATCGCGGCCATCGTCACGGGAATGATCATCGGACGTCTCGTCGGTTCGCGGCTCGTCGAGCGGGTGTCGTCGGAACTCGTCTTCGGGGGCTCGATCCTCTTCGCCGGCGCGGCCTTCGCCTACACCTGGCTCGTTACCGGCGCCGTCCCACTGATCATCGGACTCGTTCTCATCGGCGTCGGCATCGGCATGCACTTCCCGCTGGGCATTGGCCGAGCCATGCGCGCATCCGCGGGCCAGCCAGATCGGGCCGCGGGCCTGACCAGCGCCGGCATCGCGGTCATGAGCGGCATCGCACCCTTCCTGCTCGCCGCCCTCGCCGATGCCTTGGGCGTGCACAATGCCTTCGCGGTGATGCTCCTCTTCTTCGCAGCGAGCTTCGCCCTGCTCCTGTGGAAGCGCGTGCCCGAGGACGTCAGCACGTAGGTCACTGGGTGTCAGGGGTCGGACCTAGAGTCGATCCATATCCGCACGCGGATCTACGAAATGTCGATCCTTGTCCGCACGCGGATCGTTCGGATACGCCGTCCGTCAATTTCTATCCACAGGTCACCCGCAACCCACGTTGGCAACCTTGCCAGCACCCGCTGTCATCCACAAGTCACCCGCAACCCACGCTGGCAACCTTGCCAGCACCCGCTGTCATCCACAGGTTCGCTAAGGTCGACGCTGGCAACCTTGCCACGCCAGGCACAGGGCAAGCGTCAGCGCGTCAAGGCGGCCACGACGACGGCACCGACGAGCAACACGAGTACGCCGACGGTGATGAGGCGGCGTACTCGGTGATCCATGTGACCACTCTAGGGATGCCAGCCTGCCCCGGGCCGACCCGCTAGCCTGCGGATGTGGACACGCGCCTCACCATCGAGCAGATTGAGGCAGACCCTGCCCTACGCAGCCGAGACGATGACGGTGTCGCCGCGATCGCCGTGGGCACCGTGCTGTGGGTCCTTGCCCTGATCGCCGTGCAGATCTGGGGCTCTGTGTGGGGGATCGACACCGAGCGATGGTCCCTGGTGTGCGCTATCGGAGCCCTACTCGGGATCCCGGGACTCGCGCTCGTGCTCGGCCGACGTCACCGTCGGCGGGCTCGTCAGCCCTGATCGACGGATTCGGACGCGTCGACGGCCTCGGACGCATCGACGGATTCAGCCGCAACTTCGACCGACACGTCCACGACGATCACGTCCGCCTGGTCTAGGTCGAGAGTGTCG
>JBIKKK010000224.1:0-3325 GCA_044360385.1 Candidatus Nanopelagicales bacterium
GCAGCGGCCTGAAGCTGCCCGCCGTTACCATCGGCTGCTGGCACAACTTCGGCGACGATACGCCGCTGCAGACCCAGCGAGAGATGCTGCAGACCGCCTTCGATCTGGGCATCACGCACTTTGATCTGGCCAACAATTATGGGCCGCCCTACGGCTCGGCAGAGATCAATGTCGGGCGCATCCTGGCCGAGGACTTCGCGGACTTGCGCGATGAACTCGTCATCTCGAGCAAGGCCGGCTGGGACATGTGGCCCGGCCCCTACGGCGATCTGGGCTCGCGCAAGTACATCCTCGCCTCGCTCGACCAGTCCCTTGATCGGCTCGGCCTTGATTACGTCGACATCTTCTATCACCACCGGCCCGACCCAGAGACTCCGCTCGAGGAGTCGATGGGTGCGCTCGCCACAGCGGTGCACTCGGGCAAGGCGCTCTACGCCGGCATATCGTCGTACTCTCCCTCGCGCACGATTGAGGCGGCGCGCATCCTCGGTGACATGGGCGTGCCGCTGCTCATTCACCAGCCGTCGTACTCGATGTTCAATCGCTGGATCGAGGGCGACGGCCTCATCGAGACCTGTGACGACCTCGGCGTCGGCATCATCACCTTCAGCCCACTCGCGCAGGGCATGCTCACCGACCGCTACGCGGAGGGCATCCCCGCGGGATCCCGCGCCCAGCAGGGCAAGTCGTTGGATCCGGCGATGGCGCACGACGACAATCTCGCGCGCGTGCGCGGCCTCGCGGGTGTGGCGCGCGAGCGTGGACAGTCGCTGGCGCAGATGGCCATCTCGTGGACGCTGCGCGATCCTCGCGTGACGTCGACCCTGCTGGGTGCGAGCAGTGCGGACCAACTGCGCGAGACGGCCGCCGCCGTGCAGCGTCTGGACTTCACGCCCGCCGAGATCGCTGCGATCGATGAGTACGCCGTCGAGGCCGGCATCGACCTGTGGCGCAGCCAGTCCCGTTTCGAGTAGATCTAGCGCTTTTTGCCAGTTATCGCGACTTCCTTACACGGGGAAGTCGCGATAACTGGCAAAAACCGGGGATCAGGGGCCCGCGAGGAGTCGGACACCCTGCGTGCGCTGGATCGATAGGCGGACGCCGGCCCCCGCGGTGCAGCCGAGGATGTGTCCGCCGGCATCGCGCGCCTTCGTGAGTCCGTGGAGGTGGAGCCCCGGTGCACCCACACCGAGCAGATCGGGCCCGGTGCGGAAGCCGACCAGCGTGGCGGTCACGTCGGTGAGCGGGAACACTGTCTGCTTGGCCACCACTTCCGACAGCGGCGGGTAGGGCTTTGACTGTGCGGGCACGCTACGGGCGGTGAGCACATCAAAGGTGCCGATGAGCCGTGCTGCCACCATCCCGCCTGTGGTGCCAGCGAGATTATCGATGAGGGAGCCGAGCGCGGAGCATTCGGTGCCGGCTGGCACTCGCATCGAAGCCTGCGGGGTGAAGCGCACAGCTTCCACCCACGGTGTCATGCGCGACATCGATACGACCCGCGGGACGCCGTCGGTGCCGACGCGATACGTCTTCCCTCCGACGAGGACGAGCTCACCGTCAAGGCGATCGAAGGTGCCCAGTCCGATGGTTGCCCCACGCACCCCGTCGCGCACCGGAGCGAGCCCATCGTAGTCCGGCTGCACGAGGTAGTCGAAGGTGCCGATCTGGGTGACCCATCCGGCCGGCGTGGGAGCGTCATTCGCCGAGGCAAGTGGAGTGACGGCGACGAACATGGCAGCGCCAAGGGCCGCCGCCGCGAGGGCGATGCGATGTGGGCTCACGGCCTGAGTGTGACCTACCGGGTCCTTCGGTGTGCCCGAATTCCTCACGAACCCTTGGTCACGCGCTTCACGATGTGTGCGGCATTGGCCTCCGTCGCCAGGAGGCGGTCGTAGGGCTCGTCCTTCAATTCCAGGACGATCCCCGGCTTCGTGCCGAGCAGCGCGCAGAAGTCCTGGCCGCCTCGGAAGCGCATCCGGCCAATGAGAATGACGTGCGGGATGCCGATGCCGGGCCAGCGCCAACCGCGCACACGCGGCCACATGTCGGATGAGGCCTCGGCGTGGATGATGTGATCCCAGGGGATGTCAAAGCTGCTCGTGAAGGTGCCGAAGCGTTCCCACCGGCCCAGTCGCACCGACAGGTGCGTCCGCTCCATGACGAGAATGGCCATGGCCCCAGCGTGCCATCCGCCCCTCGGGTGTCGTCGGGGGCCGCCGTCACACCCACCTGACATGCTCGGGGCATGGCCGGCCAGCGCACCCCTCGATCCCCCCTCACCGTGCGGGTGCCCGAGGTCGCTGCGCCGAATCGCCCCTGGTCGGCCACCTCAATCGAGCAGTTCCTCGGCTGTCCCCTGCGCTACTGGTGGCAGCGCATCGAACGCTGGGAGACGCCGTCGACGGCCGCGCTCGTCATCGGTCGAGCCGTGCACGCGGCCCTCGAGCATCTCCTCGCGCTGCCTCCGGATGACCGTGTGCCCGAGCGCGCCGATGCCTATCTCGCGGAGGCCCTCATTGCTGAGTTCGCGCTGGTCGAAGGGCAGGGAATCGACGAGATGGAGGTCCGCGAGGGCAGCGCGCGTGCGATGGCGGCGTACTTCGCGACAGAGGAGCCCGCGCGCATTGAGGTCGCTGCTGACGGACTTGAGCGTGAGGTGCGCACCGACCTCGCGGGACTGCCTTTCCTCGGTCACATCGATCGCATCACCGTGACGGAGCCCGGCCTGCGCGTCACTGACTACAAGACCGGAGCGCCCAAGCCGCGCTTCTGGTGGTCCTACTGGCGCCAGCAGTTGCTCTACGCCGCCGCCCTCGAGGGGATGGGCGAGCCGATCGCTGAGATCGAGTTGCTGTATCTCAAGGATCCGCGCGCGGTGACGCGCCCGGTCTATCCGGCTGCGATCCGCCGCGCCCTCACGGATCTGGAATCCGCACACGAGCAGCGTGACGTCATGGCGACGGGTGGTGCCTGGGAAGCACGCCCGGGTCCGCTGTGCCGCTACTGCGACTTCCAATCTGTGTGTCCGGCGCAACGCAGTGCTGCCCCCAAGCCGGGCAGCCCCGAGAGCGATGCAGCCCTGCGTGAGCGTGGGCTGGTGCAGCGCGGAGCTGAGCCGGCCGCAGCTCCTGCGGGTGACCTGCTCGTCATCCTCGAGGACGAGGTGCAGGGGTGACGCAGGTCGAGATTCCACCATGGACTCCGCCCTGGCGAGTCGTCGTCCGTGACCGACTTATCCGCGTGAGCGCGGCGCACGTGCGTGGCGAGGAGCGCTGGGAGTGCCCGACGCAGATCGCCGTCAAGGCGCGCCCGACCCTGCAGG
>JBIKKK010000050.1:0-11921 GCA_044360385.1 Candidatus Nanopelagicales bacterium
CCGCCGCCGATCGCCGCGCGCACCGGCGCGCCGAAACGAGGGTGCAGCACGGCGGCCGTGTGCTCCAACTCGCCGCGAGTGCCGACGATTGCTCCCTTGCCGTAGCCGCGCACCTGGTCAGGCGTGACGCCCGCACTGGCGAGCACCTCGAGGGCACGTTGCACGAGAATCCCCGCCACCTCCGCGCTCATATCCTCGAGCACGGCCAGGTCGGCGACCAGTTGCTTGCCCGCGAGCGGGTTGGTGACGACAGCCGCCGCCACAACCTTGCGTGTGGGAGGTGAGACGGGGGCTCCTGCCTCAGAGTGGACCTCGGTGAGCGTGACGCTCAGGACTCGCATGTCCATGGGACTCCTTCTCGACGAGCGCACACTCTGTCAGACCGTCCGCGCCCGGCGGGCTTTGAGGGCGAGCCCGATGAATCCAGCGCTCACCGCCAGCGAGGCACCGATCGCACCGGCGGCCGCGCCCGGCTTCGTGCGCCCCGTCGTGAGCGGAGCCGCAGCCGCTGCCGCATCGAGGACCTCGGTCGCTGCGTTGATCCAGGCCACGCGCTCGAGGCGACGGGGGTCATGTCGCGCCTCCCACACCAGGACTCCGAGCACGGCGTTGCGCACGGCGAATAGGCGGGCGAAGTAGCGCAGTGTGGGGGAGTCCTCGGTCTCCTCGATGCCGAAGGCCTTGAGGAGTGCACCCGGCGCAAGGCCTGCGGCAGCACCCACTCCGACGCGTTCGATGAGCATCGCTCCGGCGTATCGGGTCAGGGACATCGTGGCCTCCTCGGCGGTGGGCGCCCGCTATTGCATCGGACTCACTGGGCTAACGTACCGAGCCCGCCTACGACAGGGAGTGCACATGGATCAGCGCATGCTGGGTGAGCTCGAGGTGAGTGCCATCGGGCTCGGCTGCATGCCGATGTCGTGGGCCTACAACGTCGCCGACGCCGATCCGGCCGAGGTGGAAGCCACCTTGCACCGCGCCGTTGATCTCGGCATCACACTGCTCGACACCGCCGACGTCTACGGCCCCTTCACCAACGAGGAGATCATCCGGGAGTACGTCGTGCGCACGGGTCTGCGCGACCGAGCGGTCATTGCGACCAAGGCGGGACTCGTGCCGATCGACGCGACGACCTACGGGCGTGACGGGAGCCCCGAGCACATTCGGGCCGCGTGCGACGCATCGCTGGCGCGACTCGGTATCGACACGATTGACCTCTACCAATTGCATCGTGTGGACCCCGAGGTCCCGATCGAGGAGACCTGGGGCGCGATGGCCGAGCTGGTCGCGGTGGGCAAGGTCCGCTACCTGGGCCTGTCCGAGGCGACGGTGGCGGAGATCCTCGCGGCAGATGCCGTGCATCCGGTGTCGAGCGTGCAGAGCGAACTCTCCCTGTGGACCGATGACAACGTCGTCAATGGAGTGCTTGAGCTCACCCAGGAGCGAGGAATCGGATTCCTCGCATACTGCCCGCTGGGTCGCGGCTTCCTCACCGGGGCTGTGTCCGCCGAGAGCATCGGTGACGCGGACTTCCGCTCCGCGAACCCGCGCTTCACGCCCGAGGCAATGGCCGCCAATGCGGTGATCGTCGATGGAGTGCGCCTGGTCGCCGAACGTCATGGGGCCACTCCGGCTCAGGTCGCGCTGGCGTGGGTCCTCGCTCAGGGCCAGCACGTCGTGCCCATCCCGGGCACGAAACGCCGTCGCTGGCTGGAGGAGAACGCCGCGGCCGCCGATCTCGTCCTGGATGCGGATGACCTCTCCGCGCTTGCGGCACTGCCCCCGTCGGTCGCTCCCCGATACTGACCTGACATAGCCCGACAGGGGCGGCTCTGCCGCTCCGCCGGGCCCCCCGACCCGGGGTGACCGATGGGGACGTCTGGGAGGATCGGCCACGTGAATACGGATGATGGTCGCCAAGAGGTGATCATCGTGGTGCGCCCTGTCGACCAGGATCCGCCCGAGGGACTGCTCGGCCTCCTCGCTTCGATGGGTGCCGCCGTCGGATCGGCGATGGAATCCGCAGCTATCACGGCGATCGACGCGGTGGCGACCGTCGCAGGGCCGCCCACCTCAGCGGTGCTCGACCGGGTAGTCCCGGGAGTGACCGATGCGGTTGTGCAGCGCATCGACATCACTGCGCTCGTCATCGGCCGGGTCGATCTGAGAGCCATCATCTTGCAGGCCCTCGATCGCATCGACCTCACTCAGATCGTGCTCGAGCGCGTCGACCTCCGCCGCGTCATCGAAGGCGCGCTCGACTCGATTGACGTCACCGAGATCGTGCTCCAGCGCGTGAATCTCGTCGCCGTCGTCGATGCCGTCCTCGACCAGCTCGACCTCACCGAACTTGTCGAGCAGCGGGTCGACATCGACGCCCTTGTCGCGACCGTCGATCTCGATCCGGTGATCGACCGTCTGCCCATCGTGGAGATCGCCGAGTACGTCATCGAGCAGGTCGACCTCCCGGCGATCATCCGCCAGTCGACAGGTGGTGTGGCCACGGACGCTATCGATTACGTGCGCCTGCGCTCCTTCGCCACTGACATCGCCACGGCGCGCATCGTCGACCGCATCCTGCCGCGACGAGGCCGCAAGCTCGATGCCCCAGGAGAGCCCGAGTCCCTGGCTGAGCTCGATGCCCCTGGCGAGCCCGAGTCGCTGCCCGGGAGGGAGTCATGACGACCTTCAGCGCTTGGCGGCGCGGCGAGGGGCGCCAGGCGGCGGACTTCTCCATTCCCGAGGATGCCCGCGAGTTCCAGGGTGAGCGTGCTGGCTTCGCGACGCGTTTCCTTGCCAGCGTGATCGACGTGTCCCTCGTCGCCCTGCTCATGATGGGCGTCTGGCTCGGCATCGAGATCCTCCAACTCATCTTCACCCCCGGTGTCGAGGTCCATCCACCCCGGGCGGCGACGCTCGTCCTCTGGGGGTATGCCTTCACCACGCTCTACTGGACGGTGGCCTGGGCGACGAGCGGACGATCCCTAGGTGCGTGGGTGATGGGTGTCCGTGTGGTCAGCCGCAAGGGCGGGCGCCTGGGCTGGTTGGTCGCACTGGCACGCGCGGCCTTCTCCGTGGGCTTCCCCATCGGACTCGGCTGGGCTCTGGTGAGCAAGCGCAATCGTTCGGTGCAAGACGTCGTACTGAGGACCATCGTCATCTATGACTGGAGCCTGCGACCGCCGCTTGTCATTGGTGCGCAGAGCGAGAAGTGACGTCTGCGACGGTGGCGGCGTAGGCGTCGATGACTGAAGCGGCGTCGACCGCCACCACGGTGTCGCGCTGGCCTGTGCCGAGAGTGATCTCGCCACCGATGATGCTTGCGTCGGCCACGACAGGGAGATCGAGCCCGAGCGGAGTGATGGTGCCCCGGGCATAGCCGGTCGCGGCGAGGGCCTCATCGGCGTCCGGCAGCGTCATGCGATTGACGCCGAGCAGAGCGCGGAGCTTGGGCCACGAGAGCGATCGGTCGCCTGGCACGAGCACGAGCACGTAGTCGCCCTCGCCGCGACGGATGACGAGTGTCTTGACGACCTGATCCGTCCGCACGCCGCAGGCCTGCGCGGCTTCCTCGACAGAGGTGACGTGCCCCGGATGGATGATGCGGTGCGGAATGCCCCGGCGCTGAAGGTCGACGACACCGGGCGCGTCAGGGGCATGGTCGAGCGGAGTCAAGAGCGGGTGACCGGGATCGAACCGGCACCACCAGCTTGGAAGGCTGGGGCTCTACCATTGAGCTACACCCGCGAGCGTGCGAGTTGACAGGGTACTCGCATGCGCGGGGAGTCCTCACGCCCCGGAGTGGTGACGGCCTGCTCGCCCCTCACCTGCTCGCCCCTAGACTGACGCCGCCTGCCTTGCGCAGGCGTACGGGGTGTGGCGCAGCTTGGTAGCGCGCCTGCTTTGGGAGCAGGAGGCCCCCGGTTCAAATCCGGGTACCCCGACAAGTGCGTGAGCGGGTCCCTCGCGATGCATCGCGCCTTCTCCTGAGGCGGGAGTGGGGTGGAGCGGACCGGCAAGTAGGCTGGCGCGACTCATCTGCCGTAGGAGAACCCCCGTGAAGAGCACCGCCGAAACCCTCAGCCCGACCCGCGTGAAGCTCACGGTCGAGGTGCCCTTCGACGAGCTCGCCCCGAGCCTCGATGCGGCGTACCAGGTCATCGCCAAGCAGGTCTCGATCCCCGGCTTCCGCAAGGGCAAGGTCCCCGCGCGGATCATCGACCAGCGCGTGGGTCGCGCGGCGGTGCTTGAGGAAGCGGTCAACGACGTGCTGCCCAAGGCCTACGAGGATGCCCTTCGTGAGAACTCCGTGGTGCCGCTGGGGCGCCCGGATGTCCAGGTGACGGAGATCGCCGATGGTGAGTCGCTCACCTTCACCGCGGAGGTCGACGTGCGTCCCGAGTTCGACCTCCCGGACTACTCCGGCATTGCCGTGCAGGTGGACGATGCCGAGATCACCGACGAGGACATCGAGGAGCAGCTCACGGGCCTGCGGGGCAGATTCGCTTCGCTGTCGCCCGTGGAGCGCGCCGCGGCGGACGGCGACGTCCTCCTCGTCGATCTGCTGGGCTACGAAGCGGATGGCTCATCCGTCGAGGACCTCTCCGGCCATGCACTGTCGTATGAGTTGGGCACCGACGGCATGCTCCCGGGTTTCGACGATGCCGTTCGCGGTGCGACCGCGGGGGAGACGCGCACCTTCGAGTTCACACCGGAGGGCGGCGAGTACGTCGGCCGCCCCCTCACCGTGAATGTGACTGTCTCGGCTGTCCGCGAGCGCGCGCTGCCGGCTGCCGACGACGATTTCGCGCAGATGGCCTCGGAGTTCGACACCATCGGCGAACTCCGCGATGACATCCGCACCCGCCTTGGCCGTGTGCGTGTGCTCGAGCAGGGGATGCAGGCCCGGGGCAAGGTGCACGAGGCTCTCCTGGGCCTCGCCGACTTCCCCGTGCCCGACGGCGTCATCAGCCAGGAGGTGGAGGAGCACTTCGCTGACGGCCACGCCGGTGACGAGGCGCACCGTGCCGAGGTCGAGCGCGAGGCGCGCGACGGCCTGCGCAGCCGACTCCTCCTCGACAAAATCGCCGAGACGGAGGAAATCTCCGTCGGCGAGTCCGAGCTGTCCTCGTGGCTGCTGCAGAACGCCCCCCGCTACGGCATGGCCCCCGACGCCTTCGCCCAGGCACTGGTCCAGGCCGGGCAGTTGCCCATGGCCATCGGGGATATCCGTCGCGCCAAGGCTCTGGCCGTCGTCACCTCGAAGGCGCGCATCGTCGACGCCTCCGGGCGCCCGGTCGACCTCGAGATCATCGATGAGGAGTTGCGAGCCGCCGAGGCCGACGAGGCCTAGGCCTACGCCCACGGCGAACACGCCCGGGCCCGGGACTATCTCGGGGCCGGTCGGCGTTAGGGTCGTCAGGCGGTCGGGTGTCCGACCGGTGGAGAGGAGATTCGCGTGAGCATCGACCTGCGGACCGGAGCCCCGAGCATGGCCGGATTCGGAGACATGCTCGACGAGCGACTCCTCCGTGAGCGGATCGTCTGGCTCGAGGGCGAGGTGCGGGACGAGAATTCCAATCGCATCGCCAAGCAGCTCCAGGTGCTCGCGGCCGAGGACCCCGACAAGGACATCACCCTCTACATCAACTCCCCGGGTGGATCGATCACGGCGGGCATGGTCATCTACGACACAATGCAGCTCATCCCCAACGACGTCACGACGATCGCCATGGGCCTCGCGGCGTCGATGGGGCAGTTCCTCCTGTGCGCCGGCGCACCGGGCAAGCGCTACGCCACGCCCAACACCCGGATCATGATGCATCAGCCGCTGGGCGGCATTGGCGGCACGGCCTCCGACATCAAGATCCAGGCTGAGCAGATGCTCTTCATCAAGAAGCGCATGGCCCAGCTCATCGCGGAGCACAGCGGCCACACCATCGAGGAGATCGAGGCCGACTCCGACCGTGACCGGTGGTTCACGGCCGAGGAGGCCCGCGACTACCGCCTCATCGATCACGTCTACTCCACGTCGGCCGATGCACCTGGAGCCTCGAAGTGAATCGGGGCTTCGAGGTGAACGCCGATTCCCGCATCGAAGGAGACCGCATGCGCACCCAGTCGGGGTTCTCTGCCCCCCAGGCCCGCTACATCCTCCCGGAGTTCCGCGAGCGGGTAGCCAATGGCGAGCGTGTGCACAACCCCTACACCAAGCTCTTCGAGGAGCGCATCATCTTCCTCGGCGTTCAGATCGACGATGCGTCCGCCGATGACGTCATGGCCCAGTTGCTATGCCTGGAGTCGATGGACCCCGATCGTGACATCCAGATCTACATCAACTCACCCGGCGGCTCCTACACCGCGATGACGGCGATCTACGACACCATGCAGTTCGTCAAGCCGCAGGTGCAGACCGTGTGCCTCGGGCAGGCTGCCTCGGCCGCGGCTGTGCTGCTTGCCGCGGGCACGCCGGGCAAGCGCTTCGCCCTGCCGCACTCGCGCATCCTCATTCACCAGCCGTACACCGAGGGCGGTGGCCAGGCCTCCGACGTGGAGATCCAGGCCAACGAGATCCTGCGCATGCGCGAGGAGATGGAGACGATCCTGTCCCTCCACACCGGTCGCACCAAGGAGCAGATCGAGAAGGAGATCGAGCGCGACCGCATTCTCACGGCCGACGCGGCCAAGGAGTACGGGATCATCGACCAGGTCATCGCCTCTCGTAAGGTCGCCGCAGCCTCCTGAATCGCGCGCGTCCGCTGAAGGCTGAACGCGCCGGGGGCACAATCACCCCCAACAAGCCCCACATGGGGGTACCGTCGGAGACTCGGAGGGCACTCGCCTGCCCGAGATCGAAGGAGCTGCTGTGGCGCGCATTGGCGATGGGGGTGACCTCCTCAAGTGCTCGTTCTGCGGCAAGAGCCAGAAGCAGGTCAAGAAGCTCATCGCCGGCCCCGGCGTCTACATCTGCGACGAGTGCATCGACCTATGCAACGAGATCATCGAAGAGGAGCTCAGCGACTCCGCTGACATGCCCTTCGACGAGCTGCCCAAGCCGCGCGAGATCTACGAGTTCCTCGATAGCTACGTCATCGGCCAAGAGGTCGCCAAGAAGGCCCTCTCCGTCGCCGTCTACAACCACTACAAGCGAGTGCAGGCCGGTGCCAATGTCCGCGGCCGCGAGGACTCGGTGGAGCTGGCGAAGTCCAACATCCTCCTGCTCGGCCCCACGGGATCGGGCAAGACGCTGCTTGCTCAGACGCTCGCTCGCATGCTCAACGTCCCCTTCGCCATCGCCGACGCCACGGCCCTGACCGAGGCCGGCTACGTCGGCGAGGACGTCGAGAACATCCTCCTCAAGCTCATCCAGGCCGCCGACTACGACGTCAAGCGCGCTGAGACGGGCATCATCTACATCGACGAGATCGACAAGGTGGCGCGCAAGAGCGAGAACCCGTCCATCACCCGAGATGTGTCCGGCGAGGGCGTGCAGCAGGCGCTGCTGAAGATCCTGGAGGGTACAACGGCTTCAGTGCCCCCGCAGGGCGGTCGCAAGCATCCGCACCAGGAGTTCATCCAGATCGACACCACCAACGTCCTCTTCATCGTCGGTGGGGCCTTCGCTGGGCTCGACCAGATCATCGAGCAGCGCATCGGCAAGAAGCGCGTGGGCTTTACCTTCGACATCGTCCCCGAGGATGGCCAGACCATCACCGAGACCGATCCCGACGACATCTTCGGCTACGTCATGCCCGAGGATATGCTCAAGTTCGGCATGATCCCCGAGTTCATCGGCCGGCTCCCCGTCTTCACCTCGGTGGCCAAGCTCGATCGCGATGCCCTGATGCAGGTCCTCACGGAGCCGCGCAACGCACTGGTGAAGCAGTACCAAAAGCTCTTCGAGCTCGACAACGTCGAGTTGGAGTTCACGGACGAGGCGCTCGGGGAGATCGCCGATCAGGCGCTCAAGCGGGGCACGGGCGCACGTGGCCTGCGCGCCATCCTCGAGGAGGTCCTCCTTAACGTGATGTACGACGTACCAAGCCGCTCCGATGTGGCCCGTGTCGTCGTCACCGAGGAGACCGTGCGCGACAACGTACTCCCCACCCTCGTGCCCCGCGAGGTCGAGACGCCCAAGCGCCGCGTGCGCAAGGAATCCGCTTAGCTCGCAAGCACTCCCTCATCGCCAGTGCGCGCTTGCCTACGGAGCAGCGGTGCTTTCCTGTCCGCAACTGCGCACTCGCGACTGCTAGGCGAGCGTCACATCGACCGTGACGACGTCACCACCGGGCTCGAAGTTCAACTCCGCGATGGATCCTGCCGCCTTGAGGTCACCCGCGATCGCTTGGATATGCGCGAGTGCATCCGCTGGCCCGCTCACCGTTGCCGAGGCCACGTCCGCCTTCATCGATGCCTTGGCCTCGCTCTTGGCCTTGCGCACGAGCGAGAGCGCGATGGCGGTGTCAGCCACAATGGCACGATCGCCATCGGCGGCCATCGTCGAGAGCTCGTCGGCACTTGGCCACGTCATCCGATGGATGGAACCCACCTGCCACCAGGACCACACCTCCTCGGTGACGAAGGGGAGGAAGGGCGCGAAGAGCCGGAGCTGTACGTCGAGCGCGATGGCGAGTGCCGCCTTGGCCGACGCGGCACCCTCGAGGCCCTGGCCGCCGTACGCGCGATCCTTGACCAGCTCGACGTAGTCGTCGGTGAAGGACCAGAAGAACGTCTCGGCGAGCTCGAGGGCGCGCGTGTAGTTGTAGTCCTCGAAGGCAGCCGTCGCCTGGCGCACGGTCTCGGAGAGATCAGCGAGCATCGCCCGGTCGAGTGGCGCTGTGACCGCCGAGGAATCGGCAATCGGCTCAAACGCGAGCACGAACTTCGACGCGTTGAGGATCTTGATCGCCAGGCGGCGTCCGATCTTCATCTGGCCGACATCGAAGGCGGTGTCGGTGCCGGGGCGACCCGATGCGGCCCAGTAGCGCACGGCATCGGAGCCGTGCTCGTCAAGCAGCCCCATCGGCGTGACGACATTGCCCTTGGACTTGCTCATCTTCTTGCGATCCGGGTCGAGGATCCAGCCGCTGATCGCCGCATCGCTCCACGGCAGCCGATCGAATTCCAGGTGACTGCGCACCACGGTCGAGAAGAGCCAGGTGCGGATGATCTCGTGGGCCTGCGGACGCAGGTCCATGGGAAACACGCGCGACCAGAGGTCCTCGTCGCGGCTCCACCCTCCTGCGATCTCGGGGCTCAGCGATGACGTGGCCCAGGTGTCCATGACATCGGGATCGCCGATGAAGCCACCGGGCTTGCCGCGCTGGTCCTCGGAGTAGCCCGCGGGCGCATCGCTCGACGGGTCGATGGGCAGGTCCGCATCGGCGGGCAGCAGCGGAGAGTCGTAGTCGGGGTTGCCCTCCGCGTCGAGCGGGTACCAGATCGGCAGGGGTACGCCGAAGAACCGCTGGCGGGAGATGAGCCAGTCGCCGTTGAGCCCCTCGACCCAGTTCTCGTAGCGCACCTGCATGTGCGCGGGGTGCCAGCGCAGCTCGCGGCCGCGCTCGAGCAGCTGCTCGCGCAGCTCCGGGCCGCGACCGCCATTGGTGAGGTACCACTGACGAGTCGTGACGATCTCCAGCGGGCGTTCGCCCTTCTCGAAGAACTTCACGGCATGGGTGATCTCACGCGGCTCGCCGACCATGTCGCCGGACTCGCGAAGGAGCTCGACGATGCGCTCCTTGGCTGAGTGCGCCGTCTTGCCGGCGAGTTCGGCGTACGCCGCCTCGGCCCCAGTGCCCTCGACCCACGGTGGAGTCTCGGGCAGGATGCGTCCGTCCCAGCCGATGATCGGGCGCGTCGGCAGTTGCAGCTCGCGCCACCAGGTGACGTCGGTGAGGTCACCGAAGGTGCAGATCATCGCGATGCCGGACCCCTTCTCGGGATCAGCCAGTGCATGCGCCACCACCGGCACCATGACGCCGAAGAGCGGCGTGCGGACGGTGGTCCCGAAGAGCGGCTGGTAGCGCTCGTCGTCGGGGTGCGCGACGAGCGCCACGCAGGCGGGGATCAACTCGGGGCGTGTCGTCTCGATGTAGATCGGTTCACCGCCATCGCCACGGGGGAAGCCGATGCGGTGGTAGGCGCCAGGGCGCTCGCGATCCTCGAGCTCGGCCTGGGCGACGGCCGTGCGGAAGGTGACATCCCAGAGCGTGGGTGCCTCGGCCTGGTAGGCCTCACCGCGCGCAAGATTGCGCAGGAAGGCACGCTGCGACACGGCGCGGGCATTGTCGTCGATGGTCTGGTAGGTCTGGGTCCAGTCGATGGAGAGGCCGAGCCGGCGCCACAACTCCTCGAAGACCACTTCGTCCTCGACCGTGAGTCGCTCGCACAGCTCGACGAAGTTGCGGCGCGAGATCGGGACCTGCTGCTTGGGATCCGGCTCTGCGGGCGGCTGGAAATCCGGGTCATAGGGCAATGACGGGTCGCATCGAACGCCGAAGTAGTTCTGCACCCTTCGCTCGGTAGGCAGGCCGTTGTCGTCCCAGCCCATCGGATAGAAGACGGAGTGGCCCTGCATGCGCTTGTAGCGGGCGATGCAGTCGGTGTGGGTGTAGGAGAAGACGTGACCGACGTGAAGCGAGCCGCTCACGGTGGGGGGTGGAGTGTCGATCGAGTAGACCTCATCCCGCGTCCGGGTGCGATCGAAGAGGTAGGTGCCGTCGGCATCCCACGCCTCGACCCAGCGCTTCTCGATGCCGTCGATGCTGGGCTTGTCTGGGAGGCGGGAGCTCATGGGCGCTCATCCTAGGAGGCGCCTACTAGGGTGGAAGACGTGACCGAGTCGCCCGAGGATGTCCCGTCTGTCCACGGCCGTGTCCCCCCTGGGTACACCGAGCTCCAGGCGGAGCTCCTCGTCCGTTGGCCGGAGAACGCCATCGACCCGTCCCTGTCGCGAATCAGCGCGATCATGGACCTCCTCGGAGAGCCGCAGCATGCCTACCCGGTCATCCAGGTGACCGGCACCAACGGCAAGTCCTCGACGGCGCGCATGATTGCCTCCCTCCTGCGTGCCCTCGGCCTGCGTGCCGGCCTCTACACCAGCCCGCACCTGGTCGACATGCGCGAGCGCATCGAAATCGATGGCGAGCCCATCTCGGCCGAACGCTTCATGGCGATTGCGGGCGATGTGGCCCCGTTCATCGCCAGCGTGGACGCCCGCGCGGAGGAGGAAGGCGGCACACCCGTCACGTACTTCGAGACGCTCACGGCGATCGCCTACGCCGCCTTCGCCGATGCCCCGGTCGATGTGGCCGTCGTCGAGGTCGGTGTGGGCGGGACCTGGGATGCGACCTCCGTGTGCCAGCCGCAGGTGTCTGTCGTCACCAGGGTCGCCATGGACCATGCGGACATTCTTGGCGACACCATCAGCCTGATCGCGACGGAGAAGGCGGGCATCATCAAGGACGGCAGCTTCGCCGTCATCGCCGAGCAGGATCCCGAGGCGGTCGATGTGCTCCAGGCGCGCATCGACGAGCTCGGCGTGCCCGCTGCATGGGAAGGCAAGGCATTCGCGGTGCTGGATCGCACCGTGGCTGTCGGTGGACAGGTCCTCACCCTCCAGGGACTGACCGGCACCTACGACGACATCTTCGTGCCCCTCTTCGGCGCACATCAGTCGCGCAATGCCGCCGTGGCGCTCGCCGCCACCGAGGCGTTCATCGGAGGCGGTGCGCTCGCCCTCGATCCCGACAGCGTGCGGGAGGGCTTCGCCGCGGTCACGTCGCCGGGTCGCCTTGAAGTCGTGAGGCGCGGGCCGACCGTGATCATCGACGCGGCGCACAACCCTGCCGGTGCTGCCGCCCTGGCGGATGCGCTCTCCGAGTCCTTTGCCTTCACCCACCTGGTCGGCGTCGTTGCGG
>JBIKKK010000225.1:0-3249 GCA_044360385.1 Candidatus Nanopelagicales bacterium
GGCCCTCGGCGCGAGGGCTCGGCACGATGGGGCCCCAAAGGGCCCTTCGTGACCTGACACCCGGGGGCGGCAGGTGGGAACCGAGTTCCTCTTCGCGGGCTGCACGGGGCAGCCGAACTCCCCCAGGCTACCAGCCCGCCCGCGGTGGTCTGACCCGTCACAGCCCGTCAGGTCCTGGCAGGCTGACCCCGTGACCGAAACGCCGGATGCCGCAGCCGCCCGTGACCTCGCCGAGGTGCCCGCCGTCGAGGTGGTCACCACGCTCGCCGTGCACCTCATGACCGCGGCAGCGATCCGCTGCGGCCTCGGCGATGGCCCCGAGGCCGCCGAGGAGATCGACCTCGCGGAGGCCCGGATCCTCATCGCGGCGCTGGCCGGGCTCGTGACGGCGTCCGCGCCCGATCTGGGTCCTCAGCACGCAGCCCCGCTGCGCGACGGTCTCGCGACCCTGCAACGAGCATTCCGCGAGGCGTCCCCCCTCCCGGATCCCCCGGGCGAGGGCCCCGGCGAGCGCCTCACGTCCCGGGGCTGACCCCACGCGCCAACTCGGCCAGGAACTCCCCGTCAATCGCGAAACGCACAGGCCCCGAGATATCGACGAGCACGCCATCAGCGCCCTCCTCGAGGGCTGCCGCCGCGACCTGGTGCGAGGTCACCGGCACGGGCCGCGCGGTCGGGTCCCAACGTGCAAGCGCCTCGATCCCGGTGAAGGCCAGCAATCCCCGACGTCCGTCTGACTGGACGAGGCTCACGCTCGCCATATGACTGGACTTGTCCGCCCCTGTCTGGGCATCGACATCATCCAGGACCGACACGATGGGCACGAGCAGTCGCACACCCGATCGCAGCAGCGCCTCCACGGATGCCGGATCGGCGTAGGCCGGCTGCCAGCGAGGATCGGCACGCCCGTCGTCGCCCGCGAAGGCGTCGGGCGTCTCGATGCGCCGGCCTCGGCCCTCCACATCGCTCACCGGGGTGGGTTCACAGTCGGCTGGCGTGAATGGCCGTGACGAGAATGCCGCGTGCTCCCAGGTCGTAGAGGTCGTCCATGACGCGGTGTACGTCGCGCCGCGGGACCATCGCCCGCACGGCGACCCAGGCCGCATCATGCAGCGAGGAGATCGTCGGCGACTCGAATCCGGGCGTGATGGCGCACGCGGCGTCGACATACTCGCGGCGGATGTCGTAGTCGACGAGGACGTAGGACCGCGCGACCATGACACCGTTGAGGCGACGCACGAAAGTGTCGACCGCGGCGTCAGCCGGAGCACCACGTCGGCGCACGACGAGCGCCTCGCTCACGAGAATGGGGTCGCCCAGCACCTCGAGGCCCGCCTGTCGCAGCGTCGTGCCGGTCGCGACGACATCCGCGACCGCGTCGGCGACGCCGAGGCGCACGGCGTTCTCCACTGCGCCGTCCAAGCGCACGATCCGCGCTTCGATGCCGGCCTCGGCCAGGTAGGCGGCGAGGACACCGGGATAGGACGTCGCGATGCGGTGCCCCGCCAGATCCTGCACGCGCTGGGCCATGCCGGGAGGGGCGGCAAGTCGGAAGGTGGATCCGCCGAAGCCCAGGGTCGCCAACTCCTCCGCGTCGGCACCCGAGTCGAGGAGCATGTCGCGCCCCGTGACACCCACATCCAAGGTGCCCTCGCCGACGTACACCGCGATGTCCTTGGGGCGGAGGAAGAAGAACTCGACGTCGTTGTCCGGATCCTGAATGACGAGATCGCGGGCCGCGGAAGAGCGGAGGTAACCGGCCTCGCGGAGCATCTCGCGAGCCGGCTCGGCGAGTTGGCCCTTGTTGGGCAGTGCGACGCGCAGCATGTCAGAGCCGATCGTAGACATCGCGGAGCGTGACGCCGGACGCGATCATGAGGACCTGGGCGTGGTAGAGAAGTTGCGCGATCTCCTCGGCGGTGCGTTCACGACTCTCGTACTCGGCGGCCATCCAGGCTTCCGCCGCCTCCTCGACGACCTTCTTGCCGATGGCGTGGACGCCCTCGTCGAGCAGTCGGCGGGTGTTGCCCGAGCCGCCTGCGAAAGCCGCCTTCTCCTGGAGCTCGGCGTAGAGCGCATCGAAGGTCTTCATGGAGTCAGCCTAGGGCGTGCGCACGCGCCGCAGAAGCAGCGCTGTCGCGATGGCCGCCTCCGCCGCCTCGCGGCCCTTGTCCTCACGCGAGCCCTCGAGCCCGGCACGGTCGAGGGCCTGCTGCTCGTCATCGCAGGTGAGCAATCCGAATCCGACGGGCACGCCGGTGTCGAGCGCGACCCGGGTGAGCCCGGACGTGGCGGCATCGCATACGTAGTCGAAGTGCGGCGTGCCGCCTCGGATCACCACGCCGAGGGCGACGACCGCCTCAGCACCGGAGACGGCGCAGGCAGCCGAGACCACGGGCAATTCATAGGCGCCGGGGACGCGCAGCACACGCCACTCGCATCCGGCTTCTCGGAGCACCGCCTCGGCGCCTGCGATCAGGCCCGTCATGACGCGGTCATGCCATGACGATGCGATCACGTCCACGCGCATGCCCTGAGCACCGTCCGTGCTCATGCGTGCCGCGCCTGTGCCGCTCACGTGACTCTCCCGACGTCGTGATTCGCGTCAGGGTACTCGTGGCCCATCCTGGATGCCTTCGTCGCGAGGTAGCGGGCGTTGTGCTCATTGGGCGCGACGACGAGTGGCACGCGCTCGGCGATGGACAGCCCGTAGCCCTCGAGGCCAGCTCGCTTGGCCGGGTTGTTGCTCAGCAGGCGCATTGACCTCACCCCGAGGTCGGTCAGCACCTGTGCCCCGATGCCGTAGTCGCGGGCATCGGCGGGCAGGCCGAGCTCGAGATTGGCATCGACGGTGTCGCTGCCAGTGTCCTGGAGCTGATACGCCTGGAGCTTGTGAAGCAGACCGATGCCGCGACCTTCGTGGCCGCGCAGGTAGAGGACCACGCCGCGACCCTCCTCGGCTACGGCGGACATGGCCGCCTGCAACTGGGGGCCGCAGTCGCAGCGGCGCGAACCGAGGATGTCTCCCGTGAGGCACTCCGAGTGCACTCGGACGAGGACCCGCTCGCCATCCCCCAAGTCGCCCGCCACGAGCGCGACATGCTCGATACCGTCGAGACGATTGCGATAGTTGATCGCGCGGAAGGTGCCGAACTCCGTGGTGAGGATCGCCTCGGCTCCCCGCTCGACGTGACGCTCGCCGCGCCGCCGGTGCGCAATGAGATCGCCGATGGTCACGCACGCGAGTCC
>JBIKKK010000051.1:0-11726 GCA_044360385.1 Candidatus Nanopelagicales bacterium
ATCGCCGCAGTCCTCGTCGGCGTATGGTCGGCATTGCGCCAGTACTCGCCATCCGACTATGCCCTGACTGGGCTGGCCTACGTGGGTCTGGCGATTCCCGCCTTCTGGTTTGGACTGATCCTCATTCAGTTCCTTGCCGTGTGGCCTCAACAACTGCTGGGCTGGTCGGAGCCCCCGTTCTACTTCATCGGACTGTCGTCTGTGGACGAGGAGGGAAGTCTGCTCGATACGGCACGCCACATGGTGCTGCCCATCCTCGCCCTCACGGTTGGCCTCGTTGCCGTCTGGAGCAGGTTCACCCGCACCTCGATGCTCGATGCACTGTCGAGTGACTACGTCCGGACAGCCCGAGCAAAGGGAGTGCCACAACACCGGGTTGTGATCAACCACGCCCTGCGCAACGCGTGGGGGCCGCTAATCACGGTCATTGCCATCGACTCCGCACTTCTGATCGGCGGCCTGCTGGTCACAGAGCAGGTCTTCTCGATACCGGGCATGGGCAGACTCTTCTTGGACTCCCTCCTCGCAGGGGACGTCTTCGTGCTCATGCCGTGGATGCTGCTGGTCGCCACGGCCGTGATCCTCCTGAACTTCCTCGCCGACATCGCGCACGCTCTGCTCGACCCCAGAGTGAGGCTCACATGACTCCTGTCGAGCAAGCGAATCAGGCCCCAGCGCCAGCACCCGGGAAGGCAAAGCGTCCGAGTTTCTGGCGCCGCTTCCGCCAGCACCGAGTGGCAGTCATCGGCATGGTGATCTTGGCCATCCTCTTCGTGTGCTGCTTCGCCGCACCGCTCATCGCCCCGTACCCCAAGGACCAGCAGGACCTCCTGCTTGGTCCGACGCCGCCAAGCGCCGAGCACTGGCTCGGGACAGACGAATTGGGCCGGGACTACCTGACCGAAATCCTGTACGCCGGGCAGGTTTCGCTTCTCATCGCTCTTTCCGTAGCGATCCTTGCCACCGCGATCGGCGTGCTTGTCGGCGCCATAGCCGGCTACGAAGGCGGCTGGGTCGATGACGTCTTCATGAGGGTCACCGATCTCTTCCTCATCGTCCCTGCCATCGCACTTCTCGCGCTGGCCCTTGAAGGATTCGGACGCAACCTCGTATCGATCGTGCTTGTGCTAGCCCTGATCGGCTGGACCTATATGGCTCGCGTCGTCAGGGGTCAGGTGGTTTCCCTCCGCGAGCGCGAATTCATCCAAGCTGCGAGGGTCATCGGTGCCACGAAGGCCCAAATTCTCTTCCGGCACGTGTTCCCGAATCTCGGTGGGGTTATCGCCGTCAACATGGCGATTGCCGTTGCCGGAGCCATCCTGATCGAGTCCACCTTGAGCTTCCTCGGCTTCGGCGTACAGCCTCCACAGACGAGCTGGGGGAACATGCTGAGTCAGGCTTCAGGATTGATCGGCACTCCGAAGGTCTACCTGCTGTACTTCCCCGGTCTCTTCATCCTCGTGACCGTGCTTGCCGTCAATTTCGTCGGCGACGGTCTGCGCGATGCCCTAGATCCGCGATCAAGCGCGGGGCCACGGTCCCAAGGAACGCCATGAATTCCTCTGATGCAGCCGCTGATCCCCTCTTGCGGGTGTCGAACCTCTCCGTCTCGTTTCACACGCGCGAGGGAGAAGTCCAGGCGATCAGCGACGTCTCCCTGACCATCGACAGGCGCGAGTGCCTAGGGGTCGTCGGAGAGTCCGGCTCGGGCAAGAGCCTCACGGGGGCCGCGATCATGGGGCTCCTGCCTCGCAATGCTGTGGTCAGCGGGTCCATTCAGTTCCTCGGCCAGGAGTTGATCGGAGCCCGTGAAGCAGACCTCCGGCACATTCGCGGACGCCGCATCTCATTGATCTCCCAGGACGCCCTCACTGCACTGAATCCGGTCCACACCGTGGGGAAGCAGATTGGCGAGGCCATTCAGGTGCACGACCGGACCGTCTCTCGCGCAGCGCTGCGTCAGAAGTCGATTGACCTCCTGGGCCTCGTCGGCATCCCCGATCCATCCAGGCGCGTAGACGACTACCCTCACGAGTTCTCCGGTGGCATGCGACAGCGCGTGCTCATTGCGATGAGCGTTGCCAACGAACCAGATCTCATCATCGCCGATGAACCCACGACTGCTCTCGATGTCACCGTCCAGGCTCAGATTCTCGATGTCCTGGCTCGTATCCAGGATCGAACGAGTAGCTCCATCATGCTGATCACACATGATCTTGGTGTCGTCGCGGGCGTGGCCGACCGGGTCGTGGTGATGTACTCCGGGCGTCTCATCGAAGAAGGCGAGACGGACAACATCTTCTACGACACCGCACATCCATACACGCGCGGACTGCTCGCTTCTCTGCCGCGGCTCGATGCTCGAGATCGATCTACTCCCCTGTATCGGATTCAGGGCTTCCAGCCGTCTCCCGCGGAGCGTCCCAGCGGATGCTCATTCCACCCGCGATGCGACGTCGCCATCGCGGGCACGTGCGATATCGAACTGCCCGCGCGCCATGAAGTCGGACCCGGCCACTTCGCGCGATGTCACCTCGTCGCCTCCCCTGGGGAGTCCTCGTGAGCCCCGTGCTGGAAGTACGCGATCTCGTCAAGGAATATCCGGTGAGGAGTGGCATCCTGCGCCGTCAGACGGGAGCCATTCATGCGGTCAACGGGGTCTCGTTCAACCTGGAGCGTGGCCAGACTCTTGGTCTCGTGGGAGAGACCGGCTGCGGCAAGTCGACCCTGGGTCGCTGCGTGGTCAACCTCGTGACTCCGACATCGGGATCAGTCCTCCTCGACGGACAGGACCTCCACGCGATGTCCAAGCGGGAACTGCGTGCGGCCAGGCGGCGAATTCAACTGGTCTTCCAGGATCCGTATGCCTCACTGGACCCACGGCAATCAGTCGAATCCATCGTCTTGGAGCCTCTGCAACTACATGGTCTTGCGGGTCGATCTGATTCAAAGCGAGCATCCGAACTCATCGACCTCGTGGGTCTTAGCCAGTCCGTCCTGAGGCAATACCCTCATGAGCTGTCGGGAGGGCAGCGCCAGCGCGTGGGCATCGCCCGGGCGCTCGCGTTGGAACCCGAGGTCGTCGTCCTGGACGAGCCCGTTAGTGCGCTCGACGTCAGCGTCCAGGCCGGGGTGCTGAATCTGCTGGAGGAGCTACAGCTTCGGCTCAACCTCGCCTACCTGTTCATCGCCCACGATCTCGCCGTGGTCCGCCACGTGAGCCATGAGGTAGCCGTGATGTACCTGGGGCGGATCGTGGAGATGGTCGATTCAGACACCCTCTACACATCACCCAAGCACCCCTACACAAGGGCGCTCATCTCATCAGTCCCCGTGCCGGATCCCCGAATCGAGCGCACACGAAGCCGCATCCTGCTCGAGGGAGACCTGCCATCTCCGGACGCTATGCCCACAGGCTGCGCCTTCCGAAGCCGTTGCTGGAAGCAAACAGACATTTGTGCGACCAACCCAGCCCTGGTGGGCACGGGCGCGCACCTTGTCGCCTGCCATCATCCCGAACCGTCCTAGTGTGGAGTTGTCTCAAAAATGTCGACCTCAAGCCAGCGCCTGAGCCACCCGCACACCGCCTCAGTAAGGGCTGTTCGTGGCCCGCTCGACCTGGAAGTCGTCCTTCGACAGGAGGAGGAGGGGCTCTCGCTGTGGGTGCTCCGAGGGGGCAAAGGCGCCCCTGAACTAGCGCCCTTCGACCACGCGACGCTGGCCACGACGCTCACGCCCGACGGCGCCCACATCCTCGAACTGGACGACGCCACGGGTTCTGAGCTCGGGCACCTGCATGCGTTCCCCATTGGCGGAGGCCCTGGGCGTGACCTCACCCCCGAGCGAGACACCTACACGATTCGCGGCATTGACTGCTCACTGGACAGCCGGAGCGTGCTCCTCACAGGAGCCGATGAGTCGGGCTTCTTTGCGCTGTTGGCGAGTACCGATGACTCCGAAGCGGGGCGCGTGATCTTCCACTCACCGCACGAAGCGTGGTCGGGCTTACTGTCGGCTGACACTTCGCTGGCGTCCATCGACACCACCGACCACAACCCGGGGCTTCGCCGATTCGCTGTGACCGTCGTTTCTACCGCCACTGGCGAGGTCATCGCCACCCTTTCGGACGGTCCCAGCGGTCCGGTGCGCGCCGTGCGATTCGCTCAAGAGCTTGGTGATCACCGGCTCTTGGCCTACTCGGAGGTGTCAGGGTTCGCGCGTCCGGTGGTGTGGGATCCGACATCGGGCGAACGAGTCGACGTTCCCCTCGCAGATCTCGAAGGTGATGTGATCCCCCTGGACTGGCACTCACCCACCGGGAAGGTCCTTCTCGTGCACGTGGAGCGAGGGGTGCATCGTCTCCTGGAGCACGACTTGTCCACCTCCACGACCACGACGATTCCTCACCCCCCTGGGGCCTACTTTGAACCCGATGTCGGATCCGAATTCCCCCTCATATGGGCATCCCACTACACCCACGATGGTGCGCTGAGGCTCGTCCGAAGCACATGGGATGAGCCCCTTCACATCCTTGAGACCCGCGACAGATCCACCCTCTCGGTCCGTCTGCCCGCTGATGAAGTCCCCTCCGGGGCTACCTTCACCTCTCACGATGTCGTGAGCGGGGATGGGACGATCCTGCAACTGTGGGTGGGACTGCCGGCGAATGTAGCTGAGGCTCGCGGCACGATTCTTGGCCTGCACGGTGGACCCAACCTCGTGACCGTGGATCGCTATGACCCCATGGCGCAATCCTGGATCGACGATGGATGGATCTATGCGTCATTGAACTACCGCGGCAGCGTCACCTTCGGGCGCGACTTCCGCGAGAAGTACTGGGGGCGCGTCGGGGAGGGCGAGATCGAGGACATCAGTGCAGCGGCTGACTGGCTTGAGGCTCAAGGCTTGGCGGCGGCCGGGTCCATCTTCATCACGGGCGAGTCGTACGGGGGCTTCCTGACACTTCTGGCACTCGGCAGGATCCCGGATCGTTTTGCGGGCGGCTTGGCTCACGTGGCTCAGGCAGATTGGGTCTCGGCCTATGCCGACATGAATCCTGCGCTCCAAGCGGCGTGGCGCGGCTTCGTCGGCAGCGACCCCTCGGTCGATCTCGAACCGTGGCGGCGCGCTTCGCCTATCGCCTATGTCACCTCTGTGCAAGCGCCCGCGTGGCTCAACCAGGGCATGTTCGACACCCGAACGCCGCCCAAGCAAGCGCAGCACTATGCCGATGCTCTGCGCGCCAGCGGTGGCGACGTACTGCTCGACTGGTTTCCCAGTGGGCACATGCCGACGGGTCTCGTCAGTATGCGGAGGGACTACCTTCGCATGACCCAACTCACGGATCGCGCGCTCAGCTGCGAAAGGTGGGACCAGGCTCCTCCCGCCACTCCCTGACGGCACTCACGGACAACATCTAGTCCCGTCACTCACCCCAGGAATTCGTGAGGAGATGCTCGTACGCCATGGTCGCTCCCGTAATTCACGCCGAGTAGTCAGGTCAACAGCAAGCGCGACGGCAGCGCAGCGCGCAGGATCTGCCCATCAGGCTTGACCTCCAGATTCCAGGTGATCGCACAGTCATTGATCTGGCGCATACCCAATCCGCTTATCCGTAGTGAAGGGAGTTCCTCGCGGTGAGGCGCCCGGGATGCGACGTACACGAGCACGACTCCCGCGTCGCCATCGATCGACATCCGCAGATCGACAGCGGTAGACCCCCCATGGCGCACAGCATTGGAGACACCCTCGATCGCGATGGCTACCAGGCAGGCCCTGAGGGGCGCATCTCCCTCGAGCAGCGTCGACACGTCGGGGTCGATCACAGCCTCGACCTGGCACACCCCATCCCACGTCGTCACGACGCTCGAGATGCCTTCTGCAAAGGGCACGGCCTCGCGGGTCGAATCACCGAGGACATCAAGCTTGGCCTTGATGTCCTCTCGGACCTGGTCGACGAGTTCGGGTGTGACCTCACCGGACTTCATGGCGGAGTTCAGTCGGTACGCCGCCGCTGAGATCGCTGCCTGGACAGGTCCGTGAAGGGCCAGCGACAGCGCCCTGTCCTGGAACCACCGCACCTGATTGACCAGGGCCAGATTGCGCCTCAACTGTGCCGCCGCAGCGTCGAGTTGATCGATCGCCACCTGCCGGCTGGCATCGACAGCAGCATTGACCGAGGCGCCCAGGGTGAAGATGGTGACAAAGAAGATCGCACCCAGCACGGTGCCCTGCCGAATGGGCATGCCCACCATGACCAGGTATCCCACTGCGCCCATGATCAAGCCGCAGACCATCGATGCGCCCACGAGGATGGCGAATCGCAGGCCCACCTGCCTCGCCCCAATAACTCGTTCTGCCACGGGATTCACGAGCCTGAGGACGAAGAAGGTCACCGGTGGAAGCACGAGGAAGCGCACCGCGGCCGTCGGGTAGGCAGCCGTGGCTCCAAACACCAGGATGAACATGAGGAGCATGACTGCCAGCGGGCGGAGGGGCCGCCCCCGAGTTGCGAGGTCCACCACCTTGATCCAGGAAACCTTGAGGAGCGTCGCCGGCAGCGGGGCAGGCTCCACAGCGGAGACATCCGCCAAGTCATGACTCAGAGGACGCACGACTTCCCGAGCGATGCGCTCGAGTGACTTCACATCCGCACCGGCATCCTGCAACTGCATTGTGGCGAGCTCGGCTTCGAGGACACCCCGCACTCGCTCGACGGATTGCTCGCCACGCTCCTGGATACCAGCCTGCACCTGAGAGGCACTCTCCTGGAGCTCAGCCTGCAGGGCATTGAGCTCCTGGATGCGACGCCGCTGCGCCCGGGCACCGCTCACGGTGTAGGCAGTCAACGCAAACACGATGCCGATGGTGATGAAGGACCCGTTTGCGCGCTGGAGCCACAGGGCGCTGTCGGGCCCCATGAGCCCGCTGAAGATCGCGCCGACGACGAGCGTGCGGAGGGTCGCCCCCACGACGAAGGCACCCAGGATGATCCACGCGATCGTCGTACGCCGCTCCGGATCCATGCGCAGGGTGACCCACCGGGCGAGCACGAGCGGTGCCCACAGCACGAGGTGACCGACGCCGTTGACGGCGACACGCGTCGACCACGAAATGCCCGAGGTGGTTACGAAGAGACTGCCGATGATCACGGCGGCGAAGGTGAGCCAGAAGGACAGCCAGGTCACCGAGTCCGGCGAGGCAATACGCCAGAGCAGCCGCTGAAGCCTCGCCCGGGGGAGCATGGCACGACAATAAGCGGGAGACTGGTGCTATGTCGGAGGACGTGCGAGAGCTCCTGCTGGCCAAGCAGCGCGATCTCCAGGCGCGCTCGGCCGACCTCACCGCTCCCCCGGACTCCACCGGGGGCATCTCCTTCGGCAAGAGAGTCGGCGACGGCACGAGCATTGCCGTCGAGCGACTCACCCAGGTGGCCGCTCACGAGCAGCTCCTCTGGCAGGCCGAGGAAGTAGCGCGAGCCCTAGCCAAGCTCGATGAAGGCACCTACGGCCACTGCGACTCATGCGCAGCACCGATCCCCGAGGGACGGCTCGATATCCACCCTTGGGCGGTCCTGTGCGTCCCGTGCGCGGCGGATGGAGGACGCGCGGTGCGGTGACATCGTCACCGCTAGCGGCCAAGGTGCGGCCCGCGGACCCGCCCCCTAGACTTGTCGTCGTGCGCAGATTTGCCCGGCGGGGGGCCCTCTTGGCCGTGGGAGCCATCCTGGGCGGAGCGGCTCTGGGCGGAGCAGGCCTTGGCGCGGCCGCGACATCATCGGCCGCACCAAGAGCGGACGTCTCCTGCACCATCGTGGGCACCCCGCGCAATGACGTGCTGAGAGGCACCCCCGGTGACGACGTGATCTGTGGACTGGGCGGCCGTGATCGCCTGATCGGGCTCGGGGGCCAGGACATCCTCATGGGAGGCGCTGGCGCAGACATACTCCTCGGAGGACCCGGCGACGACGCGCTCGTCGGCGGCCCGGGACCGGACAAGGGCTCCGGAGGACGGGGCGACGACGTGTGCACGCCAGAGGCCGGACTGTCCGACTGCACTATAGATGCCGACGCGCCCGTGCTGGAGGACGTTGTCGCGCCCGCGGAGGTCCGGGCAGGAAGCGTGCTCGTCGTGAGTTGGACCGCGACCGATGCATCGGGCATCACCGGCTATGCGTCCGTCGGTGGCCGCAATGGCTGGGCCCCGTGGTGCTTCGCTGCTCCCGTCACGCGCGAGGGGCTGAGCGGGGATCGGCTGACCTTCGAGTGCACCGTGCCCGACGTCATCCCCAACGATGAATACACCGCGTTCGTCGGGACCGTGGACGATCTGGGCCATCGCACAGAGATCGAGGTGGCGTTCCGGATTGTTGGCGGATCCGACGACATCAGCGCTCCCCGGATAGTCTCCGGCCCCAACCTCCCCGACGTCGCACCCGGTGATGCCTTCACGCTGCGCTGGGCGCTGGAAGATGCCTCGGGCGTGAGCTACACGCAGGCATGGGTCTACACGCCGGAGTTCTCACTGATCGGCTATGACCGGCTGCCGGGGTCCTCGACGTCGGCCGCCGTGCTCGTCGAGGGAGACGTCACCGACGGCGTCTGGGAGCAGGCATTCACGGTGAGCCCTGAAGCCTCCTTCGGCTCCTACATGGTGACGCTGTCCGTGCGGGACGAGGTCGGCAACCGCGACGTGGCCATCATCGGTCGCATCACCGTGCGCCCCTAGCTCCTGGCCTAGCCCCCCTCGATATCCGTCGCAAGGCGCATCCACTCGTCCTCCAGGTCAGCCTTACGTCGCTCAGAGTCCTGCAGTGCGCGGTTCAGATCCGCCAGCCTGGCGTGATCCGTCGCGGCGCTGGCCATCTGCCCGTGCAGGTCGCGCTCGGCATCGTCGAGTTTGGCGATGGCGCGCTCAATTCGTGACATCTCCTTCTCGATGGCTCGGCGATCCTGGCGCGCCTGCTTAGCGTCGGTCTTCGGAGCCGCTACCACGGGAGCCGCAGACTGCCTCGCCTGGGGACGTTTGCGCACACGCTTGAGGTACTCCTCCACACCTCCCGTGAGATGGGCGAGTCGGTCATCCCCCATCAGGCCGTAGAAGTCGTCGCACACGCGCTCGAGGAAGTAGCGGTCGTGCGAAATCACGATCATCGTGCCGGCGAAGCCGTCGAGCAGGTCTTCCAGAGCCGTGAGAGTCTCAACGTCGAAGTCGTTGGTCGGCTCGTCGAGCACGAGCACATTGGGTCCGCTCATGAGCAGGCGCGTGAGCTGCAGTCGCCGCCGCTCGCCACCAGAGAGGTCGCCCACGGGGGTCCATTGGCCGTCTGACCCGAAGCCGAGGCGCTCGCACAACTGGCTCGCGGTGAGTTCGCGATCCTTGCCCAGGTCGACGCGGGCGGCCACGCATTCGACAGCCTCGAGCACGCGCCATGACGGATCGAGCTCCTCGAGGTGCTGGGACAGGTAGGCGGGCTTCACCGTCACGCCCGTCGTGATCGAGCCCGCAGCAGGGGGGATCTCCCCCAGCATCGTGCGGATGAGGGAGGTCTTGCCCGTGCCGTTGGAGCCCAGGATCCCCACGCGCTGCCCCGGGCCGACGTCCCAGGTGAGGTGATCAACGAGTGTGCGATCCCCCACCGCAACGGTTACGTCGTGGAACTCGTAGACCGTCTTGCCCAGTCTCGCGTTAGCGAAGGCCAGGAGTTGTACGTCGTCGCGCGGTGCGGGCTCTCCCTTGATGAGCTCATTGGCAGCATCGATGCGGAACTTCGGCTTCGAGGTGCGCGCGGGAGCGCCTCGCCGCAGCCACGCGAGCTCCTTGCGCAGAAGGTTCTGACGTCGCGACTCCGAGGCCGCGGCCTGGCGGGTCCGCTCTGCCTTGCTCAGCACGAACGCGGAGTAGCCACCGTCGTACTCCTCGACTCCCCCGTCGACCACCTCCCACGTGCGATCGCAGAGCGCATCGAGGAACCACCGATCGTGGGTGACGATGACGACCGACAGCCGCGGCCGCGAGGCAAGGTGGTCTGCCAGCCACGCCACGACCTCAACGTCGAGGTGATTGGTCGGCTCGTCGAGCAGAAGCAGGTCGAGGTCGGCGATGAGCGCTCGGGCGAGTTGCACGCGCCTGCGCTCACCGCCTGACATGGTCCCCAGTCGCCGCGCGAGCAGATCCTCGTCGAATCCGCCGAGGAGGCCGTCGAGGACCTCGCGGATCGCCGGGTCGCTCGCCCACTGGTGCACATCCTGCCCCGGCACGACGTACTCCGCCACGGTCATCTGCGGGTCGAAGCCCTCCGCCTGCGAGACGGCACCGACGTGCACTCCCGAGTTGACCGTGACCCGCCCGGAGTCCGGCGACACCAGCCCGGCCATGAGCGCAAGCAGCGTGCTCTTGCCCGCGCCATTGCGACCGACGACCGCGATGCGCTCGGCCTCGCCGACGCCGAGGGACACGTCATCCAGGAGCGGGCGCTCGCCATACGACTTCGACACGCGATCGAAGTTGACGAGATTGCGACCGGCCATGTTGCGCCCTAGACGCTCGGCTGATCGGTGTCGCTCGCGAGCGGAAGGCGCATGCGGTAGACGCAGACACCCCGCCACAACCGCGCCGGCGGCGAGGCACCCGTCACCTCGAAGCCGTATCTCTCATAGAGCCGTTGCGCGCCGACGTTCTTGTCGTCCACGTCGAGAGTGACGCTCGTCGCACCCGCATCACGGGCTCGAGTGATGGCATCCTCGAGCAGCACCGCTCCGACTCCCTTGCCTCGCGCTTCGGGTGTCACTGCGACCGCGGTGATGTACCACTCGCCTGGACCGTGCTTGGTCATGAAGTTCAGGAAGGCCCGACCGGAGAGGCTCACGGCCCACAGGCGCAGCCGGGTCCATCCCCATGCCAATCCGAGGGAGCCCTCCGGCATCGGAGTCGTGGCCGGGGCGCCGAGGAGGACCCCCACCATGGAGCCATCGATCTCGGCGACGCGCGCTCGCTCCACCGACCACGCGTGCCCGGGCTGCGCGACGACCGCTCGGAGCGTGGCCTCCCACTTCGAGCCGAGCTTGATGGAATACATCTGATCGGTGGCCGTCTCGAGATCCCAGGTGACGGCTGCCTCGTCCGCGGGGCCACGTTGGGCATCGCGCAGGATGATGTCAGTCACCTTCACTCCGCCCCGAGAGTGAGGATGGCGTCATCGCCGTCCATGGTGATAGACATGCCCACGCCATCCTCGATGCGCTGGTAGTCGGCTTCGCGCACCGTCACGATGGGCATGGCGATGTCATAGAGCTCGGCGGCGACGAGTGCACCCGTCGCGATGATGCCGTCGGGCTCGGTGAGCACGATCCCGGCCGGGGCGATGCCCAGGCGCAGGAGCTCGGCGAGGACGTAGGTGCCCGAACTCGAGCCACGGCCCGAGCGCATGACCAGGATGCGTCCGGTGACGACCGCGCCGTGCTGCGGATGGTGAACGTCGATGATGTCGCCCTCGGGCCCGATGCCGCCCCAGAAGGACACCGGCTCGTCGAGCTTGAGCACGGCGCCAGAGGCATCGCCGGAGGTCACGCGCCAGCCCGTGATCGTGGTCATGTGAAGAGCTCCCGGTCCCAGGTGACGACGCCAGTGGTGGCCGACTGCACGCACTCGTCGAGGGTGGCGAGCACGACGTCGACGCCCATGTTGCCGGGTGCGTAGTGGGCCCACTTGCCGGAGTTGGTCATCAC
>JBIKKK010000226.1:0-3235 GCA_044360385.1 Candidatus Nanopelagicales bacterium
CGTCCCCTCTTCCAGGACCACGCCTGCGTCCAGGAAGCAGACGCGATCGGCAGCCTCGCGAGCGAAGCCCATCTCGTGCGTGGCCATCACGATGGTGAGACCCTCCTCCTTGAGCTCTCGGACGGCATCGAGCACCTCGCCGACAAGCAGCGGATCGAGCGCCGACGTGATCTCATCGAAAAGGAGGATCTCAGGAGACATCGCCACCGCCCGCACGATCGCCACGCGCTGCTGCTGGCCGCCGGACAAGCGGTCCGGATACTCCCCCGCCTTCTCCTCCAGGCCGAAACGCGCCAGCAGGCGGCGTGCCCGCTCCTCCGACTCTTCACGTGAGCGCCGAAGCACCTTGCGCTGTCCCAGCGTGACGTTGTCCAGCACCGTCATGTGGGGGAAGAGGTTGTACGCCTGGAAGACGATGCCCACTCGGCGCCGGACAGCGTCGAGGTCGGTGCGGAAGGCCGTGACATCGAGGTCGTCATCGAGCAGGATCCTCCCTGCGTCGACAGGCTCCAGGCCATTGATGCACTTGAGCAGGGTCGACTTGCCTGAACCACTCGCGCCGATGAGCACCACCACCTGGTGCTCTTGCACGCCGAGGGTGATGCCGCGCAGCACCGACTCGGAGCCGAATGACTTCCAGACAGCCTCGACGGACAGCGATACGCGCGTCATGACGCAAAACCTGATCCGCGCTGACGCCGCTGCCGAGCCTGCAGCCAATCCGTGAAGCGGGTCATCGGGATAGTGAGCGCGACGAAGAGGCATGCTGCCGCAACATAGGGCGTGTAGTTGAAGGTGAAGGACGCATCGATCTGTGCCCGGCGCAAGACCTCGATGGGCCCGAGGACCGAGACGAGAGCAGTGTCCTTCTGCAGTGAGATGAAGTCGTTGAGCAGGGGCGGTGTGACGTTGCGCACAGCCTGGGGCAGCACGACGTACCTATTGGTCTGCCACGACGAGAGACCGAGCGAGCGAGCGGCCATGCGCTGGCTGGGGTGGACCGAGTCGATTCCCGCGCGAAAGACCTCGGCGACATAGGCACCGTAGGAGAGAACGAGGGCCACGACCCCCCACACAAGGACCTCATCGGGAGCCCCCTGGAGCTGCAGGGCCGGCACGCCGAAGCCGAGCAGCAGGATGACGAGCAGCGTGGGGATACCGCGGAAGACATCGACGTAGACGGTGGCCACGATGCGCAGCGGCAGGAAGATCGGGCTGCGAAGTCGGCGGACGAGCGCGACGGTGAGCCCCAGGATGAGGATGAGCGGCTCGGCGATGAGGAAGATCCGCACGTTGAGCCAGAAGGCCTCAAGGAGCCCCGGGAACGACTCGGAGAATGCCTCGGGACTGAAGAACGTCTCCTGGACCGCCGACCAGCCCGGCGTGCGTACGACGACCAGGGTGACGATGGTCGCCGTGACGATGAGACTGACGATGCCGATGGCGGCATCGCGCCAAGACTTGCGCTTGCGGTAGCGCACGCGCGCGGGGTCGACATAGGGCATCGACCCCGCGCGCGTTGCAGCGACAAATGCGCTGCCGGGCTCGGTCACTCCGTGAAGTACGGAGCCGTGGTCCCGGCCAGCCACTGATCCTGGATGGCCTGGAGCTCGCCGGAGTCCTTGAGCTCGGTGAGGACCTTGTTGACGCAGCCGACGAGCGGGTTGTCCTTCTGGAAGAGCATGCCGAACTGCTCGCCACCCTCCTGGGCGGGGAACTGCCCGACGATCTTGCCCTTGGGGATCTCCACCGCGGTGATGTAGTACGCCGTGGGCAGGTCGACGACGATCCCGTCGATCTGGCCGTTCTTCAGCGCCGACTTGGCGTCGTTGGTGTCGTTGTAGACGTAGATCTCGGTGCTGGGCTGGATGAAGTCCTCGATGTACTTCAGGCTCGTCGTGCCCACCTGAGCGCCGAGACGAGCGTCCTTGAGCTCGCCCAGCGACGTGGCATTGGCGATCGGGGAATCGGCAAGCGCGATGACGGCCTGATTGACGGTGTAGTAGCCATCCGAGAACGTGACGACCTCCGCACGCTCAGGCGTGATCGAGATCTGATTGATGTCGAAGTCGAAGTCCTTGGCTCCCGGGGCGTAGGACTTGTTGAACGGCACGACCGTCCACGCGACCTCCTCGGGTGTGAAGCCCAGGCCCTCGGCGACGGCGTAGGCGACCGCGGACTCGAAGCCCTCGCCGTTGGTCGGATCGTCGTCGACGAAGTAGGGCGGGTAGGCCGGGCTGTCGGTACCGATGGTGAGCTGGCCCGCATTGACGAGCGTCAGGCTCTCCTTCGCGCACTCGTCCGGGGTCTCGGTCGGCGAGGGCGCGGCCGACGAAGACGCCGGAGCTGCCGAGGACGAGGCCGGTGCCGGAGCGGATGAGGAAGCGCCACCCGAGGACTCCTGCGCACAGGCGGCGAGCAGCAGGCCGGAGGCAGCGAGGGCGACGATGGCAAGGGGGCGACGATGCATAGGAACTCCTCGTGAGGTGATGTCCCGAACATCCTGCCAGCCGGTCAGGCAGAGGCCCTCGCGGGTACTCCGGAAACCGGCTTCATGCGGGAGGCAATGGCAGCAGCAGCAAGTGCGATGGCCGCGGCACCCCACCAGATCACGTCGTACGTGCCCGTCGTGGCACCACCTTGCGCCACGGCCGCGGCGTGCACGGCACCGAGGAGTCCCAGCATGAGCGAACTCAGGATCGCATCGGAGATCTGCAGCGCGGCCGAGTTTGCACCTTGCTCGTCGACCGCGGACAGCCGCAGAGTCTGCACGGCGATCGACGGGAAGCACAGCCCCATGCCGAGCGAGGCAACGAAGTAGGAGATGGCTGCCACCATCGGTGGCACGGCGGGCACCAGGCACAGCGGTAGCGACACGAGGCCCGCAGTCGCGATCAGTGCACCCACGCGGACGGTGCGAGCGCGATCGGTGGATTCAGGGATGCGACTTTGCGCGTAGGACCCCAGCCACCAGCCGAGCGCGGAAACGCTGAGCGTGAGTCCCGCGACGGTGATCGACAGGCCGCGCTGCTCGACGAGCGCGAGCGGGATGAAGGCCTCGGCGCCGAAGAACGCACCCGCCAGGATGCCGCGCATGAGCACGGTCGTGGGCAGTCCACGCTCCAGCCGCAGGGCCCCGGCGGGTAGGAGCCCGCGAACGCCAATGACGATGAGGACAAGCCCCGCCCCGAGCATGAGGCCGTCAAGCCAGAGGGGCAGAGCCGCAGGGCGCAGG
>JBIKKK010000227.1:0-3226 GCA_044360385.1 Candidatus Nanopelagicales bacterium
ACGGGGAGTTCGCCGGGGTCGTTCTCGTCGCCCGGTGGAATGCCGGCATACGGGTCGAAACCACTCATGATGACGTCCCCTCCGTGAGTGACTCGCCGCTCGTCGTGAGCTGCTGGTCATGGTGCGCGCCCAGATACGCATCGATCACGCGCTGGTCGCGCATCACGCTGTCCGGGGTTCCCTCCGCGATGATGTTGCCCTGAGCCATGACGACGACCCAGTCGCTCACGTCACGCACCATGTCCATGTCGTGCTCGACGAAGACGACGGTGGTGCCTTCCTCCCGAATGTCTCGGATGTGGTCAAGCAGGCTCTGCTTCAGGGCGGGATTGACCCCGGCCATGGGTTCGTCAAGCATGACCAGCTCGGGCTCGAGCATGAGGGCTCGCGCCATCTCGAGGAGCTTGCGCTGGCCGCCGGAGAGCGACCCGGCGAAGTCCTGAGACTTGGCGGCGAGGTTGAAGCGCTCCAGGAGCACCATGGCGCGCGCGGTGTTCTTCTTCTCCTGTGCCCTCCACGTGAAGGGCAGCACGGACGCGACCATGCTCTCGCCGGTCTGGCCTCCTGCACCGAGCAGCATGTTGTCGAGCACGGTGAGCCGGGACAGGCTCTTGGTGAGCTGGAAAGTGCGCACCATGCCCTTGCGTGCCAGCCGGTGCGGGGGAGTGTTGGTGATCGTCGCCCCGGCAAAGGACCACGTGCCGGAGTTGGCCTTGTCGAAGCCGCTCAGGACATTGAAGAGGGTGGACTTCCCGGCGCCGTTGGGTCCGATGAGCGCCGTGATGGCACCGCGTTGGATCTCTACGTGCGTCACATCGACCGCGACGAGGCCACCGAAGTGACGATTGACCCCGTCGGCGACGAGCAGCGGGTCAGGCTTGGACGCCCCCGGTTCGGGGGTGACGTTTGCGAGCGCGGAGACGGCCTGGGCCGCGATCTCACCTGGCATCGAGGGCAATCTCCTTCTTGTCTCCGAGGATTCCCTGAGGTCGGAAGATCATGAGAAGCATCAGCCCGAGGCCGACGAGGATGAAGCGGATAGGACCGACCTGTGTGGGCTCGAGGAAGGTGATGGTCCCGTTGGAGATAAGGAGCAGCAGGAACTGCTCGACGAAGACGAGAAGGAACCAGAAGATGATGGCGCCAACGACGGGGCCCAGAACGCGAGCGGCGCCGCCAAGGATGAGGATGGTGTAGCAGAAGAAGGTGAAGGCCGGCACGAAGGAGTCCGGCTGCACCGACTGCTTGGCGATAGCCCAGAAGATGCCGCCCAGCGTGCCGAAGATTCCGCCGAGGATGAGGGCCTGCATCTTGCGGAGGTAGGTGCTCTTGCCGAGCGAGCGCACGGCATCCTCGTCCTCGCGGATCCCCTTGAGGACGCGGCCCCAGGGACTGCGCATGAGCGCCCAGGTGAGGAGCAGCAGAAGCACGATGACGATCCAGCCCACGGTGACGACCCAGGCGTCGTTGCGCGTGTAGCTGAGCGGGCCGAAGTCGAACCGGTCCTGCTCCGGGAACGGGTTAAGGGCGTAGAACTCCTCACCCATCTTGCCGTTGATGCCCTGCGCCCCTCCGAGGGCATCGGTGGACTTGAAGACAAGTCGGATGATCTCGCCTGCCGCGATGGTGACGATGGCGAGATAGTCGGCCCGCAATCGAAGGGTGGGCACACCCAGGATGAGCGCGAGCAAAACCGACAGGAGGATCGCGTAGAGGATGGCCACCCAAAGGTTGGGCACGAAGGCGCTGCCCTGCCACTGGACCATGAAGACGCCGATGGCGTAGGAGCCGATGGCGACGAAGGCGATCTGCCCGAAGTTGAGCAAGCCTGCGTAGCCGAACTGGATGTTGAGGCCCATTGTGGCGAGCAGGTAGATGATCGCCGTGACCCCGATGGCCTGGGAAATAGCCTGCGTGAGGACGAAACCCATGTCCATGTCAGCCCACCCTCTCCGGTCGACCGAGCAGTCCCTGCGGTCGTATCAGCAGCAGGACGATCATGAGGAAGAGCGCGGCGGCGGTCTTGAGCTCAGGAGGCACGATGAGCGTGCTGAGCTGCACGGTGATGCCCACCACGAAGGACCCGACGATCGCACCTGAAATGGTGCCGAGGCCGCCGAGGACGACGGCGGCGAACATGGTGAGGAGGAGGAACTGGCCCATCGTCCAGACGACGTTCTGCGTCATTCCGAGGAAGACGCCGCCGTAGGCCGCGAGCAAGGCGCCGAGTACCCAGACCACCGAGATGACCCGCTCGACGTTGACACCGGAGGCTGACGCAAGCGCGGGATTGTCCGACACGGCGCGCGTGGCCTTGCCGAGTCGAGAGCCCTTGAGCCAGGCAACGGCGGCGACCAGGAAGATGACCGCGATGATCGACAAGTAGATCGCCTTGGGCGTGATGAAGACGGGACCGAGGTCGATTCCGGGCTGGCCGGCGAACTGCGCGTAACTCACGGGTGAACCTCCGAAGAGGAACAAGATCGTGTAGCGAAGCGCGATGGCAAGGCCGATGCTCACGATCATGGCCGCGATGAGGCCCGTCCCACGCTTGCGGAGCGGGCGCCAGAGGATCTGATTCTGGCCCCAGCCCCACAGTGCTGCGCTGATGACGATGCCTATGGGGGCGGCGATGAGGAGATTGAGTCCCAGGGTGGTGTTGAGCACCAGGACCGTGAAGGCACCCAGGGTGAGGAGTTCGCCGTGGGCGAAGTTGCTCAGGCCGGTGGTGCCGAAGATGAGGCTGAGCCCCAGTGCCCCGAGCGCGATGATCAAGGACAGGATGACGCCGTCCAGGATGAGTTGGAGCACGCGGTCAACCGTGATGTCCGAGAGGATGCCTCCTCCGCTGCTGCCGCCGGAATCGCCGCCCTCACCCACGGGGACGAGGGGGAACAGTGCCTTCTTATCCCCCTGGAGGACGTTGATGGAACGTTCGGGGCCGCCCTTGACCTCGACCCCCACCGGCAGGGTCGTGACATCGATGGTCGCGGTGTACTTGCCGGGCGAGGGGATCTCGATGGTGGCCAGACCCTCGGCATCGGTCTCCCCGCTGGCGGTGAAGCCGTCCGTATTCGCGACGTTGACGGTGACGCCGGAGATGGGGGCCTTGTCGGCTCCCGACACGACCGCCGTGATGGACGGGCCCTCCGCCTGGGCGGGGCTGAGCCCCAGCATGACGGCGGCGAAGAAGCCCACCACGACCAGGACGAGACGGGCGATTCCC
>JBIKKK010000052.1:0-11675 GCA_044360385.1 Candidatus Nanopelagicales bacterium
GGGAAGAGGACAGCGGAGTGGGTGTCATAGCCCGAGGTGAAGGCGACGAACTCGATCGGCACGAAGGCGGCATTGTCATACGCCGTTGCCTCGAGCTCGGCGATCCACTCCGGCCAGACCGTGCGCACGACAACAGCCTCGACATTGCGATCAGGATTGCCATTCTGTGTGTACATCGGGAAGACCACGAGATGCTCCACCCCGTCACGGCGTTCCTCCTCGGGGTGGAAGAGCTGCAGGGAATCGAGGAAGTCGGGCACTCTAAGCCCGGTGTCACGCCAGGCGCGGAAGTCGACCGCGCATGCGGTGAGGTAGTCGGCCTGATGGGGCACGAGCGGGGAGAGTGCCTCAAGGTCGGCGACGATCCGATCAACACAGGCGGTCGCCACAGCGGTGTCGCCGGGCACTGATCCGTCGGGGGCCTGCAGCGGGCGCATTGTCTCGACGGCGTCGACAAGATCCGCCCACGCCGGGTGCTCCACCAGGGCACTCCCCTGCTCATCGGAGACCGCCGAGGCGCGTCGTGCACCTGCCCAGGTGACGAGCCGCTGCCACAGCAGCCGGTGATCGAGATCCGCGATCGAGTCGTCCCCGGCGAAGTCTGAGTCGGCCGCGACGATGACCCGACCCGCACCGGCGTTGACACCCGCGATGACGGGAGCACCGGCGGGCATGGCCGTGTCCGACGTCCGGGCGAAGACGTATGCATCGTCGGCGACCTCGAGGACGCCCGCGCGATAGACGCAGGCACCGGAAACACCGGCGAAGATGTCCGTGCCCTGCGCTGTCGATGGTTCGAGACGTAGCCAGGTGGAGACGTCATTGAAGCGGTACACCGGGTCCTGTGCCGTGCACGTGACGACATCGATCCCGAAGCGGCGCGTGATCTCGGCGAGGTTGTTGCCGTACTTCGCCTGCTCCGTCTCCGCGAGGACCACGAGTCCGCCGCCGGCGCGGACGAAATAATCGATCGCCGCGACCTCGGCCTCGGCGTACACAGGCGACCCCCCGCCCGTCGTCGCCTCCCACTCATCGGTGGAGCAGTGCGGCAGGACCAGGACATCGACGCCCTGCAGGGTCGCTGCGTCGAGCGGGCCCGCAACGTGCGCCTGCACGTCGAAACCCGCGCCGCGGAGCACCGCGGCAGCCTCGGCGTAGGAGGCATCTGCGGGATTGGCCGGGCTCATGATGACGGCGAGCTCAGGCCGGGTGGTCCAGGCCTGGCGATGGCTCTCGTCAATGAGCACGCGCACGAGGGGACGCATGACGACTCCTTAGGGGAAGAGACTCAGGCCCCAAGAGTAGCCGATGCCGGAAGATCGCCCGCACGATGATGATTCCGCCGGAAGATCTCCCGCTTCCTGCCCTGGGTGGCCCCGGAACTCGGGAACTTCGGGACAAAAGTGCCGTGCAGCGAACGTTTCGTCCCGAAGTTCGCCTCCTCTTCCCCGTGAGTGGCCTGGTGAACTCGCTAACGTCGGCGCATGCGTCGTAACTGGTCCAGCACCGTCGACTTGGAGGGTCGCGAGGTGCGCCCCACGTCGGCAGCCGACGTGGCAGCGCAGGTCAGCGCTGAGGGCGCTGCCCTGGCCTTGGGCAGCGCGCACTCCTTCAGCACGGTGGCGGTCACCCCGGGCCTGCACGTCGAGACCATGGGCCTGCCCGCCGACGTCCGCATCGAGGGCAACACCGTGTCCGTCGGCGCTGGGACCACCTACGCCGAACTCGGACGGGAACTGCACGCGCGCGGGATGGCGCTCGCCGCCATGGCATCGCTGCCACACATCACCGTGGGCGGCGCCATCTCCACCGGCACCCACGGGTCAGGTGATGCAATCGGCACCCTCTCCAGTGCCGTGACGGGCCTGGAAGTCGTCACCGCAGATGGCGAGATTCGGTGGGTGCGTCGCGGTGTCGATGCCGACTTCGCGGGCTGGGTCGTCTCACTCGGAGCACTCGGGGTCGTGACGCGCGTGGCGCTCGAGGTCGAGCCGACCTACGACGTCGCGCAGACTGTCTTCGCCGGACTCGATCTCGATGCCGTCGAGTCCGACTTCGATGCTGTCTTCTCTGCTGCCACCTCGGTGAGCGTCTTCACCCGATGGCGCCCCGAGCCGGACGCGCAGCTGTGGCTCAAGCGCCGAGTCGATCGTGAGGGCGCCTGGCCGGGCGGTCCGGCCTTCGGCGCGACCGAGCGCGATACGCCGCTGCACCCCCTGGAGCAACTGGATCCCGTGCACTGCAATCCGCAATTGGGACAGCCCGGTCCGTGGCATGAGCGCCTGCCCCATTTCCACGCCGATTTCACGCCTAGCGCGGGAGACGAGATTCAGGCTGAATACCTACTGCCCCGAGCCCGCGCCGTGGAGGCCATTCGCGCGCTGCGGTCCTTGCACACCATCATCACCCCGCTGCTGCATGTCACGGAGATCCGCACGATGCGCGGTGACGATCTGTGGCTCAGCCCGGCGTACGGAGTCGACACGGTGGGGATCCACTTCACCTGGCATCGGGACGAACGCATCTTCAGCGTGCTTCCCGCGATCGAAGAGATCCTCCTCGCCTTGGGTGCGCGGCCTCACTGGGGCAAGGTGACCTGTGCCACACCCGCACAGGTCACGGGAGCCTTCCCACGCTGGGGGGACTTCGCCGAACTCGTCAGAGTGATGGATCCTGCAGGTAAGCTCCGCAGCCCATTCGTGAGCCGACTGCTCGGCGCGTCGCCCTGACTTCGCTCCGGCCCCGTCCTACCCTGGCGTTATGACTTCACGCACACGCATCCTTGCCCTGTCCGCTCTTGCCGCCGGCACGCTCGTTCTTGCCGCATGTGGTGGCGGCGGATCCTCTTCCGACTCCTCGTCAGCCGCGCCGGCGCCATCTGACAGCGCTATCGGCGGCGGCTCCGCGGAGTGCACCGAACCCATCATGGAGCAGAACGCCGAGGGGTCGGCGCAGGCTGCCGGTGTCGAGCTCGTCGACACCAAGAGCTACGAGTGCGCCGACGGATGGGCGATCGTTTTCGCGATCACCAAGTCCAACGACATCGAGCAGACCACCGCATTCGTCTACCAGGCCGAGGGCCCTGTGTGGGCGCAGAAGCAGCTCGACTCGCTGTGCAGCGGCAACGCTGACGGCGCGCCGCAGACGATCGTTGACCAGGCCTGCGCACTGCGCTAGTCCTGCCCGCCTTCAACCCACGCGATGGCCTGGGGCACCGACACGGTGTCTCAGGCCATCGCCGTTGCGGCACCCGGCGTGCGCGGCCAGGGCATTGCCGCCTCGAGTTCGTAGGCGAGCGAGAGCAACCGGCGTTCCTCCCCGCGAGGCGCGGCCACCTGCACTCCGATAGGCAGGCCGTCGTCCGTGCGGGCGAGTGGAAGCGAGATCGCGGGCGAGCCGGTGACGTTTTGCAGCGCGGTGAAGGATGCGAAGCGCAGCAGACGCACGATGTGCTCGCGCGCAGGCACATCCGGACCTAGCTCGCCGATGGGAGGTGCCGGCGTGGACAGCACCGGCGAGAGGACCGCGTCGTAAGTCGCATAGACCTGCTCCGGCTCCTGTGATGCGCGCTTGAGCCTCCGCAAACTGCCCGGGATGCGCAGAGCCTGCTGCTGCGCCATGCGGCTGAGCTCCTGGGTGAGTTGCTCAGTGCGCGCGGCATCGAAGGCCACGCCAAACACACGGCCACCCGCCTTGTAGAGCAGGAAGGAGAGGAGGGCCCAGTAGCGCAGGAAGTCGCGGCCGAAGGCTTCGTCTACTGGCGGGGCGATCTCCTCGACCTCGTGCCCGAGAGCCTGCAGGGAGCGGCCGGTGCTGCGGACCGCCTCCCGAACCCTCGGATCTACCGGGATCCCCCCGACCGCTTCGGTGACGAGCCCGATGCGCAAACGCCGCGACTCGGGACGCACCACCATGCCAATGGGCGGGAGATCAGCGACGCGGTGAAGTCGCTCGGCTTCAGCGAAGTAGTAGGCGGTATCGCGCACCGTGCGGGTCAGCACGCCCTGGGCGACGAGGTTGACCGGTAGCCGGTCAAGTTCGGGGATGTCGATCATCCTGCCGCGCGACGGCTTCAGCCCGACGAGGCCACATGCGGCAGCCGGGATGCGAATCGACCCACCGCCGTCATTGGCGTGTGCAATGGGCACGACGCCGGCAGCGACGAGCGCTGCCGAGCCGCCGCTGGAGCCGCCGACGGAGCGCGTGGTGTCCCATGGATTGCGCGTGGCGCCGTACCGCGAAGACTCGGTGCTCGCCGTGAGACCGAATTCTGGGAGCGTGGTCTTGGCGATCGGCTCGAAGCCGAGGGCGAGGTACTGCGCGACCCAGGGACTCGTCGAGGTGGCCGGCGTGTCCGCGGGAGCCCATGAACCGTGGAGCGTGGGATAGCCGGTGAGGTCCTCGTTGTCCTTGAGCACCGAGGGGACTCCTGCGAAGGGTCCGGTGACCGCGGGCGCGACATCAAGGTCACGCACGACGGCATTGAGGTCGTCGTTGACGGCAGCGAGCCGCGCCCGTGCCGCCTGCCGCAACTCACGCGCCGAGACCTTGCCCCGCCGCAGCCGATGCTGCAGCTCCATCACGTCGTCGGAGCCGAGGGCATCCTCGGACACGGCATCCACCTGGGGCATCCCGCGACTGTACTCAGGCCTCGCGAGCCGCAGGGACCCTCGGCCCAGGGACTTGGCGCCTATGGTGTCGCCATGGCCTCATCTCGCCGCCTTGCCCTCGCCGGCCTGGCCCTCGTCGCACTCGGCCTTGCCGGCTGCACCGGGAGCAGTCCCGAAGCAACACCTTCGAACACTGTCGAGATGCCCACGGCGTCCTACAGCCCGCCGGCAGACGCGCAGGTGACGCCACCGCAACTCATCACGCTCGCCAATGTCCAGCCCAATGACGGCATCCAGCCCGTCATCGACTTCATCGAGTCAGCACGGTCATCGGTGGACATCTCGATCTACCGCATCGACAGCGACTTCACTCCGCTCATCGAAGGTCTCGAGCGCACCGTGGCCCGCGGAGTGCCGGTCCGCATCTCGATCTCCCGCCAGCTCGTGGGCCAGCCGAATCCCCCGCAGGGCAACTCCCAGCAGATCGTCGTCCAGCAGCAACTCCAGGCCAAGGGCATCCAGGTGGAGTTGAGCAGGCCGGAGTTCCACTACGGGCATGAGAAGGCCATCATCGTCGATGCGGGCACCCCTGATGCCAAGGCGATGATCGCTGATTGGAACCTCCAAGCTTCCTACTTCGGGCCCAATCAATACGGCCCGGTCGGCGCTCGGGGCATGGCCGTCTTCAACTCCGATCCGCAGGATGTCGCCACGATCGCGGCGTACTTCGATGCCAACTGGCCCCCCTTCGCTCCCTACCCGGTATCCACCCGCTCGAGCCTGGTGTGGAGTCCCAGTGGCATCGAGTACTCCCCCGTCGGCAATTCCGTTGCCGTCCTCACCGACTTCATCAACAACGCCAAGCTGCGCTTGGACATCTACGCCGAGTACATCCAAGACGACGCGTTCCTCATCAACATGGTGATCGCGCGGGCGCAGGCCGGCATCACGGTCAGGATCGTCGCGAATTCATCGGGCCAGTCTGCGGACATGGTCTCCAAGCTCCGTGGCGCCGGCATCCAGATCCGCTTCGACCCGATCTATGACGGCAATACGTCGGATCCGATGTTCGTGCACTCCAAGACGATGTTCGCTGACTTCGGCACTTCCGACCAGGTTGCCTTCGTCGGATCTCAGAACACCTTCATCAACGAGTCCCCTGAGGCCATTCTGGAGTTGGGCGTCCTGGCGCGAGACGCGGCCACCATCGACAGGGCCTACTCATACTTCGAGCAGGACTGGTCGACCTCGACCGAGACGCAAGCATCACCGAGTCCGGGCGGGAACTAGCGCATGCGCTTCCGCCCGCTTGCGCTCATGCTCGCTGCCTTCGCCCTCGCGGCCTGCTCCAGCACGTCATCGACGACGCTGCCGACTCCGCCACCCCTGCAGGTCGAGCGCACCGGATTGATCACGCTGGAGTCGATCCAGCCCGACGACGGAATCGATGCCGTCACGCGCTTCATCGACGAGGCGACAAAGTCCGTCGACATCGCTGTCTACCAAATGGATCCGGGCTACAGCCCACTCATCGAAGCACTGACGCGGGCGAAGGAACGCGGGGTGAGGGTGCGGATCCTTCTCTCGGGCACCATCTACCCGCCGGGCTCCACCAACGACAACCCTCGCGACGTAGAGATCCTGCGCGAGCAGGGATTCGAGGCCGCTCTCAGTCGGCCTGAGTTCAGCTTCTCCCACTGGAAGGTCCTCATCATCGACGCGGGCACGTCCGGTGCCCAGGCCCTCATCTGCGACTTCAACCTCGAGGCCGGCTACTTCGGAATCGATCCCCAGTACCCCGACGAGGGGGATACGCGCGGCATGGCGGTGCTCGACAGGGATCCCGCGGACGTCGCCATGATCGCGCGTACCTTTGACGCCGACTGGCCGCCGTACAAGCCCTGGCCCGCCAATGATCGGCCCAACCTTGTGTGGTCTCCGAGCAACAGCACATGCGACTCGACGAGCTGTGCGTCCGCCTACCCACTGGAACCGGCGGGCAACTCCCGCGACGTCATGCTTTCGCTCATCGGCAACGCCCAGAAGTCACTCGACATCTACGCGCAAGCCCTAGCCGAGCCTTCTCAACTCCTCCAACCGCTCCTTGGTGCAGCTGATCGCGGCGTCAAGGTGCGCCTTGTCGGCAACGACGGGGGGATCAACACCGACGCACTCAGCAAGTTGAAGGATGCCGGCGTCGAGATCGTGATCAACCCCACGGATCCTGGTGGCGACGGCAAGGTGATGTACATCCACACCAAGACCATCGTGGTGGATGCAGGTCTGCCAGACGCGATCGCTTACGTCGGGTCAATCAACCCCTTCCTGGACGAATCGATCGACACAGAGCGCGAACTCGGCGTGCTGCTGACGGATCCCACCTCTATCGAGCGCATCATGCTGATCTTCGACCGAGATTTCGCATCCGGTGAGCGCGCATGAGTCCCACACGACGCGAGGTCCTGGCCTGGAGTGCGTGGGCGGCAGGAGGACTCGCACTCACGGCGTGCTCGACCGGCAGCGCCAAGCCGGTGCCCTCGCCCTCTGACACCGGCTCGGTGACGAATGCAGAGTCGCTTGCCACCCTGGCGCTGTGGACAGCGCAGCGAGGGGCCGACGGCGGCTCCTACGGCATCGGTGGTGCACTCGTCGAGTCCGCCACCGGCCGCGTCCTGCAGACGATGCCCAACCGCGTCTTCCGCACGCTGTCCACGGGCGGGACCTTCGTCGAGGACCCGACCGCGCACGGTGAGCGCCAACTCATGTCGTGGTACCTCTCTCAGCGCGAGAGCCTGGGCCTTCCCGAACCCGGCGACCTCACGGTCGTGACAACTCTCGATCCGTGCCTCATGTGCGCGAGTTCCCTCCTCACCGTGGGCGTCAATGTCGGCGTCGTCGCCATCGACGACTACTCCGGCGTCAACTACGACTCCAGCGGGTCCTTCACGGACCTGCCCGAGCCGCTGCGATCGCAGGCCGTCGCCACCTTCGGCTACTACGCGGTCGAGGGCGGTCGGGCATTCCAGGGGAGCAGGGCCATCTCCTACGCCGACGAGGCGATCACGCAGGACACGCTCGATCAGAGCGCAAGCCTCTACTCGACCTCGGCGGACTCAGTCCGCAGCGCCCGCCGTGCCAGCGGCGCGGCCCCGTCAAAGCTCACCGATCCCGCCACGAATCCGGCGGCGATCGACGTTATCCGCGCCTTCCAGGTCTCGTGTCCGGATGCATTCAGCGTCAAGACCCGCGACCCTCGCCAGCCCGACCGTCGGGTCTACGACGTCCTCGTGGATGTCGTGAGACGCAACCCGGGTGCGACCAACGCCGTCGCCCTTATCGATCCTTTCGGCAATCTCGTCACCGCGCAGGCCGATCAGCAGCAGGTCAACGCCCTCAGCACGGCGTTCGCCCTCTGCACACGCACCTACGCGCAGACGCGCTATGCCCTGATCGACTCCTCCGCCACCCTCGCCATCGCCGAGCAGTCGCTCACCAACCCCAACTACGGCACCTTCGTCTTCCTGAAGGCACCTGATCCCTTCGCGCCGACGGGGATGTTTGACATCGGCGCCTACGGCTCGACGATGGGCGGAGCCGCCATGCCGGCGATCCCGAGCGCCTTCCAGTACTTCGACTTGCCGGCCGGGGTGACGGAAACACAACTGCAGGACGTGATCTATGCACTCCCGCCGCTGTACTCGGACAACATCAAGATCTCTCCCCAGCGGGTAGTCGGCGTGAGCTAGGCGTCCAGTAAACCGTCCGGGTCGAAGCCACGCGGCAAGACCACGGCGGGCACCGTGCAGGCGCGCAGCAGCTTGTGGGTGAGGTCGCCGAGGAAGACTCGGCTGAGCAGCCCAAGGCTGCTAGACGCCGCCACGAAGACATCGGAGTCCTGCCAGTCGAAGCGCGACATGGCGCGACCCGCTGTGTCACCCTCCACCACGCTTCCCGTGGCCGGCAGGCCCGACCGCTCGAGAAAGCCCTGCTGGGCTGCACGCTCGTGCTCAATCAGGGCTTCCATCACCATGCGCTCGGGGTCGCGACCGATGCGCGCGCCCAGGATGCGGGTCATCCGCAGCACCACGGTAAGCAGATGCAGGGGTAGGTCGTGCGGGCGCGCGACGCTCTCCGCGATGCCCACGGCGTACTCCGACTCGGGCGTGTCCTGGAAGCCGACGACAAGCCTCTGGATCGACTCGGGTGCGATCTCGCGGTAGCCCTCCGGAGCGAGGGCGACAGCAGCCGCGCCACCGTGCAGGAGCGTGTGCGCTACGGATCCAAGCGCGAGATGGCCATCGACGCCCTCCGACCCGGGCCCGATGACGATGACGAGGGCACCGACCTCATCGGCCGCATCGCGCAGGCCGTGGCCTACGGAGGAGCGCGCGACCACCAGGGTGTCGACCTCGCCGATCGACCAGTCGTCTCGCAGGACGCTCGCGGCGTGTGCCAGCGCGTCGTGCGAGCGCTGGCGCAGGAAGGCCTCCCACTCCGCGTCGACGTTGCCCATGCTGGGGTAGTCCATCGTCGGCGGGTGCACGAAGGCCAGCGTGATGCTCGCCCCGAGCAGCCGGGAGAGCAGCGCCCCGAGGGCGAGACCGTCTTCGCCGGACTCGTCCGGTGACACGCCTACGACGATGCGCATGGTCACCTCCTGTCACTTGCGCCATCCGGGGCCGAGGAGCCCCCGCGGCGGCTAACGTACCCAGCGTCCCGGATCCCCGGGGCTGGAATGTCAGGAGGAGTCATGTCGCACGGTCTCTTCCGCCTTAAGTCGGTCGAGGACACCGTCGGCCACACTGAACTCAAGCGCACGATGGGGCGCTCTGCCCTGCTCTTCTTCAGTGTCGGATCCATCATCGGTAGCGGCATCTTCGTCATCCTCGGCGTGGCCATCCCAAAGGCGGGCCCCGCCGTAATGCTGTCCTTCCTCCTCGCTGCAGTGGCCGCGCTCTTCTCCGCTCTGTCCTACGCCGAACTTGCAAGCACAATCCCCGCAAGCGGGTCGTCATACTCCTACGCCTATGTCACCCTCGGCGAGATCGTCGCGTGGGCGGTCGGATGGATGCTCATGCTGGAGTACGGCGTCTCGGTCGCCGCGGTGGCTGTCGGATGGGGCGAATACCTCAACGAGTTCCTCGGGGCCTTCGGCGTGACAATCCCTGCGGCGTACTCCAGCCCCCCGGGCGACGGGGGTGTCTTCAACATCCCCGCAATCGTCGTGGTCTTCGCCTGCATGTTCCTGCTCATTCGCGGCGCATCCGAGTCGGCGAGGGTCAACGCCATCATGGTGCTGCTCAAGATCGGCATCCTGGTCTTCTTCTGCGTCGTCGCCTTCACCGCCTTCGACGGCAACAACCTCGAGCCCTTCCTGCCGCTGGGACTCCTCGGCGTCACCGCAGCGGCGGGCCAAGTGTTCTTCTCCTATATCGGCTTCGACGCTGCGTCGACCGCGGGCGAGGAGGCCAAGGACCCCAAGCGCGACCTGCCCTTCGCCATCATCGCCAGCCTGGCGGTCGTCACCGCCCTCTACCTCTTGGTCACGCTCGCTGCGCTCGGTGCCCAGCCTTGGGAGAGCTTCGAGGGCCAGGGGTCGGAAGCGGTGCTCTCCTCCGTCGCCAATACGGCGGTGGGTGGCACCTGGGCGGGCACCCTCATCGCGCTCGGCGCGATCATCTCGATCTTCAGCGTCGTACTCGTGACGCTCTACGGCCAGACGCGCATCCTCTTTGCCATGGGCCGCGACGGACTGCTGCCCAAGGCCTTCACGCGCGTCAACCCGCGCACGCAGACGCCCGTCTTCAACACCGTGATCGTGTGCATCATCATCGCCATCCCGGCTGCCTTCGTCTCGCTCGGGCAATTGGCTGAGGCCACCAGCATCGGGACCCTGGGGGCCTTCGCGGTCGTCAACATCGGGGTGATCGTCCTCCGACGCAAGCGTCCCGACCTGCAGCGAGGCTTCACGACACCGCTCTTCCCGCTGATGCCGATCCTGGGCCTCATCCTCATCGTGGTGATCGTGGCCGGGCTCGACCCGGTCACCTGGCTGGTGTTCGCCCTCTGGATGGCGGTGGGCTTCGGCGTCTACTTCGCCTACTCCAGGCGCCACTCGGTACTCAATCGATCCGAGTAGCCAGCCGCCCGCAAGCCGCTACCCTCAGGCCATGGCTACCTACACCTGCCCCAGTTGCGACATGTCCGTCAACACCTCATGCGGCCACTGCAACGCCGCTCTCGTCGACGACGTCCTGGTCCTCGACTCCGGTGCCGAGGTGCGCATCTCCCAGTGCCCCGACGGGCACGGCAAGATCAAGTCGCCGCTGTGTTGCGGGTCAGATATGAGCTGCGCCGTCTGATCGGAGCCGCTGCAGGGGACCCACGATCAACGTGGGTGTGGGGGGCGCGCCCGAAGGGATTCGAACCCCTAACCTTCTGATCCGTAGTCAGATGCTCTATCCGTTGAGCTACGGGCGCCTTGCGGTGCAGGAGTCTAGCCGCAGGCCCCGAGCTCTCCCACCGGAGGCCTGCCGGAGCCCCGATGCCGAATCCGGGGCGACGGACCCGGTCCATTGCGGTCTCGCCAAGGGGAACTCGACGTGCGACCTCGGCGGCGGGCGAGCACACTCGGGGCATGACCTATGACCAGGCCACCGACAGCACTGGACTCACGCGGCGCCAGGCACTTGCTGCCGCCGCCGCACTGTGCGGCTTCGGCGCCGCAGCCGTGGCGGGCGCCGGAGGGGCCCAGGCCTCCGGCACCTTGCGTGTGCAGTTGTCGAAGCACCCCGCCCTCAAGAAGGTGGGAGGTGCCGCATCTGTCGGGAAGCTCAACGGCATCCCGGTCGCCGTCGTGCGCACCGCACGCAATAGATACGTCGCCCTCGATCGTCGCTGTCCGCACGCTGGTGGCGTCGTCAACGCCTCCCGTGGCGGCTGGCTCTGCCCCGACCACGGATCGACGTTCGACCTCGACGGTGACAAAGTGAGCGGTTTCACACCTTCGGGTCTTCGTGAGCTCAAGAGCAGCCTCAGTCGAGGCGTTATCACCATCACCGGCTG
>JBIKKK010000053.1:0-11650 GCA_044360385.1 Candidatus Nanopelagicales bacterium
TCGATCGACGGCCACAAGTGTCGGTTGGTGATGCGGGTGTCCGTGCCCCACAGCACGATGGTGCGCGCATGGCGTATCGACTCCGGATCGATGCTGTACGGCGTACCCATAACCGAAGCCGCACCGGCGGACGCGGTGAAGCCACAGAGTTCTCGTCGAATGTCGCAGGCACCAATGAGATCGAAGAGGCGATCGATCGTGGTGCCCATCTGCACCAGGCCCTGGGTGCCAGCGAAGGAGTACTGCAGAATCGATCCTGGGTGGCCGCTGCGGAGTCGCGCCCGCACCTCCTCGGCAACAGCCTCAATCGCCTCCGCCCAGCTGATGGGCTCAAACTCAGCTGCTCCCTTAGGCCCTACACGTCGAAGAGGCGTGAGGACTCGATCAGGGTGGTAGACGCGGTCGAGATATCGGTTGACCTTGGGGCACAGAGATCCGCGCGTGACCGGGTGACCTGACTGGCCGCGCAGCCGCGTTGCCCGGCCTTCGACGACGGTGACCTCCCATGCACAGGTGTCGGGGCAATCGTGATGGCAGGCACCGAGGACGGTGAGGGGCGCACCTCGTACGGACACGGGTTCACTCTATGAGATCAGCCGTCGACTTCGGCCTGCCGCGGGCGAGCATGCCTGCCGCCCGATCGCACCCCTGGGCGGTGGGGCAAAGCCCCAACCGCGGAGCGGAAAAACCTTTGTCGGGCTGACAGGATTTGAACCTGCGACCCCTTGACCCCCAGTCAAGTGCGCTACCAAGCTGCGCTACAGCCCGCCGCCCCGTAGTCCCAGTGGAACTGGCTTACGGGAACCGCAGGAGCCTATCGAAGTGGATTCGAGGCCGACGACTCAGGTCAGCCGCGGCGGCGCTTCTCGCGGATGCGCAGGTTGATCCGGATCGGCGTGCCGACGAATCCGAACTCCTCGCGCAGGCGGCGCTCGATGAAGCGCCGATAGCCCGCCTCGAGGAACCCTGTCGTGAAGAGCACGAAGGTCGGAGGGCGTGTGCTGCCCTGGGTGCCGAAGAGGATGCGCGACTGCTTGCCGCCGCGGAGCGGATGCGGATGGGCCGAGACCAGTTCGGCCAGGAAGGCATTGAGCCGCGAGGTCGGGATGCGTGTCTCCCAGCCGGCAAGCGCCTCGTCGAGAGCCGGCACCAGCTTCTGCATGTGACGGCCAGTGAGCGCTGAAACATTGACCCTCGGGGCCCAGCGCACCTGCACGAGTTCGCGATCGATCTCGCGCTCGAGGTAGCGCTGCCGGTCCTCGTCCATGAGGTCCCACTTGTTGTACGCGATGACCAGTGCGCGCCCACTCTCCACCACCAGGGAGAACAGTCGGAGGTCCTGCTCACTCAGCGGTTCGGAGGCGTCCACGAGCACGAGAGCGACCTCGGACTTCTCGAGCGCAGCCCGAGTCCGCAGACTGGCGTAGTACTCATGACCGCTCGCCTCGCGCACCCTGCGTCGGATCCCGGCGGTGTCGACGAACCACCATTCGCGATCGCCCAGGACGATGAGCTCGTCCACGGGGTCGACGGTCGTGCCCGCCACCGAATCGACCACCACGCGTGCGTCGCCAGCGAGCTTATTGAGCAGTGAGGACTTGCCCACGTTGGGCTTGCCCAGCAGTGCCACGCGTCGCGGCCCTCCGCCACGCACCCTGCCCTGGCCCTCTTCGGGGAGGAGCGCCACGACCTCATCAAGGAGGTCACCGCTTCCCCGACCGTGCAGGGCGGAGACGGCATGCGGCTCACCGAGGCCGAGCGACCACAATGCTGCAGCGTCGGACTCGGTGCGTGCGTCATCGACCTTGTTGGCGACGAGCAGGACCGGTACGCCGGCCTTGCGCAGCACGCGCACCACGGACTCGTCGGCGTCGAGCGCGCCGACGGTGGCATCGACCACGAAGAGGACCACATCCGCGTCTGCCATCGCCCGCTCCGCCTGGGCGGCGATCTGCGCTGCCATGCCGCGGGCGTCGCGCTGCCAGCCACCCGTGTCCATGAGGAGGAACCGACGACCGTTCCAGTCCGTTTCGTAGGTCACGCGATCGCGCGTCACCCCGGGCACGTCCTCGACGACGGCCTCGCGGCGTCCCAGGATGCGATTGACCAGCGTGGACTTGCCGACATTGGGCCGCCCGACGACTGCCACGACGGGGAGGAGTTCGTCCTCTTCCGCGGCGGCGTCGAGGTCGTCGATCTCCCCGAACTCCGCGATGGCCGCGGCCCTGGCGGCCGCCACGAGAGCCTCAGCGGCGTCGTCGAGGGTGTCATCGGCCAGGTCGTCGACCCAGGGGGCGTCCTCGCCCAGGACGTCGAGGTCAGCCTCGGGAAAATCGCCGTCGGAAGTCACGACGGACCATTGTCCGGTGCTGCCCCATCCGGACCGAGGGCGACCCCATCCAGACGCCCCATGCGCACCGCGGCGCCCTCCGCATGGTCGGTCACTCGTTGGCGCACCCATTCGGCCGCCTGAAGGACAGTGGAGCGCCTCATGGGGTCTGCCTCTACACACACCTCGAAGGGCTCACCCACCACGACGTCGACCGCCGAGCGCCAGGCGGGAGGGTCACCCGCGTGGCGGCCTGACCCGCCGAACACCACAGCCGGGAGGACCAGGGCCGAGGAGCGCAGGGCGAGGTAGCCGGCTGCCCGCTCAAGCCCGCCTCCGGACCAGGCACCCACGGCACCTCCCGCGCGCAGGCACTCCAGCGCACGGCGAAGGGCCGGTGCAGGATCGGCCTCATCGACGACGATGCGCCCGGGGAGCCGCGCCCCCACCGCGGAGAGTGCGCCGGCATCGACGAGGACGTCCACGGGCCGGGGAAGGCAAGTCGCCAAAGCGGTGGCGTCGAGGAAGCCGAGATGGGGGGCTACGACGAGCAGGGGTCCTCGCCTGGGACAGTGATGCGCGCCGTGGACACGCAGTCGATATCCCCAGTGCAGCATCGGCGCGAGAAGATTGCGCGTGGTGGCGCCCGAGGTCATCGCCAGTCCGAGGTCATCGCCAGTCCGAGGTCATCGTGAGTCCGGGGGCAGCGCACGGAGCACGGCGTCGATCACCTCGGCGAGGGTCAGGTCGGTGCCGTCGATGGCCACTGCATCGTGTGCCTGTTGCAGAGGAGACACGGCGCGCGACGAGTCGAGCGCATCCCGCGACTCCAGATTGGCGTGGGCCGAGGCGACACTCGCGCTGCCGGAGCGCTCCGCCTCCTCGCGCGCCCTGCGCGCAGCACGCGCATGCACATCAGCCGTGAGGTACACCTTCAGATCCGCGTCGGGCAGGACGACCGTGCCGATATCGCGCCCCTCCATGACGACGCCCGTCCCGGCGGTGATCGCCGCGTCGACCATGGAGCGCTGGCTGCGCACGAGGCGCTCCCTGACCTCCGGCACCGCTGCCACGCGGCTCACCGCGTCGGCGACCGCAGCATCCCTGATGTCCGCGGACACGTCCCGGCCATTCACCGACACTCCGGGATCGGCGGGATCATCACGCAGCACGATGACCGGCTCATCGCAGCGCGCGGCGACGGCCTCGGGGTCGTCCACGTCCACACCCTGCGCGAGCATCCACCAGGTCATCGCGCGATACATCGCACCCGTGTCGACGTAGTGCAGGCCCAAGCGCTGCGCCACTCCCCGAGACGTGCTCGACTTGCCTGAACCCGAGGGGCCGTCGATGGCGATGATCAGACCGGACACGATGCCACCCTAGGCGCGGACATCGAAGCCGAGCGAGCGCAGTCCCTGGGCAAGCCGCGCGGACAACTCGGGTCGCACGGAGAGTTCGACGAGACCTGACGGCTTGCCCAGGACGTGGTCGATGCGTACATCCTCGAGGTTGATGTCGAGTTGCCCCGCGGCGACGAAGAGTCGCCCGAGCTCACCTGGCTCGTCGCGGATGATGACGGGGACAAGGTCGTAAGCCGTGGCCGCATCCCCGTGCTTGCCCGGGATACGGCGCCGCCCCGCCACACCGCGCTCGAGCGCACCCGTGACGTCCTTCTGCTCGCGGAGCTGCGCGATGACGTCATCCAGGTCCTGCGAGTAGGCCTCGAGGACGTCGGCCACGGAGGCGGCATTGGAGTCCAGGATCGCGCGCCAGAGCGAGGGGTCAGACGCCGCGATGCGCGTCATGTCGCGCAGTCCCTGGCCGGAGACGACCACGGCGTCTGGATCCGCATAGAGCAGGCGCGCAGCAAGGAGGGATGAGAGCACCTGCGGTGCGTGGGAGGTGAGGGCCACGGCGCGATCGTGATCCTCGGGTGACATCACGACCGGCAGTGCTCCGCAGGTGGTCGCGAGATCGCGCACCGACTCAACCCGTGCGGCATCGCTCTCGTGCAGCGGGGTGATCACCCACACCCGGTCGTCAAACAGGTCATGGCGCGCTGCCCCGGCCCCCGACGTCTCGCGACCGGCGAGGGGGTGCCCCCCGACGAGGCGCGCTGGGTCGGCGCCGGCGTCGAGGGCCGCCGTGAGCGGGGCCGCTTTGACCGACGTGACGTCGGTGATGGTGGCGTCGGCGAACGCACTGGCGCGAGCCATGGACTCCCCGGCCGACTGCGGGGGCACCGCGACGACGACGAGCCGCGGCGCGCCCGCTCCCTCACGCCAGGGCTCCCCCGCGCCCCGCTCCACCGCTTCCGCGACGGCACCCGGATCCGTGTCGTCGAGCCACACCTGCACCCCTGCGCGTCGCAGGGCGAGCCCCACCGAGGCACCGAGGAGTCCGCTGCCGATCACGAGCACGGGCCCGGCGACGGGCACGCTCATGTCGCGAGGTCCTGGCGCAGGGCCTCGGCCCCGCGCAGGTAGACGTGCTGGACCTCCGCCCGCGGCACATCCATCTCAGCATGGGCAAGGACGCGCACCACACGCGGCAAGGCGCCATGCACATCCAGCTCCTGCGCGCAGATCAGCGGCACGTCATGGAGCCCGAGCGACCGAGCCGAGGCCGCGGGAAAGGCACAGTGAAGATCAGGAGTGGAGGTAAAGAGGATGCTCACGAGCGCGTCTGCCGTGATTCCGTTGCGCTCCAGCATCGCCGCGACGAGCTCGGTGACCGCCTCGGTCATCTCCTCGGCATCATCGGCCTGGAGCGTCGTCGCGCCGCGGATTCCCCTCATGGACATGGAGTCACCCTAGTGACTGAAGGCCCGCGGCGGTGGCTAGAGGCCCGCCGCGGTGTAGAGGCTGCCAAGTTCCGGGCCGGCCACGACGCGCGTGCGCCCGGGACGGAGTTGCCCTAGGCGAATCGGCCCCACCTGGGTGCGCACGAGCTCCTCGACGGGGTGGCCCACCGCCTGGAGAAGGCGACGGACGATGTGATTGCGTCCCTCGTGCAAGGTCACCTCCACCAGCGCCTTGTTGGGAGTTGCTTCCAGGATCGCGAACGAATCCACGCGTGCGGGGCCATCGTCGAGCTCGACGCCGGCGCGCAGCTGCCTTCCGATGTCGCGAGGAATCGGTCCTGGCACGAGGGCGACGTAGGTCTTGGCCACGCCGTGCGAAGGATGGGACAGATGCTGGGCGAGCACGCCATCGTTCGTGAGCAGAAGGAGTCCCTCGGTGTCGGAGTCGAGCCGCCCGACATGGAAGAGCCGCTCGGTGCGCTCGGAGACGTAGTCGCCCACGCATGGGCGTCCCAGGTCATCCGACATGGCGGTGACCACACCACGCGGCTTGTTCAGTGCAATCACAACGGTGTCGGGAGCCGTGGGGACGCGCTCCCCGTCGACGCGCACGACAGCGCGCACGGGATCGACCCGCATGCCCTGCTCGCGTACGACCCGGCCATCGACCTCCACACGCCCTTGCGCGATGAGGTCCTCGCATGCGCGTCGACTGCCGACCCCCGCGGAAGCGAGGACCTTCTGCAGGCGCACGCCTTCTTCTGCCACTACTCCCCCGCCGCGACCGCGTCAATGACGGCCTCGAGCTCAGCCAGGTCGGGGAGATGCTCCGCCAGGTCAGGAAGGTCGTCAAGCGACGCGATGCCCATGCGCTCGAGGAAGTACGGCGTCGTGCGGAAGAGGATCGCCTGGCTCGAGGGGTCCGTGCCGGCCTCCTCGATGAGCCCGCGCGACTGGAGCGTGCGCAGCACGCCGTCGACATTGACACCGCGCACGGCGCTGATGCGCGCACGCGAGACGGGCTGCCGGTAGGCAATTACCGCGAGGGTCTCCAGTGCAGCCTGCGTGAGCCGGGCCTGCTGGCCGTCGAGGACCCAGCGCTCGACCATGCCCGAGCAGGACTCGCTGGTGTAGAAGCGCCATCCACCGGCGACCTCCCGCAGGGCGAAGCCGCGCTCCTGGCTGGCGTATTCGGCCGCAAGTTCCTTGAGCCTGGCCGCCACCTCCTCGACGGGGTAGCGGGTCGCCTCCGCGAGGTCGACCGTCGACTGCGGCTCAACAGCCACGATGAGCAGGGCCTCGAGGGCAGCCCCGAGCGATGGCGCCGGCAGCAATTCCTCGTCGGACTCCTCGACTGTCACTTCGTCGCTCACGTCGGCGCTCACTTCCGTCATGTCTCGATCTCCTCTGCCGTGGCGGTCACGTCATCGACTGACTCAACGAGGTCGACTGACTCCACGAGGTCTACTGACTCCACGAGGTCTTCTGACTCCACGAGCCCGTCCTCGTCGTACTCATCGCTTACGTCGACATCGCCGTCGTCGCTGCCGGTCCAGCGGATCGTGAGGTCGCCGAGCGGCGCCAGTTGCTCGAAGGACACCGACCCCTCGCGGAAGAGCTCAAGCAGTGCGAGGAAGCGACCAATGACCACCATGGTGGTCGTCGCATCGGAGACGAGCGCGCGGAAGGTCGCGGTGCGCTGGCGCCGCAGGCGCCCGACGATGATGGCCGCTTGCTCGCGCACGCTCACGAGCGGCACGTGCAGGTGACTGACGCTCACCTCCGGCTCCGACCGCGGAGCCAAGGCCTTGGCCGCCAGGGCCGCGAAGGCCTCCGGCCCGAGTCCGAGCACCACCTCGGGGAGGAGGTCGGCGAAGTGCGACTCGAGTCCCACCGTCCGTGGCACCTGCCGCCCTGCGCGCGACATACGGTCGGCAAAGAGGATCGATACCTGCTTGTACGCGCGGTACTGAAGCAGGCGGGCGAAGAGCAGATCGCGCGCTTCGAGGAGCGCGAGATCCTCCTCGTCTTCAACCTCCCCGCTGGGCAGGAGGCGAGCCGCCTTGAGATCCAGGAGGGTCGCCGCAACGACCAGGAACTCCGTGGTCTCGTCGAGGTCCCACTCAGGACCCTGGGCGCGCAGGTGAGCGATGAATTCGTCGGTGACGACGTGCAGTGCGAGTTCGGTCACCTCGAGCTTGTGCTTCGAGATGAGCTGCAGAAGCAGGTCGAAGGGGCCCTCGAAGGACCCTACGGTGACAGAGAAGGCCGCTCCCGGAGCAGCCTCGGCCTGTTCGAGTTGCTCGCCGGCCACAGGGGTCTGGGTCACTTGGCGATGAGCTCTCGGGCCAGCTGCCGATAGGCATCGGCTCCCGGGCTGTTGGGCGCGAACACCGTGATCGGCTCCCCGGCGACGGTCGCATCCGGGAACTTGATGGTGCGACTGATCACCGTGTGGAAGACCTGATCGCCGAAGGCGTCGACAACACGCTCGAGCACCTCGCGCGTGTGCAGCGTCCGCGCGTCGTACATCGTCGCCAAGACGCCCGTCAGCTCGAGATTCGGGTTGAGCCTCCCCTGGACCTTGGTCACCGTGTCGGTAAGCAACTTCACGCCGCGGAGGGCGAAGTACTCGCACTCCAGCGGGATCAGGACTCCATTGGCCGCGGTCAACGCATTGATGGTGAGCAGGCCGAGTGAAGGCTGGCAGTCGATGATGATGTAGTCATAGCGATCGATGACGCCCGCGAGCCCGCGAGCGAGAGCGTGCTCGCGGGCAACCTCGTTGACGAGCGCCACCTCTGCCGCCGACAGGTCGATATTGCTCGGCATGAGATCGAGGCCGGGGACACTCGTTGAGACGATGACGTCTTCTGCTGAGCAGTTATCATCCATGAGCAGGTTGTAGACGGTGCGATCGAGGTCATGAGCTGGCACGCCCAGGGCCACGGACAAGGCTCCCTGGGGATCGAAGTCCACCAGGAGGACCCGGCGACCGTAGCCAGCGAGTGCCGCGCCCAGGCTCACGGTCGACGTGGTCTTGCCCACGCCGCCCTTCTGATTGACCATGGCAATCACGCGCGCGGGCCCGTGGTGATCGAGCGGGGCGGGCACCGGGAAGTCGGGCGTCGGGCGGCCTGTAGGGCCGACGGAAGCCGCGGAATTCACGTCGCGCATCGCGCCTCCTCCCTTGCATTCACCCCGGGAGCCTCCCGGACCGCGCCATCCTCTCAGACGCCGCCGCCCTGGGAGGGCTACCCCGGCCCAGCAGCTCGAGCCCGGGGGTGGCTCGTCGCGTAGACCTCCCTCAGGGTGTCCACCGTGACCCGCGTGTAGATCTGCGTCGTGGTGACGGAGGCATGCCCGAGGAGTTCCTGGACCACGCGCACATCGGCCCCTCCCTCGAGGAGGTGCGTGGCAAAGCTGTGGCGCAGCGTGTGGGGCGAGACCCCCGTGAGTTGGGCTCGCTCGGCTGCGGCCGCGATCACCGCCCAGGCGCTCTGGCGGCTCAGACGCGACCCGCGGGAGTTGATGAAGAGCGCCGGGGTCGCCCGCGACATGAGCGCGGGGCGCCCGCGCACGAGATAGGCGGACACGGCCTCCGCGGCATGCGCACCGAGCGGCAAGCGACGCTCACGTGCCCCCTTGCCGCGCAGGAGCACGACACGCTCCTCGAGGTCGATGTCGTCGACGTCGAGCCCGCAGGCCTCGGAGATACGTGCCCCTACGCCGTAGAGGATCTCGAGCAGCGCGCCATCCCGCAGGCCCTGGGGCGGCTCGCTGGACGCGGCTGCCGCGATGAGCGAGACGACGCGGTCGTACGGGATGGCCTTGGGCAGCCGGCGGGGGGTCTTGGGTGGTCGCCATGAGCGTGCCGGATCGGTAGGGGTGACCCCCTCCAATACACAGAAGCGGTGGAATCCCCGGACCGCGACGACGCATCGCGCTACCGATCCGGGCCCCAGCCCCGGATGACCGTCACTACCGCGGGCAAGGTCGACGGTGAAGTCGGCCAGATCGGACGAGCTGACGGCCTCGGGCCCCCGGAGCCCACGGGCCGCACACCACGTCACGTAGCGCCCGAGATCGCGGCGGTACGCCGCCAGGGTGTTGCGCGACAGGCCTCGCTCGACCACAAGGTGGTCGAGGTAGTCCCCGACCGTGCGCTCTAACGGCGTCGCGCTCAGGCGAGCACGTCCTCGACCGCGACGGAAGGCAGCCCGCAGGCCTCGGCCACAGCGGCGCAGGTGACCTGTCCCTGGTGGACGTTGAGGCCAGGGCGCAGGGCTGCGTCACGCTGCAGTGCGCCACGCCAGCCGTAATCGGCGATCTCGACGGCGTAGGGCAGGGTCACGTTGGTGAGCGCGTACGTCGAGGTGTGCGGCACAGCGCCGGGCATGTTTGCGACGCAGTAGAAGATCGAGTCGTGGACGGCGAAGGTGGGGTCCGCGTGAGTGGTCGGCCGGGAATCCTCGAAGCAGCCGCCCTGGTCGATGGCGATGTCGACGAGCACACTGCCCTTCTTCATCCGGGACACGAGCTCGTTGCTCACCAGCATCGGTGCCTTAGCGCCCGGCACAAGGACCGCACCGATCACCAGGTCCGCATCGATCACAGCTTTCTCGATCTCGAAGGCGTTGGACGCCACCGTCTGCATGTGGCCCTGGTAGATCGCGTCCACCTGGCGGAGTCGCGCGATGTTCTTGTCGAGCAGGAGCACCTCGGCCTGCATGCCCAGGGCGATCGCCGCCGCGTTGAGCCCGGACACCCCGGCGCCGATGACCACGACCTTGGCGGCGTAGACACCCGAGACCCCGCCCATGAGCACGCCGCGACCGCCATTGGCGCGCTGAAGTGCATAGGCGCCCACCTGCGGTGCCATGCGACCGGCGACCTCGGACATGGGCGCCAGGAGAGGAAGGGACCCGTCGGCGAGTTCGACCGTCTCGTAGGCGATCGCGGTCGCGCCCGACTTGAGCAGCGCATCGGTGCACTCACGTGATGCAGCGAGGTGGAGATAGGTGAAGAGGATCTGCCCCGGGCGCATGCGCCCGTACTCCTCGGCGATGGGCTCCTTCACCTTGAGGATCAGGTCTGCGTAGGCCCACACGTCATCGGCGGTGGGCAGCATGCGCGCACCCGCTGCGACGAACTCCTCGTCGGAGATGGACGAACCCAGCCCTGCCCCCGACTGCACGACAACCTCGTGACCGTGGCGGCTGAATTCGAAGACTCCCGCGGGAGTGATCGCCACGCGGTACTCGTGGTTCTTGACCTCGGTGGGTACGCCGACCTTCATCGCGCTGGCCTCCGTGCGCTCCGTGTCGGGCGCGACCACCGCGCCCGCGCGACCCCCGGCCGCGTCCCCCACTCTGCCCTATGGAGGCGGCCCGGAGGTCGTCGCATCGCCCATCGGCAGATGCCACATCGGAACCTCCGCGGGCCTAAGAGTGATCCATCCACGGTCACGCGCCGCTGCAGCCGCAAGGACTCCAGCGACGGTCGTGGGGTTGTGGAGGTCTCCAGCCAGCACGGCCGCCACGGCGTCGTCGAGATCGATCCACACCTGCGGAAGATCGGCCTCCTCGGCCTCGCCGGTATGCGGGCGACCACCCGGCAGGGGAGACAGGCCTCGCGCAAGGAAGCATCGGAACGCCTCGCTCGAACCACCCGGAGAGTTGAAGAAATCGACGAGTACGTGCCACTCGGTGGCCGTGATGCCCGCCTCCTCCGCGAGTTCACGTCGGGCCGTCTCCAGGGGAGGCTCTCCCTCGACGTCGCGGAGACCCGCCGGAAGCTCGAGCAGGTATCCGCCCACGGGATGGCGGAACTGTCGGATGAGGAGGATCCGACCGCGATCATCGATGGCCGCGACGCCGACCGCGCCGGGGTGCACGACGATGTCCCGGGTGACGATTGCCCCGTTCGGCAGCCGCACCTCGTCGCTCGCCACAGACCACACTCGGCCCCGGAAATGCGCCGTGCGCGTGAGCAGTTCCGCCTGATGTGCCTCGTCTCGGAGTGGGCCGGTCCACTCGCCGTCGGCCACGGTCAAGCTTGCGCGGATGCGGCCGTGGAGACACCGGCCGCACGACGCTCCAGCGCCGCTCGGACAAGTCCGGCAAAGAGCGGGTGCGCGCGCGTGGGCCGCGAACGGAATTCCGGGTGCGCCTGGGTGGAGACGTAGTAGGGATGCACGTCGGCAGGGAGTTCTACGAACTCGACAAGACGCCCATCGGGGCTGGTCCCGGAGATGACGAGGCCGGCCTCCTCGAGCTGCGCGCGATAGGCGTTATTGACCTCGAAGCGATGACGGTGGCGCTCGTCCACGTAGGGCAGGTCATAGGCGCCCTGCACCACGGAGCCTTCGAGCAGTTTGGCCGGATACAGGCCCAGGCGCATGGTGCCGCCCATATCGCGCTCCCCCGAGATCACCTCGCGCTGATCGGCCATGGTCGCGACCACCGGATGGGGCGTGGTCTCGTCGAACTCGAGGGAGTTGGCGCCCTCAAGGC
>JBIKKK010000054.1:0-11606 GCA_044360385.1 Candidatus Nanopelagicales bacterium
GTCGCCGCTGCCTCGGCATCGAGGTACTCCCCGCCGGGGACGATGGGGCGCAGGTCGGTGTCGAGCCGGTAGACGAGCGGGATGCCGGTCGGGATGTTGAGCGCGGCGATATCCGTGTCGGAGATGCCGTCGAGGTGCTTGACCAGCGCGCGCAGGGAGTTGCCATGCGCGGCAACCATGACCGTCTGCCCGCGGCGCAGGCCATCGGCCACGATGACGTCATCCCAGTAGGGGATGAGGCGCTCCACGACGTCCTTAAGGCACTCGGTGCGCGGGCGCGCGTCGGGCGGGAGAGCGGCGTAGCGCGGGTCGTAGGTCTGTGCGTACTCGCTGTCGGGATCGATAGGGGGAGGGGGGACGTCGAAGGAGCGGCGCCACAGCATGAACTGCTCCTCGCCGTACTGCTCGAGGGTGGCCTTCTTGTCCTTGCCCTGGAGATCGCCGTAGTGGCGTTCGTTGAGCCGCCAATTGCGCACGACGGGAATCCACGCGCGCCCGGCCTCGCCGAGCGCGATGTTGGCCGTCGTGATCGCGCGTGTGAGGAGCGAGGTGTGCACGACATCGGGAAGGATGCCGGACTCCGCGAGGAGCCGGCCCCCGCGCGCAGCCTCCTCCCGGCCCTTGTCGGAGAGGCCGACATCGACCCATCCGGTGAAGAGGTTGCGGGCATTCCACTCGCTCTCGCCGTGACGGAGCAGCACCAGGGTGTAGGGCGCGGTCATGGCGCCATCCTGTCAGCCTCAGTCAGCGTGCTCAGCGAGGTGCCGGAACGCCTCGAGATTGCCGGTCGGCTCGCCCCGATCGACGCGCCACTTCCACTCGCGGCGGATGGCGGTGGCGAAGCCGAGCTCGAGGATGGTGTTGAAGGAGCCATCGGAGTACTCCGCCACGCAGCCCAGGATGCGGTCAACCTCCTCGCGAGTGACTGAGTCGAGGGAGACGCGGCCCGAGAGGTAGATGTCACCCAGATGGTCGATGCAGAAGGCGACGGCATACATCCGCCTGTTGCGCTCCAGCAGCCAGCGATAGACGGCCTCGGCCTCCTCATCGGGTCGACGAGCGACGAAGGCATTGATCGACAGTGCGTGGTCACCGACGACGAGCGACACCGTGGTCCGGAGCTTCCGCTCCCCCTCGAGCGTGACGACGAACGTGTGATCGTTGGGGCGCTCGACGGGCACGCCCATGTCTGCGAGGGATGTCTCGACGACGCGTGTAGCCGCTGCCGTCGAGTCGGGCGTCATGGAGTGCCGACGGCGAGAGGCAGTGCTGCGTGCTCGCCGATGGCGCGGGCGTAGGAGTCGATGAGTCCCTGCGCGGTGGCATCCCAGCTGAAGCCCTCGGCGTGCTCTCGAGCACCCGCGGCGAGACGGTCCCGCTCGGGCGTGGACATGCGCGCGAGGGCGTGGGCCCAGGCATCGGGATCATGGCCGGGCACCAGCAGGCCGGAGCGACCGTCAGCGACAGCGGTGCGCAGGCCGCCGACCGACGCGGCCACGACCGGCGTGCCGCAGGCCTGCGACTCGATCGCGACGAGACCGAAGGACTCCGAGTACGACGGCACGACGGTGGCGTCAGCTGCGCGGTACCACTGGGCGAGCCCGGCGCGGTCTGTCGGTGGCTCGAAGCGGACGATGTCGGCGATGCCGAGAGACGCGGCGAGATCGGCGAGGGCGGTCGGTTGCTCCAGGCCGCTTCCCGACGGGCCGCCGCACACGGCGACCACGAGGTCCTTGCGGCGCGAGGGATCCCGGGCGACCATCTGCGCGACAGCCCGCAGCAGCACATCGGGTGCCTTGAGCGGCTGGATACGGCCCACGAAGAGCAGCACGTGAGCGTCCGGTCGCAGGCCCAGGGCTGCGCGTGCCCGGGCGCGGTCGCCCGGGGTGAAGACCTGGAGATCCACACCCGGGTGGACGACGTCGATGTCGTGTGGCGCAGCGGCGTAGAGGTCAATGAGTTGGCGTGCCTCGTCACCCGTGTTGGCAATGAGGCGCGAGGCGTTGTCGACGACCTGCTCCTCGCCGATGACGCGCACCTGTGGCTCCGGACGATCGCCCTCGGCGAGTTCGAGATTCTTGACCTTCGCCATGGTGTGCATCGAGTGGACCAGGGGCACGTCCCAGCGCTCGGACGCGAGCCATCCCACCTGGCCGGACAGCCAGTAGTGGGAGTGAATGAGGTCGAACCAGCCGGCGGGGCGCCCGGCTTCGGCGCGCAGCAGTCCGGCGCTGAAGGCGCACATCTGCGCGGGCAGATCCTGCTTCGGGAGTTCCTCGAATGGCCCCGCTCGCAGGTGGGTAACGCTCACGCCGGGCTCGATCTCCAACGTCGTCGGCACGGAGGACGACACCGCACGTGTGAAGATCTCGACCTCAACACCCGCGGCGGCGAGTCGACGCGATGTCTCGAGGACATAGACATTGAGACCGCCCGCGTCACCGGTGCCGGGCTGATCGAGTGGCGACGTGTGGAGCGACACCACAGCGACCCGGCGAGGCCGGGTATCGCGCAAGTGTCGGGTCACAGCCACCTCCGGAGGGGCAAACGGTGTCCCAGTGTGGCCTATTCCCGCGGGCTGGGCACCCCCGCCCCGTGAGGTGCCTCGAGGCGTCGCCGAGACCCGTCCGTGAGGGGTCAGCGACCGGCGTTGAGGGTGACCCCGGCGTAGGGCTCACCCGTGACGATCGTCACGACCCGGCGGGTCACGGAGACCGCGTGGTCGGCGTAGCGCTCATAGAAGCGCGAGAGCAGGGTCACATCGATGGCTGCCTCTACGCCGTGCTTCCACGACGGCGACAGGACAATCGTGAACAGCTCACGATGGAGGTGGTCCATCTGCTCGTCGTGACGTGCGATGTCAGTCGCGAGAGCGACGTCCTTGGTCGCGATGACCGCGCCCGTCTGGGAGACGATCGCCTCGGCGATGCCGCCCATCTCCGCGAAGGTGCCGCGGAGCTCCTGCGGGATGGCAGGGGCGGGGTAGCGCATTCGCGCCTGCTTGGCGACATGCTCCGCGAGATCACCCATGCGCTCGAGTGACGAGGCGATCCGCAACGCGCCGATGACGATCCGCAGGTCCGAGGCGACGGGCGCCTGCAGGGCGATGACATCGAAGCACTTCTCCTCGATCTCCGAGGTGATGACGTCGACCTGCTCGTCGGCGGCGATGACCTCCTCCGCGAGGCGGAGGTCGGCGTCGAGGAGTGACTGCGTGGCGCGGTTCATCGCGGAACCGACCAGGCGGGTCAGGTGGACCAGGTCGTCACTGATGGCATCGAGTTCAGCTGTGAACGCCTCACGCATGCGGCACCTCCCGGTGAGTCATGGTGGACAGCGTAGGTGAACGGGCATCGAGCGTGAGGTGAACGGTCGCCACCCGGTGGTGAACGATCGGACAATCCTGGCGCCAGCAGGCGGCGCCGGGGATGCGCCGGGCAGGGGGGCGCCTATCGTGGCCCCATGGTCGGTCGCCCCGCGCGCTCAACTCCCGCCGTGGCGGTGCGGCCCGATGGGCCAACTCAGCCACCCGCGGGGAGCTCCCCGGGACGCATGATCCCCGACCATGTCGTGGCCCTGCTCAATGTGTTGCCCATGGCCTCGCTGGTGGTCGACGCCGACGGCAACGTCCTGCGGACGACACCGCGGGCCGAGGCGCTGGGGCTGGTGCGCAGGGACGCTCTGGCCGTCGCCGATGTCTACGAACTCATCCGGGCCTGTGCCGACCGGGGTGTGGTGCAGGACCGTGAGATCCGTGTACGCCGACCCCCGCTGGGGCGGGGCATGCTCGACCTGAAGGCCACCGTCGCTCCGCTGACGGGCGGGACGTACGTCGTCCTCGTCGAGGACCTCGCCGAGGAACGTCGTGTCGATGCGGTGCGCCGGGACTTCGTCGCCAATGTGAGTCATGAGCTCAAGACGCCCGTGGGTGCCCTCGCGCTCCTCGCGGAGGCGATTCTTAGCTCGGCGGAAGACCAGGTGAGCGTGCAGCGCTTTGCCGAGCGGATGATCGTGGAGTCATCACGCCTCGCCTCGCTCATCAACGACATCATCGAGTTGTCGCGCCTCCAGGGCGACGATCCTCTCGCTCGCGCCGCTGTCTTCGAGATCGACTCGGTGATCGCCCAGGCGGTCGATGAAGTACGTCCCTTCGCGGATGCTCGCGGCATCGAGCTGGTCGTCATCGGAGCACCCGGAGCCGAGATGGTCGGCGACCGCCAGCAGGTCCTCACCGCCCTGCGCAACCTCGTGAGCAACGCGGTCACGTATTCGCCCGATCACACCAGGGTGGCTGTCGCCGCGCACACCGACAGCGGCATGGTGGAGATCGACGTCAAGGACCAGGGCATCGGGATCGCGTCCCACGACCTGGACCGAATCTTCGAGCGCTTCTACCGAGCGGACCCCGCGCGCTCGCGTGCAACGGGTGGCACGGGTCTGGGTCTGTCGATCGTCAAGCACGTGTGCGAGAACCACGGGGGAGACGTGGCGGTGTGGTCTGAGTCCGGGGTCGGATCGACCTTCACCCTTCGCCTTCCGCTGGCCAACGGCAGCGTGGACGGCGACCTGGTGGCGCTGCGAATCGCTCAGGGTTGGAACGCCGACATGGAAGGTGAGGGATCTCGGTGACACGAGTCCTAGTGGTGGAAGACGAGGAGTCCTTCTCCGATGCGCTGTCCTTCATGCTGAGACGTGAGGGCTACGAGGTCGGCGTCGCAGCTGACGGTGCCACCGCTCTGGATGAGTTCGACCGGCACGGGGCCGATCTCGTGCTGCTGGACCTCATGCTGCCCGGCATCTCCGGCACCGAGGTCTGCCGCACGCTGCGTCAGCGATCGGCGGTGCCCATCATCATGGTCACGGCCAAGGACGGTGAGGTCGACAAGGTCGTCGGCCTCGAGCTCGGTGCCGATGACTACGTCACCAAGCCGTTTTCCTCCCGTGAGCTTGTCGCGCGTATCCGGGCTGTCCTGCGTCGCCGCGGCGAGCCGGAGGAGATGCTGCCGAGTGTCCTCGAGGCCGGGCCGGTGCGCATCGACGTAGATCGCCACGTCGTGGCGGTGCGTGGCAAGACCCTCGCGATGCCGCTCAAGGAATTCGACCTGCTCGAGCTGCTCGTCCGCAACGCGGGCCGCGTGCTCACTCGGGGCCAGATCATCGATCGCGTGTGGGGCTCGGACTACGTCGGGGACACCAAGACCCTGGATGTCCACGTGAAGCGCCTGCGCGCCAAGATCGAAGAGGATCCGCGCAACCCCACGCTGATTCTCACCGTGCGCGGCCTGGGCTATAAGTACGAAGCCGATTAGCTCGAAGCCGAATAGGTCGACGCCAAGTAGGCCGACGCTGAAGAGGGCGGCTCAGCCTGCCGGCACGTAGCCCGCGTAGTAGCCAACGTCCGGCACCACGAGCGACGTGAACTCCGTGATGCCGTTGGTGGTGAAGGTTAAGGACACGGTGGAGTAGGCGCCCGCAGGAGTCGCGAGGCCCTCGATGAGGAGGAAGTTCTCGGCGGGAGCGCCCTCGGCGCCGTACCCGAACGTCGCGTAGGAGCCGGGCTCGATCGTCACCGCGGTGCCCGCGATCGGCTGCCCGTCGACCGTGACTCCCGCGAGAGTGTCCGGTGCGTCCCCCTGGTTGAAGACGGCCATGACGAGCGACGCGCGACCGGTGTCATTGCGCACGATGGTGGCGTTCTCGATGCGCAGGGAGCCGACGATCTCCTGGGTGCCGTTGCCCGAATTCATGGAGTTCTGCATCGTCGTGCTTGCGCCCAACCCCTGCCAGCAGCCGGCGAGCATGGGGGTGACGGCGACAACCGTCGCGACGAGGGCGATATTGCGGGCGAGGCGCCTGCGCACAGCGATCACGTGGTGCTCCTGCGGATGCGTCGGTCGCCGCATGTCGACGTCCGGTCGCACGTATGGCGACCCCTTCAGACTAGCGGGTGGGGTCCTCGGGACGTGGAGTGGTGCTCCTGATGCCCGTGATATCCTGATGGACCTGGAAAGGGGTCTCACTCTATGACGTTCAAGGTTGGCGACACTGTCGTCTACCCCCATCACGGGGCTGCCCTCATCGAGGCCGTTGAGGTCCGGGTCATCAAGGGGGCGGAGAAGGAGTACCTCGTCCTTCGCGTCGCCCAGGGAGACCTCACGGTGCGCGTGCCGGCCGACAATGTCGACCTCGTCGGCGTGCGCGACGTCGTCAACGCCGAGGGCCTTGACCGCGTCTTCGAGGTGCTTCGCCAGCCCTACACCGAGGAGCCCACCAACTGGTCCCGGCGCTACAAGGCCAATCTCGAGAAGCTTGCCTCGGGTGACGTCATCAAGGTGGCCGAGGTCGTCCGTGACCTGTGGCGCCGTGAGCGGGAGCGCGGACTCTCCGCCGGAGAGAAGCGCATGCTCGCCAAGGCCCGCCAGATCCTCGTGAGCGAGCTCGCCCTGGCCGAGAAGACCAACGAGGACAAGGCCGAGGCCATCCTCGACGAGGTCCTCGCCTCCTAGGACGTGTGCGGGTCGTCCTCGCACCCGCACGAGTGATGCACCCGCACGCGTGAAGCGCCCGCACAAGTGAAGCGCCCGCACAAGTGAAGCGGAGGTCGCCGTGACCGTCGACTCACCCCGCACTGCCGTCATCGTCCCCGCAGCGGGGCGCGGCGAACGCCTGGGACCCGGTGCCCCCAAAGCACTGCGCACCCTCGCGGGACAGCCGATCCTCCTCCACGCCGTGCGCAACCTCGCCACAGCTCGCGATATCGACATGATCGTCGTCGCCGTACCCGAAGACAGTGTCGAGGAATCCCGCGCCCTGCTGGCGGGCATCGAGCTCCCTCTCGTGATCGTCTCCGGCGGTGAGACGCGCCAGGATTCCGTGGCGCGGGCGCTGCTGGCCCTGCCTCCCGAGGTTGATGTCGTCCTTGTGCACGACGCTGCCCGCCCCCTCGTGCCCTCGGAGGTCGTCGACCGTGTCGCCGCGGCCGTGCGCGCGGGCGCTCCGGCGGTCATCCCCACTCTCGGTGTGGTCGATACGATCAAGGAGGTCGACGCAGACGGCGTCGTGCAGGCCACGCTGGATCGGTCACGGCTGCATGCGGTCCAGACGCCCCAGGGATTCGTCCGCGATGTGCTGCAGACGGCGCACGCGGCATCGGACGGGGCCGATGCGACTGACGACGCGGGCATGGTCGAGCGGATGGGCGTGAAGGTCCATGTCGTGCCCGGCCACGAGGAGGCCTTCAAGATCACGCGTCCCCTCGACCTCGTGCTCGCGGAGGCGATCCTCGTGCGACGACGGGCGGCCGGTGGTGTCGGCTAGCCGGGTCGGCGTCGGTGTCGACGTCCACGCTTTTGCCGCGGGTCGCCCGCTCTGGGTGGCCGGCTTGCTCTGGGAGGGCGAGGGGCTTGATGGGCACTCCGATGCCGATGTCGCCGCGCATGCTGCCTGCGATGCCCTTCTCTCCGCTGCCGGTCTGGGTGATCTCGGGACTCTCGTGGGCGTTGATGACCCGCGCTGGGCTGACGCGAGCGGCACGACGCTGCTCTCTCTCGCCGCCTCGCGCGTGCGCGAGGCGGGATGGGAGATCGCCAACATCTCGATCCAGGTCATCGGCAACCGGCCGCGCGTCGGCACGCGTCGCGACGAGGCGCAGGCGGTGCTCTCGGCGGCGGCCGGGGCCCCGGTGAGCGTCTCGGGCACGACGACTGACGGCCTCGGGCTCACCGGTCGGGGCGAGGGACTGGCGGCGATGGCCACAGCCCTCATCACGAGAGCCTGACCTAGCCCGACAGGGGCGGCTTGGCCGACCCGCCGGCCGACGCTTCCGATAGCGTCTGGCCCATGACCGCGACGATTCCGCCCGAGGCACTGCCGATGCTTGACGCGCCCGAGTTCGCCACGATGGCGACCAGCAACCCCAATGGCTTCCCCCACCTGTCTGTGGTGTGGGTCGAGCGAGATGGCGATGACCTGCTCGTCTCCACGATCAAGGGACGCCGCAAGTACCTCAACATGGAGCGCGACCCCAAGGTCACGCTGCTGGTCTACCCCAAGGACAACCCGTACACCTACGTCGAGGTGCGCGGCACCGTGACGATGGAGGAGGAGGGCGGCCGTGAGCTCATCGACCGCCTCAACCTGGCCTACACCGGCACCGACCGCTACACCGGTGATGACGGCACCGACAACGTCCGCGTAGTGTGCCGCATCACTCCGGAGAAGGTCGTCACGCGCCTGCCCCACTAGGTGAATGCCCCACTAGTCTGTGCGGGTGACCCTGCGCCTCTACGACACCGCGGCCCGTGCGGTGCGTGACTTCGTGCCCCTGGAGCCGGGCCGAGTGTCGATCTACCTCTGCGGGGCCACGGTGCAAGCCCCACCCCATGTGGGCCACATCCGATCCGGCCTGGCCTTCGACATCCTCCGGCGCTGGCTGGAGGCCTCGGGCTACGACGTCACCTTCGTCCGCAATGTCACCGACATCGACGACAAGATCCTCGCGCGCGGTGCCGAGGAGGGCGTGCCCTTCTGGCAGGTGGCCATGCGCAATGAGCGTGCCTTCACCTGGGCCTACGACGTCCTCGGCTGCCTGCCGCCGACCTACGAGCCACGCGCCACCGGCCACGTGCCCGAGATGATCGAGCTCATGCAGCGCCTCATCGACGACGGTCACGCCTACGCCGCTGCGGGCGATGTCTACTTCGATGTGCGCTCCTTCCCGGAGTACGGCGCACTGAGTGGACAGCGCCTCGACGACATGCAGCCCGCCGCAGACTCCGACGCCTCGATCAAGCGCGATCCACGTGACTTCGCGCTGTGGAAGTCCACGCAAACCGCAAAGCCCGGCGAGCCGCAGTGGGCCACACCCTGGGGTCCGGGTCGCCCCGGTTGGCATCTCGAGTGCTCCGCAATGGCATCGCGCTATCTCGGTCCCGCGTTCGACATTCACGGTGGTGGGATGGACCTCCTCTTCCCCCACCACGAAAACGAGATCGCCCAGTCCAAGGCCGCCGGTGATTCGTTCGCGCAGTACTGGATGCACAACGCCTGGGTCACCACATCCGGCGAGAAGATGAGCAAGTCCCTGGGCAATTCCCTCCTTGTCTCCGAGGTGGTCAAGCGTGTCCGGCCGGTCGAGTTGCGCTACTACCTCGGCTCGGCGCACTACCGATCGATGCTGGAGTTCTCCGACGAGGCGCTGGCCGAGGCCGCCGCGGGTTATCGGCGCATCGAGGGCTTCATTCGGCGTGCGGAGGAGGCGCTCGGCGACGGCCCCGCCGTGGTCGGCGTGCCCGCCGCCTTCGCGGCCGCATTGGATGACGACCTCGGGGTGCCCCAGGCACTCGCGGTCGTCCACGACACGGTGCGCGCGGGCAATGCAGCCCTCGCCAGCGGCGATTCTGACGCGGCCCGCATTGCCCGCGACGAAGTAGTGGCGATGGTTGATGTGCTCGGCGTCAATCCCTACGCCGAGCCGTGGGCAGCGCAGTCGGACGATGGTGCTGCGCGTCGTGCACTCGCGCCGCTCGTCGACGTTGTGCTCGCGCAGCGGCAGGCCGCACGCGATCGCAAGGACTTCGCCGTGGCGGATGCACTCCGCGACGGTCTGGCTTCCTCGGGCATTGTGGTCGAGGACACTCCGGCCGGCGCACGCTGGTCGCTAGCAGAGGAGTCCTGATGGCCGGCAATTCCCAGCGCAAGGGTGCGATGCGCAAGGAAGGCACCAAGAAGGGCATGACCGTCGGCTCCGGTGGCCAGCGCCGCAAGGCGCTCAAGGGCAAGGGACCCACCCCCAAGGCCGAGGAGCGCGCCAAGCATCCGGCTGCCCGACGTGCGCGTGCGGCGGAGAAGCAGGCCGCGAAGCGTGCCCCCGCGGCGCGCGGCCGCAAGGACGGGCGCGAGGTGCTCGTCGGCCGCAATCCTGTCGTGGAGGCTCTGCGTGCGGGCGTGCCCGCTTCGGCGCTCTACGTCCAGCAGTACGTCGACACTGATGATCGAGTGCGCGAGGCGCTCACCATTGCAGCCGATCAGGGCATGCCGCTACTGGAAGTCACGCGTAATGAACTCGATCGCATGTCCGGGGGTGCCGCGCACCAGGGGCTGCTGCTCACCGTGCCGGCGTACGACTATCTCGACCCGTCCGATCTGCTCGCTCGAGCCATCGACTCGGGTCGACCACCCCTCATCGTGGCACTCGACGGTGTGACCGACCCCCGCAATCTCGGTGCGATCGTGCGTTCGGCCGCGGCCTTCGGCGCCCACGGCCTGGTCATCCCTGAGCGGCGCGCCGCGGGTGTGACGGGGTCGGCATGGAAGGCCAGCGCGGGGACGCTGGCGCAGGTGCCTGTCGCGCGTGCCACCAATCTGACTCGCGCGCTCACCGCCTATGCGAAGGCTGGCTGCTCCGTGCTCGGCCTCGCGGCCGACGGCGACATGGACCTCACCTCGCTCCCGAGCGCCATCGCGTCCGAACCCCTCGTCATCGTGATCGGGGGTGAGGGCCGCGGGCTGAGCCGCCTCGTGGGCGAGACGTGTGACCACATCGTGTCGATCCCGATGGCGGCAGACACCGAGTCGCTCAACGCGTCGGTCGCTGCGGGGATCGCCCTCTACGCCGTCGCGTCGCTGCGCTCATCCTCCTGAGAGTCCGAGCGCTTGGGCAGGAGCCTCTGGGCGACGAGCGGGAAGACGAGCACCGACAGCGCACCCGCTCCCACGAGCGCAGCGGCGACCGACGGTCGCATGATGCCCGAGGCAAGCTCCACTGACGTCACAGCGACGATGATGGGCAGCGCGGTCGCGACGTAGAGCGAGAACCCGGCACGTTCTTTCGCGTGCGGAATCGCACGCCGATACAGGAAGAACTGGGGTATGCCGCGCACGATGAGGAGCAGGACGAGGAAGACGAGCAGCAGGCTCGGGTTGGCGAGGATAGAGCTGATGTCCAGCCTGGCTCCCGACACGATGAAGAAGATCGGGATAAACACCCCGAAGGCAATCCCCTCCACCTTCGTCTGCAGCCCGCTCTGCTCGTCGGCCGGGACCAACTGCTTGGTGATGATGCCGGCGATGAAGGCTCCGAGGACGACGTCCAGACCGAAGTCCTCGGCGATCGCCAAGAGCGCCACGAGCAGAAGCGCCGTAAGGCGCACGGCCGTCTGCGCGCTGGTCTCCTGCCCGCGCTCGATGACCGCCATGACCCGGTTGGTGCGCAGCAGCGTCGGGGCTTTGGCGAAGACGAACGCGACGGCAGCGAAGAGCGCGACGGACAGCAGTGCCATCCAGAAGGACTTGGTGCTGAGCAGCAGCGAGATCGCGAGGACGGGCCCGAACTCTCCGATGGCCCCCGCCCCCATGAAGTAGTTGCCGAAGGGTGTCTTGATGAGTCCCTTGTCGCTCAGGATCGGCAGCAGGGTCCCCAGTGCCGTGCTGGTGAGACAGATGGCGACACCGAGGAAGTCGTCGATGACGCCGAGCCTCTCCAGGATCCCGGCCGCGACGAGGGCCAGCGCCGCGCTGACCAGCCACCCGGTGAGCGCGAGCTTGCCTGACCTGCCTTGGACCGCGCGCTTCTCGAGCTCCAGGCCGGCGGCGAAGAAGAGGAAGGC
>JBIKKK010000055.1:0-11588 GCA_044360385.1 Candidatus Nanopelagicales bacterium
CGAAGCCGATCGCCCAGCGACGCTCATGACGACGAAGACCCGGGGTGACGAACCGCCAGAGCTGGTAGAGCCATACGGGAGAGGAGAGCAGCAGTCCCGTCACCGCGGAGATCTGGAGTTGCAGGACAAAGGGATCGGCTACGCCGGTAAGGGCGAGAGTAATGTCGCGCCCCTCGGCGCGTGCCTGGTTGACCACGGTCTCGAAGGGCGCCGCGAGCCAGGCGAAGATGGCGTCGTAGTAGATCCACCCCACGACCATGCCCGCGATGATCGCGAGCGAGGCCTTGACGAGCCGGCTGCGGAGTTCGCGAAGGTGATCGACGAGCGGCATCGAGGCATCGGCGCCGGTGCCCTGACGGCCTCGCCGCGGGCTCGTCTCCGGCGGAGCGGCCACGACTCAGCTCTCGGCGCGCTCGGCCTGGGGCTTGGCGGGAGCAGGCGCTGCCTCAGATGCGGGTGCCGGCGGCAACGTCGCCTGGGGCGCGGCCCCGTCGACGGCGGCAGGGGCATCGGGTGCCTCCGCGGCGTCGGTGCCATGGAGATCCTTGGTCTCCGACTTGAGGATGCGCAGCGACCGACCAAGCCCGCGCGCGACGTCGGGCAGACGCTTGGCGCCGAAGAGGAGCAGGATGATGAGGACCAGGACGAGAAGCTCCGGGCCCCGGAGATTGAACGGCATCACAGCACCTTTCGTCGCACGTGTGGCCATGGTAACCCCCCGGGTCTCGCCACACCCGGCTTCGGGTGAGTCCTAGGGGGAATCCCCTAGCCGTTGACGGGCCTCGAGGGCGGCGTTGCGCACCTGCAGCCGCACGTCGGGGGGCTCGAGGACCTCTACGCCTCCGGCCTGGGCCAGGACGATCCTCACGAGCCATGACGGGTCCGCGACCACCATGGTGGCCTCCTCGTGTCCGCCCTCGCCGGTGCTCACCTGCGTCGTTGGGAAGGCCTCGAGGAGCCATCGGGAGCGCGCAGACACCCGCATGCGGACAGAAATCCCCTCCGCAGGGGCGACATCGGCGACGGCTCTTGCATCCGTCCGGGACTGCGGAAGTGCTTCGTCCAGCAGGTCCACCGACAGGATGCGATCCAGGCGGAAGGTGCGCTGGGCACCCGCTTCTCGACACCACGCCGAGAGATAAGCGCGGCCCGCATAGCGCACGACCTCGTCAGGCTCCACGACGCGCTCCGTGATCTCGTCACGACTCGCACCGGCGTAAACGAGGCGAACGACACGGCGCTGCTCCAGGGCTCGACCAATCGCAGCGCTCGTGGCTTCGCCGGGATCCTCCATGACGACCGCCGCCTCCTGGGTGACATCCGCGGCGGCCTCGAGCTTGGCGGTGGCGCTGGCGAGGGCAGACCGGTCGTGCTCGCCAGGAACCTGTGCAAGCAAGCGCAGGCCGACGAGAAGTGACATCGCCTCGCCCGGGTTGAGGCGCAGGGGTCGGTCGAGAGTCTGTGCGTCGATGACGTGAATGCTGCCGTCCTCGTCCCAGAACTGGATGTCGATGAGTTGATCGGGGCCGTGCCCGGGCAGTCCGCAGCAAATGGTGAGCCATAGGTCCTGCTCGAGCTCCTCGGCGCCCACGCCGAAGTGTTCCGCCGCCTCCGATATGGAGATGCCCGGGTGCTGCTCGAGCCAGGGGACGAGGGCCAGGAGGCGCGACAGGCGCGCGACCGCGGTCTCACGCATGACGACCCCCATGCGTGTGGTCACCTTCGTGCGCTCGCGCGACGGACTCGAGGGCCTCGCGCTGTTGGGCGGCCACATCGCGCGGCTCGAGGATCACCGCACCCGCCTCGATCACCTCGGCCACGAGGATGCCCGAGTCAGAGAAGTCGATCGCCCAGGTGCCGTCCCCGTGGTCGCGCGCGGCGTTCCTGAGCCGCGCTGCCCCGCGCTCGGGAAGCGAGACAATCGCGGTGCCGCGGACAGTGGGGTCAACGATGTCTTCCAGGAGCCCGTCGATGTCCTCGCGAGATGCCGGAACGAACTCGTCACGCAGGCGGATCACCGGACCCTCGATGCGTGACAGGCGAAAGGCACGGCCTTCTTGCCTCTCACGACTCCTGCCGACGAGATACCAGGCCCCGTGCCGGTAGGCCGTCGCCCAGGGCTCGACGGTGCGCTCCTCGCGCTCGTCTCGACCACGCGCGAGGTAGGCGAAGCGCACAGCCGTGCGTGATCGGATGGCTTCCCACAGCACCGGCAGGGCTTCTTCGCCCGCCTTGGGACGTCCCGGGATGAGGGGCGACCATCGCTCCCCCGTGGTGGCCTCGATCTTGCGGAGCGCGGCACCGGCTTCTGCGGCCAGTGCCGCCTCGCTCCAGACGCGCGCGGCCAGGCCGAGCACCGCACGCTCTGCCGCATCGAACTGGACCTCGGGCATGGCGTAAGCGGCCTCATCAATGAGGTAGCCCTCGACCTCGCCCTGCGGGTTGACCACCGTGTCGACGGGAATCCCCATCTGGCGCAGTTCTTCCTTGTCACGCTCGAACATGCGCTCGAAGGCTTCGTCGCTTGCCGCGTCGGCGTAGCCGGGAATGCTGCGCCGCAGGGCGGCACGACTCATGGGTCGCTCCGCGCCGAGGAGGCAGATGACGAGGTTGAGCAGGCGCTCCGTGCGGTCGGTCGCCATCGGAGGGATCAGCCCACGGCGAGAAGATCGATCACGAAGACGAGCGTGCGGCCAGCCAGGCGATGCGCCCCCGACTCGCCGTAGGCCAGGGCAGGCGGGATGACGAGTTGGCGACGCCCGCCGACGCGCATCCCCGGGATGCCCTCCTGCCAGCCCGCGATGAGTCCGGCGAGCGGGAACCTGATGGGCTCACCGCGATCCCAGGACGCGTCGAACTGCTCACCTGTCTCGAAGTCGACGCCCAGGTAGTGGACGAGCACCTGAGCACCTGGGGTGGCTTCGGCACCATCGCCCACCACAAGATCGGTGATCACGAGTTCGGTGGGCGGCGGGCCCTCGATGAAGTCGATCTCGGGCTTCTCAGACATCAGGCCTCCTCGCCGGCGGGCGATAGTCGCGGACAGGTGTGTGGACAGGTGTGCGGGCAGTGAGCCTACGGGCTCGAGACCAGATCGACGACGAAGACCAGGGACTCCCCCGCGGCGATCCCCGACCCGGGCGGAGGGGTGTCTCCGTAGGCGAGATCCGCGGGGATCACGAGAAGACGCCGACCACCCGGCTGCATGCCCGGGATGCCCTCCTGCCAACCGGCGATGACACGCGCGAGCGGGAAGCTTGCGGGTGTGCCACGCGCCCATGAGGAGTCGAAGGTCGTCCCGGATGCCAGGCCTACGCCGCAGTACTCGACCGTGACGGTGGCACCTGCGGCCACCGCCTCCCCCGAACCGGGTACGACGTCCGCGATGACAAGGCTGGTGACAGGCACGGCCCCCTCGAGGACGGACACGATCGGTGCCGTCGCGAGATCTGTCGTCGTCGCTACCTCGCCCTCGACCACCGCACCGTCGGGAAGGGCAGCGGAGGTCTCCGGCGGAGCGATGGTCGAGCACGCGCTCGTGGCCCAGGGCCCCACGGTCGGAGCAGCGGACGATGACGCGGCATCCGAGCCGCTCGAGCCACAGCCAGCGAGGGCTGCGGAGCCGAGGGCGGTCGCCAGGAGGATCGCGGGAATTCTCATGTCACCACCCTAGTAGGAAGGGCGTCACATGCTCGCGATCAGCTTCTCGACACGCTCGTCAACGCTGGCGAACGGGTCCTTGCACAGTACGGTGCGCTGCGCCTGGTCGTTGAGCTTCAAGTGCACCCAGTCCACCGTGAAGTCGCGCCTGCGCTCCTGAGCCCGCCGAATGAACTCTCCGCGCAGACGAGCTCGAGTTGTCTGCGGCGGGACGGACTTGGCTTCGAAGACCTCGGGTTCATGCGTGACACGAGCGACCTTGCCGTGGCGTTCCAGCAGGTAGAACAGCCCGCGCGACCGCGTCACATCGTGATAGGCGAGGTCCATTTGGGCGATGCGCGGATCCGAGAGTGTGAGGCCGTGCTTGGCCATGTAGCGATCCAGCAGGGTCCACTTGATGACCCAGTCGATCTCCTCCGAGATGGCGGACAGGTCCTGGGTCTCGACTGCCTTGAGGGTGCGCTCCCACAGGTCCAGGCAGCGGGCATGCACGCTCCCCGGATCATCGACAAGCCCCTGCCGATCCGCGAAGTCGCGAGCTTTCTCGTAGTACTCCGCCTGGATTTGCAGACCCGTGAGTTCGCGGCCATTCGCGAGGCGCACCGTGCGCTGTCCGGTCGGATCGTGACTGATCTCACGAATCGCGCGGATGGGGTTCTCGAGCGTGAGATCCCGGAGGACCACACCGGACTCGAGCATGCGCAGCACGAGGTCCGCAGAGGCGACCTTGAGAAGTGTCGTCGTCTCGCTCATGTTCGAATCGCCCACGATGACGTGGAGGCGACGATACCTCTCGGCATCCGCGTGCGGCTCGTCCCGGGTATTGATGATGGGCCTGCTCCGCGTGGTCGCGCTCGACACCCCCTCCCAGATGTGATCCGCTCGCTGGCTGATGCAGTAGACCGCCCCGCGGGGCGTCTGCTGCACCTTGCCGGCACCGCAGATGACCTGTCGCGAGACGAGGAAGGGAAGGATCGAATCCGCGAGCCGCTGGAATTCACCGTGTCGGGCCACGAGGTAGTTCTCGTGGCAGCCGTAGGAGTTGCCGGCGCTGTCGGTGTTGTTCTTGAAGAGATAGACATCACCCGCGATGCCCTCGTCATGGAGGCGACGCTCAGCGTCGACGAGCAGCCCTTCCAGGATCCGCTCCCCCGCCCTGTCATGGGTGATGAGCTGGACGACGTCATCGCACTCTGCCGTGGCGTACTCCGGATGGCTGCCCACGTCGAGGTAGAGCCGTGATCCGTTACGTAGGAAGACGTTGCTGCTGCGCCCCCAGGAGACCACGCGCCTGAAGAGGTACCGGGCGACTTCGTCGGGGCTCAGCCGGCGCTGACCGCGGAACGTGCACGTGATGCCGTACTCCGTCTCGATCCCGTAGATGCGCCGGTCCACGACTAGGTCCCCTCAGCCTCGTCGCCGAAATCACCCGTGGCGGGCTCATCCGGTGAATCCGCGACTCCCGCCGCGGGCGGGCGAGGGCGTGGCACGCCGAGGATCTCTGCGAGCCGATCGACGGCGAGTCGCCGGAACGTGCGTCGGGGCCTGCTGCGCTCGAGGACCGCGACCTCAAGCTGGTCCGGCCCAGGCGGCGACGGCGCGGCGGCGCCCAGTGCTGCGACAGCAGCGCGGACCCCCTCGTCCAGCGTCAGCCCGTCCCGCCACGAAGAGGCGAGCGCCTCGGCAATCTCCTCGGCCTGGCCCCCCATGGCGACATAGCCATGCTCATCGGCCACGGATCCGTCGAAGGTGAGCCGGTAGATCTCATCGTCCTCCGCGGCCTGCCCCACCTCGGCGACGACGAGCTCGACCTCGTAGGGCTTAGCGGTCTCGGTGAAGATCGAGCCGAGCGTCTGCGCGTAGGCGTTGGCGAGGCTACGACCCGTGACATCGCGTCGGTCATAGGCATACCCGCGCATGTCAGCCAGGCGTACGCCGGCGACCCTCAGATTCTCGAATTCGTTGTACTTGCCGACAGCCGCGAAGCCGATGCGGTCGTAGATCTCGGAGATCTTGTGGAGGGAACGCGACGGGTTCTCGGCGACGAAGAGGATGCCCTCGTCGTACTGCAGGACGACGACACTTCTTCCCCGCGCGATGCCCTTGCGGGCGTAGTCCGCCTTGTCCTTGATGATCTGCTCGGGCGAGACGTAGAACGGCACGGTCATAGCGCCCTCCCGGGCAGCGGTGCCTGCGGGCCATCAGGGCTCGTGAGCCTTGCGGCGACCACCTGCTCCACGACCTGGCCGACCTCGGCATCCGCGAGCATGCGCACCCCGGCGACCTCGGCGACCGCGATCACGGGGAAGATTCGGCGGGTGAGGTCGGGTCCTCCCGTCGCCGAGTCATCGTCCGCCGCGTCATAGAGGGCCTCCACGGATGCCATGACGGCATCCGACGTGGTCATGCCGCCGCGATAGAGCTTCTTCAAAGAACCCCGGGCGAATACCGAGCCGGAACCCACCGCGTGGTGGTCACGCTCCTCATAGCGACCGCCGGTGACGTCGTAGGAGAAGATGCGCCCGCGCTGGCGGTCGAGATCGAAGCCCGCGAAGAGCGGCACGACGGCGAGCCCCTGCATCGCCATCCCAAGATTGCCGCGGAGCAGTGTCGCCAGTCGATTGGCCTTGCCATCGAGCGACAGGGGCAGGCCCTCGATCTTCTCGTAGTGCTCGAGCTCCACCTGGAAGAGCCGCACCAATTCCACAGCGACACCGGCGGCACCCGCGATGCCAACAACCGAGTGCTCGTCAGCCGGGAAGACCTTTTCGATGTCGCGCTGAGCGATGATGTTGCCCATAGTGGCCCGTCGGTCCCCGGCCATGACAACGCCGTCGGCGGTGGCGAGAGCGACGATCGTGGTGGCGTGCGGCACCTGGATGGCGCCCTCGCCCGCGGTCACCCGGCTCGGCACCAGACCGGTGTCCGCGAGGAAGTCCGCAAACGAGGATCCATGGGACATGTAGGACTGGGGCAGCCCACGGACACGATCGGACGTCACTGGCCGCCCTTCTGGACGAAGGACTTCACGAACTCCTCAGCGTTCTCCTCGAGGACCTCATCGATCTCGTCGAGGATGGCGTCGACGTCGGCATCGATGTCGCTGGGCGCCCGCTCCGGCAGGGCGACCTCGTCCTGCTCCTCGGGCTGAGTGCGACCGGAGCGGCGCTGGCTGTCCTGGGTGCTCATGAGCCCACCCTAGACGCCGATGGCTCGCAGCGCTGTCCCTGCGGGTCGCCGCCCCGTGTGCGTCCCCGTGCCGATCGAGTCAGTTCCGGCGCAGGGCCTCGAGGAGGTCCTCGGCGGTGCTCGACGCGTCCAGGAGGCTCCCCACGTGATCGCGCGTGCCTCGCACGGGCTCGAGCGTGGGCACGCGCTGGAGGGCGTCCTGGCCGGGGATGTCGAAGATCACGGAGTCCCACGAGGCCGCCGCGACCGCGTCGCCGTAGCGACGCAGGCATTCGCCTCGGAAGTACGCACGCGTGTCGGTCGGGGCGAACTCGCGAGCCTGGGTCACCTCGTCCGGAGTCGTGAGGCGCTCGAGCCGACCCGAGGCTTCAAGTCGCAGGGCAAGCCCACGTGCGGGGCGGATGTCGGCGTACTGCAGGTCCACGAGCTCGAGGCGCGCACTCCCCCAGTCGAGACCGTCGCGACGGCGGTACCCCTCAAGCAGCGCCAACTTGGCACACCAGTCCACGCGGTCGGCCGCGAGCCGCGGATCATCAGCAAGATCGGCAAGCACGCGGTCCCAGCGCTGCAGGATGTCGGCGGTCTGCGGGTCGATGCCCGCCACTGCCTGCTGCTCGGCCAACTTCGCTGCCGCCTCGAGATAGACGCGCTGGATCTCCAGAGCGGTGAGCCGACGCCCGTCACGCAGCGTGAGGCGGTGCGTCAACGTCGGGTCATGCGAGACCGCGTGGATCTCCATGACCGGATCGGCGAGCACGAGATTGTCGTCCATCGCCCCTGCCTCGATCAGCGCAAGGACGAGCGAGGTGCTGCCCATCTTGAGGTAGGTGGCCGCCTCCGCCAGATTCGCGTCACCGACGATGACGTGCAGCCTGCGATGCCGCTCGGGATCGGCATGCGGCTCGTCGCGGGTATTGATGATGGGGCGCTTCAGCGTGGTCTCGAGTCCCACGTCGACCTCGAAGAAGTCTGCGCGCTGCGATAGCTGGAATCCGGGATCGCGGCCTTCCTGGCCGCGGCCGACACGGCCGGCTCCCGCGTAGATCTGGCGCGTGACGAAGAAGGGAGTGAGGTCGCGCACGATGTCGGTGAAGGGGGTACTGCGGCGCATGAGGTAGTTCTCATGGCAACCGTAGGACGCGCCCTTGTTGTCGGTGTTGTTCTTGTAGAGCTGGATCGTAAAGGGTCCCGACCGGGTGGCTGCCTCTGCCGCATCGGCCATGATCTCCATGCCCGCGCGGTCCCAGAGCACCGCGTCGCGGGGATTGGTGACCTCGGGGCTCGAGAACTCCGGATGGGCGTGATCTACGTAGAGACGTGCCCCGTTGGTGAGGATGAGATTCGCCAGGCCTAGGTCCTCGTCCGTCAACTGACTCGGATCGGCCTCCCCGCGCGACATGTCATAGCCCCGAGCATCGCGCAGTGGATGCTCCTCGTCGAAGTCCCAGCGAGCGCGACTACGTCGATCCCCGACCGCGATGCCGTTGTACGAGGTCACCACCGCCGACGAGGTCGTCATAGCGTTGACATGGGGGTGACCCGGCACGCTTATGCCGTATTCGGTCTCGATGCCCATGACACGGTGCACGCTCATCGCGGGGATCCGACGATCAGAGGTACTGGCCGGTGTTAGGCACCGTGTCGATGACGCGCCCCGCCTCGGTGCCCTGCTTGCCCTGCACGAGCGTCCGGATGAAGACGATGCGCTCGCCCTTCTTGCCCGAGATGCGAGCCCAGTCGTCGGGATTCGTGGTGTTGGGCAAGTCTTCATTCTCGCGGAATTCGTCCACGCACGCGGTGAGCAGGTGCTGGACGCGAATGCCCTTCTGCCCGAAGTCCAGAAAGTCCTTGATGGCCATCTTCTTGGCCCGCGCGACGATGTTCTCCAGCATCGCTCCGGAGTTAAAGTCCTTGAAGTAGAGGACTTCCTTGTCACCATTGGCATAGGTCACCTCGAGGAAGCGATTGTCATCGTCCTCGGAGTACATCCGCTCGACTGCGCGCTGAATCATGGCAGCGCACGTGGCCTCGGCATCATTGCCATGCTCGCCGAGGTCGTCAGAGTGGAGTGGCAACTCGGGGGTGAGGTACTTACTCAGAATGTCGCGTGCTGCCTCGGCATCAGGGCGCTGGATCTTGATCTTCACGTCCAGTCGACCCGGGCGAAGGATCGCCGGGTCGATCATGTCTTCGCGGTTGGACGCCCCAATGACGATGACGTTCTCGAGGCTCTCGACACCATCGATCTCGCTGAGCAACTGGGGCACGATGGTGTTTTCGACGTCACTGGAAACACCCGATCCTCGCGTGCGGAAAAGCGAGTCCATCTCATCGAAGAAGACGATGACGGGCATACCCTCCGATGCCTTCTCGCGGGCACGCTGGAAGACGAGCCGGATGTGGCGCTCCGTCTCACCGACGTACTTGTTGAGGAGCTCAGGACCCTTGATGTTGAGGAAGAAGGATCGCCCTTCCTCCCGACCCGTGCGCTCGGAAACCTTCTTCGCCAGGGAGTTAGCGACCGCCTTCGCGATGAGCGTCTTGCCGCAGCCGGGGGGGCCGTAGAGCAGGATGCCCTTGGGCGGAGCCAGCTTGTGTTCCTCGAAAAGATCCGGGTGCAGGAAGGGGAGCTCGACGGCGTCCTTGATGGCGTCGATCTGACTGCCCAGGCCGCCGATGTCGCCGTAGTCGACATCGGGCACTTCCTCTAGGACGAGTTCCTCAACCTCCGACTTGGGAATCACCTCGAAGACGTATCCGCTGCGGGGCTCCATGAGCAGGGAGTCGCCGGTTCGCAACGTGCGCTGGCGCAGCGGCTCCGCGAGGCCCACGACGCGCTCCTCGTCCGCCCGGCCGATCACCAGAGCGCGCTCGCCGTCGGCGAGCAACTCCTTGAGCATGACGATCTCGCCGATGCGCTCGAACTCGCGCACGCCCACGATGTTGAGGGATTCGTTGAGCATGACCTCCTGGCCCGGCTGGAGGTTCGTGGCATCGACATCCGGAGTCGCGACCAGACGCATCTTGCGCCCGGAGACCGCGACATCCAGTGATCCGTCGTCGAGATGGGCGAGGAAGACGCCGTAGCTCCCGGGAGGCTCGGCCAGGCGGTCGACCTCAGACTTGAGAGCGACGATCTGCTCGCGGGCATCGCGGAGGGTAGCGACCAGCCTGCCGTTGTGCGCCTGCGCGGCGGCCAACTCCGACTCCAGGACCCGCAGACGCTCCTCGGGAGTGCGCATCGCGGACTCGCGCTCGCTCATGCCACGCCTCCTTAGATTCCGCCGTACTCCTTGACCCTACCCACAGGTGGGCACTTGGCGCCCGTCACGCGCCGGTGCCCTCCGCCACCCCGCCGGGCGCGCCCGTCAGGGGTGACTTCGCCACCCCGCCGGGCTGGACGGCGCCCAGCGCACCCTTCGCCGGGCGTCGCCGTCGAGGAGGTGCCACTGTCCCGTCGGCCAGGCGCCGCGCGGCCAACAGGAAGCCCGTGTGGCCCACCATCCGGTGATCAGGTCGGACAGCAAGTCCCTCCAGATGCCAGGTGCGCACGAGGGACTCCTCGGCCCGCGGCTCAGTCCACTGCCCGTCCGAGCGCAGTGCCTCGGCGATGCGCGAGAGTTGAGTGGTCGTGGCGACGTACACGACGAGCACTCCACCGGGGCGCAGCGCCCCCGCGACGGTCTGCACGTGCTCCCAGGGATCGAGCATGTCGAGGACGACAGCGTCGAAGGGAACGTCGTCGCCCCAGGGACGGTCGGCCAGGTCTCCGACGTGGAGAGTCCACTCATCGGGGTGGTGCCCGAACCAACGCGTGACATTGGCGTCTGCTGTCGCGGCGAAGTCCGGTCTGCGCTCGCAGGACACGACCCGGCCATCGGCACCCACCGTCTGGATGAGGGTGCAGGTGAGGGCCCCCGATCCGGCACCGGCTTCGAGCACGGACCAGCCCGGGCGCAGACCCGTGAGCATCGCGATGCGCGCAGCGTCCTTGGGGTAGATAACGGCTGCACCACGAGGCATCGACAGGACGAAGTCCTCGAGCAGAGACCGGAGAGCGACATAGGAAGTGCCGCCGGTAGTGGTGACCACGATGCCTTCGGGTCGACCGAGGAGGTCGTCATGCGAGATCGACCCACGATGCGTGTGGAACGTCGCACCGGGGCTGAGGATCAGGCTGTGATGACGGCCGCGATCGTCGGTGATCTGGACGATGTCACCCGGGGCAAGCATGCGATCGCCGGTCATCCCGGGAGGCTAGCCCAGGTGCGGAGATCCTCGACGCTCACGCCTTCCAGTGAGGCGACCACATGACGGCGGGGATGAGGCGGGATCGCGACGAGGTGCGGCACCGCGAGGACGAAGGCTCCGCTCGACTGTCCCGAAGCCACGCCCGTGGGCGAGTCCTCGATGACAACGCAGCGTTCGACATCGACCCCGAGGAGGCGGGCCGCCTCAAGATAGGGCTCGGGATGCGGTTTGCCTTGATCGACTTCGTCGCCGGCCACCGTGACGTCAAACGCAGGATCGGGCATGCCGGGGTGGTCCGCGACCGCATCAGCAACCGCATCGAGCAGTCGCCGGTGCGACGCGGAGACCAGCGCAGTGGGGACGCCCGTCGACCGGCATTCGGTGAGCAGTTCCAGCGCACCCGGTCGCCACTGCAGATCGCCCGACCTCAGGAGCGACTCCATGGTCTCCAGCAGGTCGCGTCCGATGTCAGCAGCCGGCTGCGTCGT
>JBIKKK010000056.1:0-11557 GCA_044360385.1 Candidatus Nanopelagicales bacterium
CACCTGGCGGGGGCGGCCGCTGCCGTGATTCGCCGATGATCGGACTCGCCGTCGTCCTCGCCTACGCGCTGGGAGCAGCGATCGGGGTGGCGAGCTCGCGCAGTGTGCGCCTGGCCGGTGCCTGGCGGCTCGTCATCCGGTGGCAGATCGTCATCGTGTCCGTCGGCGTATCCCTTCTCGCCGCGTGGCGCCTGGAGGGCATCGCCGACCTCGCCTGGCCACTCCTCGCGGCGGGCTTCACGTTCGCGATCATGGCGGTCGCATGGTGGACCACCCCGCGCGGTTCGGATCGCCCCGGACGCGCGGTGCTGCGCGGATGGTCGGCCAACGCCAATGGCGGCTTCTGGGTCATCCCCGTGGCAACCGCCATTGCTGGTGCACCGGGCGCGGTCTTCGCCGTGCTTGTCGATCGCATCTACACCGTCATCTTCGGCTTCTTCACGTGGATCCTCAGACGCAATGCCCCCACGCCGCAGCGGATGCGCACCTCGTGGATCGACCAGGCGCCCGTCATCGCCCTGGGAATCGGACTGCTTCTCAACGTCACGAGGGAGACGCCCAGCTGGACCGCCACGGCACTGGAGTGGGCCGCACCCCTACTCGCCCTCTCCGGTGCCGCCGTCTTCGTCGGATCAGTGCTGCACCCCTCTCAGCGCATTCCGTGGCGACCCGGCGTGCGGATCTGGGCCCTGCTTAGCGCCGTGCGCATCCTGCTCTTCGTGCCTGCGGCGCTGCTCGCACCGACACCGGAGATCGCGATCGCGTTCGTGCTCTTCGGCTTCACGATTCCGGCGTTCTTCCCTCCGCAGTTGTCGATCCTCTACGGATACCGGGACTCTGTCGTCGCGGCGACCGCGCGCTGGGGCTGGGTCTTCGCAGCTCCTGGGATCGCAGCGGCGGCGATCCTCTGGTCGCTGGGCTGAGGCACCGTCCTACGCTGACCATGTGGCTCGCGTTGTCGTGATCGGAGGCGGAGTGGGCGGCATGGCCGCTGCTGCGCGACTCAAGGTCAAGGGACACGACGTCACGCTTCTCGAGCAGGGGCCGAGATTCGGCGGCAAACTGGCACGATACGAGCGAGACGGCTTCGTCTTCGACACGGGGCCGAGCCTCTTCACCCTCCCGGCCGTCTATCGCGACCTCTTCCTCAAGACCGGCAAGGCCCTCGAGGAATCGGTCGACATCCAGCCACTCGACACCGCCTTCGCCTACCGCTTCCCTGACGGCAGCGCACTCGAGGTGCCCGGCACCGATCCCGCGCGCATCGCCCGAGCCATGGGCGAGCAACTGGGTAGCACCGCGACGGAGGACTGGCGCGGCCTCATGGCGCGCGCGGCCGAGGTGTGGCGCATTACGCGGCGGCCCTTCATCCAGTCACCGCTCGCGGGTGCGGGCACGCTCGTCAGGCTCGCGACCGATCCGCGCGAGGTCAAGGCGGTCGCCCCCTTCACCAGCCTGCGCAGACTCGGGCGCAAGCACCTGCGCGACCCGCGCCAGGTCATGATGCTCGACCGCTACGCGACGTACCAGGGATCGGATCCGCGCAAGGCCCCTGCTGCGCTCATGACCGTGCCCTACGTCGAGCAGGAATTCGGGGCCTGGCACCTGGGCGGCGGTCTTGCGACCCTTGCCGATGCACTCGTGGCGCGATGCGACGAGCGGGGCGTGGACATGCGCACCGGCGTCGACGTCAGCCGCATCACGACCGATGCCGCGGGGGTGACCGGCGTCGAGACCGCCGAGGGTGAGCGCATCGCTGCCGACATCGTCGTCGCCAACTCCGATGCGGACACCCTCTACTCCCGCATGGTCGATGATCCGCGTGGGCGCAAGCCCCTGCGCACCCTGCGTCGTGCCACTCCGTCGCTCTCGGGCTTCGTCCTGCTGCTCGCGGTGCGCGGACGCACACCCGGGCTGCGCCACCACAACGTGTGGTTCCCCTCCGACTACGACACGGAGTTCGATGCGGTCTTCGGCGGCAAGCCTGTCGCGGATCCCACCATCTATGTCTGCGCACCCGACGATCCGCGCATGCGCCCGGACGACGATCACGAGTCGTGGTTCGTGCTCGTCAACGCCCCGCGCCAGGGACCGGTGGACTGGGATGCGATCCGCGAGAGCTACGCCGACCACGTGCTCGACGTGATGGCGCGGCGCGGATTCGACGTGCGCGACCGGCTGCTCTGGCGCGAGATCCGCACGCCCGCCGACCTCGAGCGCGATGTGCGCGCACCCGGTGGCTCGATCTACGGCACGAGCAGCAATGGCACGCGCGCGGCCTTCCTCCGACCGGCCAACATCTCCCCCGTGCCCGGCCTCTACCTCGTCGGCGGCTCATCCCACCCCGGGGGTGGACTGCCCCTCGTGGGCATCAGCGCGGAGATCGTCGCCGAGTCGATCGGGCGCGCCGGCCCGGGCTAGCCACCCTCCTGCGAGGGCGCGCCTGCGCGGGCTCCTCACGCGGGTCGCCGGTCACCTGGGCTGCCCCTAGGCTCAAGGGGTGACCTCCCCGCTCGACGCCGATGACCTGCGCCCCCGTGTGCAGAAGGCCGTCGACGACTTCATCTCGACCCAGCGCGAGATCCTCGACGGCGTCAGCGACGACCTCGACCCCCTGGTGGAAGCGGTCACCGACCTGCTCAGCGGCGGCAAGCGCCTGCGCCCCGCCTTCTGCTGGTGGGGCTACCGCGGTGCCGGTGGCGCCGACACCGAGGAGGCGCTCCGTGCGGCGGCGGCCCTGGAATTCCTCCAGGCCTGCGCCCTCATCCACGACGACGTCATGGATGGCTCCGACACCCGACGCGGCATGCCCTCCGCCCACCACCGCTTCGCGATGCTGCACCGCGGATCCGAGTGGCTCGGCTCCCCCGAGGCCTTTGGCGTCGGCGCCGCGATCCTCCTCGGCGACCTGTGCCTGTCCTGGGCCGACGAGCTGCTCCTCACCAGCGGCGTACCCGCCGAGCATCTCAAGGCTGCCAAGCGCGTCTACGACGAGATGCGCACCGAGCTCATGGCCGGGCAGTACCTCGACCTGCTCGAGCAGGCTCGCGGCGGTGGGTCCGTCGAACGCGCGATGCGCGTCGTGCGCTTCAAGTCGGCGAAGTACACCATCGAGCGCCCCCTGCACATGGGCGCGGCACTCGCCGGAGCCGACGCTGACGTGATGGCGGCGTACTCCGGCTACGGCCTGCCGCTCGGCGAGGCCTTCCAACTCCGCGACGACGTGCTCGGCGTCTTCGGGGACCCGGGCGAGACGGGCAAGCCCGCGGGCGACGACCTCCGCGAAGGCAAGCGCACCGTGCTCATCGCCACAGCGATGGCCCGCGCCACACCCGCGCAGGCCGCGCAGATCCGCCGCCATCTCGGCGACCCCGGGCTCGACGCCACCGGTGTAGCCCTGCTTCGGGAGGTCATCGCCGACACGGGCGCCCTCAACCACGCAGAGCAGCTCATCACCTCCCTCACCGACCAGGCCCTCGCGGCCCTTGCGTCCGTCGACCTGCAACTCCCCGCGCCCGAGGTGCTCGCCGGCCTCGCCTATGCCGCAACACGAAGGAGTGTGTGATGCCCCGCACCGTGACCGGACCCACCGACAGGGTCATCGTCGTCGGCGCCGGCCTCGGCGGACTCTCCGCTGCCATGCGCCTCGCCGGAGCAGGCCGCGAGGTGACCGTGCTCGAGCGCGAAGACGTGCCGGGTGGCCGCGCGGGTCGCATTGAATTGGAGTCCGGATCGGGCACCTTCCACATCGACACCGGCCCGACCGTGCTCACCATGCCCGATCTCATCGCCGACGCCTTCGACAGCATCGGCGAAGACATGGCCGACTGGCTCGAGCTCACGCCCGTCGCGCCGCTCTACCGCGCGTTCTATCCCGATGGCTCCAAGCTCGATGTGCACGCCAATGTCGATGAGATGGCCGAGGAGATCCGCAATGTCATCGGGCCGGAAGAGGCCGCGGGCTACCGCCGTTACGTCGACTTCGTCTCCCAGCTCTACCGCTACGAGATGACCGACTTCATCGATCGCAACATCGACTCGCCCTTCGACCTGCTCACGCCTAACCTCGCCCGACTCGTCGCTATCGGTGGATTCCGCAAGCTCGCACCGCGCGTGCGGGAGTTCCTCCGCGATCCACGCACCGAGCGCGTCTTCTCCTTCCAGGCGATGTACGCCGGGCTCTCCCCCTACGACGCCCTCGCCATCTACGCCGTCATCGCCTACATGGACTCCGTCGCAGGGGTCTTCTTCCCCAAGGGCGGTATGCACGCGGTGCCCCAGGCAATGGCTGCGGCCGCCGAAAAGCACGGCGTGAACTTCCGTTACGGCACCGAGGTGACCAGGGTCGAGACGCGCGGCCAGCGCGCCGTCGCGGTGCACACGGCCGACGGCGAGCGCCTCGAGGCCGACGTCATCGTCCTCAATCCCGACCTGCCCGTCGCCTACCGCGACCTGCTCGGGCGTTCGCCGTGGAGCATCCGTCGTCTCGACTACTCCCCCTCCTGCTTCCTCCTCCTCGCGGGATCGTCCGCGTCGTACTCCCAGATCGCCCACCACAACATCCACTTCGGCCACTCATGGAAGGGCGTCTTCCGCGAACTCATCGACGAGAAGCGACTCATGAGCGACCCCAGCCTGCTCGTCACCAATCCTTCGCACTCCGATCCGAGCCTTGCCCCCGATGGCAAGGAGATCTACTACGTGCTCTTCCCCACACCCAATCTGGATGCACCGATCGACTGGCGCACCGAGGGCCCGCGCTATCGCGACGAGGTCGTGCGCGTGCTCGAGGAGCGCGGCTACCGCGGCTTCGGCGATGCCATCGAGGTGGAGTCGACGACGACACCGCTCGACTGGGAGCGCCGGGGCATGGAGCGGGGAGCGCCGTTCGCCGCTTCGCACTCCTTCCTTCAGACCGGGCCCTTCCGCCCGCGCAACATCTGGGGCGAGAACGTCGTCTTCACCGGATCCGGCACGCAGCCCGGCGTTGGCGTGCCCATGGTGCTCGTGTCCGGCCGCCTCGCAGCCGAGCGCATCCTCGGTCCCGACCCGCTCTACCGCTCCCGCGCTCTGCGCTGAGGTCATCGCACCCGGTCGAGCGCCTACGCTGGCGTCGTGACCTCCTGGGATACGCGACTCCTGGCGCGCTATGCGCTTCCCGGGTTCGCCGGTTCCCTGATCCTCGCCGTGGGCGCCCTCGGCGTGGGCTGGCTTCCCCTGGATGCCGGGATCTTCGACGTGATCGGGGTCGAGACGCTGCGGGGCACGACGGTGGGGTCACTCCTCTCGCGTGCCTTCGTCTTCGTCGGCGTCGCGCTCCTCCTCCAGGCCTGGCTCATCCTCGGCCACGATCTCCTCGCGGGCCCCGAGGATCCGCACAGCCTGCGGGGCACGTCACCTCGGATGCTCGTGATGGTCCTTGTCGCCTGGGTGGCGCCCCTGGTCCTGGCACCGCCGCTCTTCAGCCGTGACGTCTACTCCTACTTCGCCCAGGGGCGCGTGGTGGCGTCCGGACAGGATCCCTACGAGACCGGGGTCGCTGTCGTCGATGGCTGGTTCGAGGACGGCGTGGACCCGATGTGGGCGGAGACACCGACCCCCTACGGTCCTGTCTGGCTGCTTTTCGCGCGTGGCGTCGCCAACTTCGTTCCCGACAGTCCCGCACTCGCCGCGCTGATCTTCCGCGTCGCAGCCCTCGCTGGGTTGGCGCTGCTCGTCATCTACCTCCCTCGACTCGCCGCAGCGCACGGCATCAACCCGAGCGCCGCGCTGTGGCTCGGCGTACTCAACCCGCTCGTCGTGATGCACGTCGTCTCCGGGGCGCACAACGACGCCCTCATGATCGGCCTCATCGTCATGGGCTTCGCTCTCGCATGCGAGCGGCACCCCGCACTGGGTGTGATCGCCATCGCCGTTGCCGCTGCCATCAAGCCCATCGCGCTCCTCGCCCTACCCTTCGCCGGCCTGCTCTGGGCAGGACAGTCCGGCAGGGACGACCCGCCGGGCCTCCGGGCCGGATGGGGCGCACGCATCCGCGCCTGGACTCTCGCCCTCCTCCTCACGGTGGCGGTCTTCGCACTCGGGAGCGTGCTCGCCGGAGTCGGACCGGGCTGGATCGCAGCCCTCGGCACGCCCGGAGAGGTGCGCACCTGGCTCTCCCCCGCGACAGCCCTCGGCATGCTCATCGGGATGGGCACGACCGCCGCCGGCCTCACCATCGACGATGCGCTCGTCGTCACCATCACGCGCACACTCGGCACCATCGCCGCACTGGCGATCATCGCCTGGCTCATCCTTCGACCCGAGGGACGCAGCCCCGTGCGCGGTGCTGCACTCGCCTTCCTCACCGTCGTCCTGCTTGGTCCCGTCATCCAGCCCTGGTACCTGCTGTGGATCCTGCCGCTCTTCGCCGCCACCGGTCTCAGGCCCACGCAGTTGCGCATCGTCATCATCATCATCTCGGGATTCTCTTTGCACGGCATGGCCGAATCCAGCTCCACCTCGGACAACCTCTTTGAGTTCAGCGACGGCCTCGCCATCGTGGCCGCCTTCGTGGTGGTGGGACTCGTCCTCCTCGTGAGCCCCCGTGAGCGACGACTCATCCTCGGCGGCCCACTCGGCCACGGACTTATGCCCGCCGATCCCGATGAGCAGGCCCGTGCGGCCGAGTCGATCTTCCGTGGCAGGATCGGCACCCGTGAATGAGTGGGATGCGGCCGGGATCGTCGACCCCTCCCTGCGCGCCTCCTACGAAAGATGCAAGCGACTCAACGCCGAGCACGGCAAGACCTACTACCTCGCCACGCTGCTGCTCCCCCCGCATAAGCGGCCCTACGTGCACGCGCTCTACGGCTTCGCCCGCTACGCCGACGAGATCGTCGACGATCTCTCATCGACCCTGACCGACGCGGAGAAGTCCGATTGGCTGGGCCGGTGGGGTGACGAGATCCTCGCCGACATCCGGCGGGGCCGTTCGCGGGACCCCGTGGGGCGCGCGCTCGTCGACACGGTGCGCACGTGGGCGATTCCGACGGAGCACTTCGAGGCCTTCCTTCACTCCATGCGCATGGATCTCACCGTCACGGAATATGCGACGTACGACGATCTCTTCGAGTACGTCTACGGAAGTGCCGCGGTCATCGGCCTGCAGATGGTGCCGATCCTGGAGCCGACCTCGCCCGAGGCATATCCGCGAGCGCAGGATCTCGGCGTGGCCTTCCAGCTCGCCAACTTCATCCGGGATGTCGGCGAGGACCTCCAGCGCGGTCGCGTGTATCTCCCCATGGACGAACTCGCCGAGTACGGCGTCACCCGGGAGGTGCTCGAGCGACGCGTGGCCACACCCGAGGTCAAGGCGGCCCTGCGGCAGCAGGTCGCGCGCGTGCGGAGGCTCGAGGAGAGTTCACGCTCCGGCATCGCCTTGCTCGCCCCGGATTCGCAACCGTGCATCGAGGCGGCACGCATCCTCTACTGCGGCATCGTCGACCAGGTCGAGCGCATCGACTACGAGGTCTTCAACCATCGCGCGACAGTGCCGCTACGGCGACGACTGGCCGTTGCCGGACCCGCCTGGGTCCGAGCCCGTCGCGCCCGGGGACGCCGGCGTTCGGCTGCCTGAGCGACGCCAGATCGGGGGTCCCGACATCGGCGTGCGCTGCACTCCGCGCCGCCCCCAGTAGATCCACAAAGCCATGCTGAGCAGGCAGAGCGAGAAGCCCATGAGCAGGTCCTCAAAGGGCTGGTAGGCGATGCGTCCGCTGCCGATGAACGGCGGCGGCCCGGCGTCGGGCTGATACCCCACAATCATGGAATCGGAGTAGCGGAAGACCTGGAGTCGGGTGAGCACGCCATTCGTGAGGAGCTGGAAGAAGACCACGATCGCGTACGCCACCCAGAAGCCGCGGCGCGTGACCAGGCGGGTGCGCAGGATGAGCACGTCGGCCACGATCGCCGCGATAACCACCGCGATGGCGATCTGGGTGTAGGTCATCGCGCGTCACCGCCCTGCGCCTCGGTGGGTACCTCGTCGCCGAGGGGCCAGCCCTTCACGGCGCGCACCGCCTCGAGACTGAGGATCGACGCGAGGGGCACGACGACGAAGAAGATGAGCTCCTCGACAGGGATGACGCCGAAGAGCTCGACACCCACGGTGCGGTCGGGGTCAAAGCTCCAGTGGCCCGTCGCGATCGCCCAGACGTCCCAGATGACGAAGATTGTGAAGGGAATCGCCAGGGCGAGGAGCAGCCGCTTCCATCGGCGCAGGACACGCGTGCGCAGGGCGATCTCCAGCCATGCCGACCCTACGAAGATGAAGAGCAGCACTCCGAGGTAGGTAAGGCGCTCGGCCTCCATCAGGCACCCGACATGAGCTTGGCGTGGTCCCACGAGACCGTGCGCTCGGGCACCAGGCGCATGGCCACCTGCTTGACCGCGGTGGGGCGATAGGCCTCCATCGCGGCCGACACGTGCTCGAGGTCGAGGCCTTCGTACTTCACCAGGAGCGCCGCTGCGATCTCGCAGATGACGTCGATGTCTTCGCTGACCTCCAGCCGTCCGGAGACCTGCACCCCGCGGAGCTCGGCGTAGCGATCGCCGTCTTCGACGAGGGTTGCCACGCGAGGGTCGCGGCGCACATTGGCGATCTTCTGCGACTTGGCGTAGGTGCGCATCCAGACGTCTCCGTCACGCAACACAAACCACATGGCCACCGGGTCGGGGACCCCGTCGGGGCCGATCGTGGTGAGGATCATCGTCCGCGCTGATTCGAGGAAGGTGCGGATCTCGTCATCGCCCATGGCGATCTCGTCACGTCGGCTCACCCGTCCATCCTGCCCATGGAGCCCCAGGGCTGCCACGCCGGATCCGCGCATCCCCTCTTGGGGCATCCCCCCGACCTAGACTCGGGGCATCATGGATTCCCCGCCCGGCCCGATCCCCACGGCTCCCTCAGACCCCCTCATCGGGACCCTCGTGGACGGGCGCTACCAGGTGGTGGGGCGGATCGCCCGGGGCGGCATGGCCACCGTCTACGAGGCGCGCGACACCCGGCTCGACCGCACCGTCGCCCTCAAGATGATGAGCGCCGCGCTCGCAGAGGACCCCGATTTCGTCACCCGCTTCCGCCGGGAAGCTCGCGCGGCAGCCCAACTCAGCCACCCCCACGTCGTCGCCGTCTTCGACCAGGGCGAGGCGGCCGGCCTGCCCTACCTCGCCATGGAGTACGTCCCGGGTCGCACCCTGCGCGATGTGCTGCGCGACTACGGGGCGCTCACACCGGAGCAGGCGCTCACCATCCTCGACCCCGTCCTCGAGGCCCTCATCGCGGCGCACGACGCAGGCTTCGTGCATCGTGACATCAAGCCGGAGAACATCCTCATCTCCGATGACGGCCGCGTGAAGGTGACCGACTTCGGCCTCGCGCGTGCCGTGAGCAACACCACCACGGCAACCCAGGGCATGATCATCGGCACCGTCGCCTACCTCTCCCCCGAGCATGTCGAGCGCGGCGATGCCGATGCCCGCTCCGATGTCTACGGTGCAGGAATCTGCCTCTTCGAGATGGTCACGGGCCAGGTGCCCTTCGCGGCCGAGAGCGCGATCACCGTCGCCTACCAGCACGTCAACGCGGACGTGCCGAGCCCGTCGTCCCTGCGGTCGACCGTGCCGCCCGACGTCGATGCCCTCGTCGCCACCGCGACGCGACGCGATCCCGAGCTCCGCTACCCCGACTGTCGCGCATTCCTCGCCGACGTACGCCGCGTCCGCCGCTCCTTGCCGCCGCCGCAGCCGCTGAGCAAGGACACCCAGGACACCCTCATCGTCCCCGTCGGCATGGTTGCGGGCGGCAATCCCCCTCCGCCCGCCGTGACCGTCCGACCCGTGTCCGCCTCCGACGCGGCAGCTGCGCCCGAGCCTCGACGTCGGCGCGGCCGGGGCTGGCTCGTCGCCCTCATCCTGCTTCTCCTCGCCATCGGCGGTGCGGCGTTTGCCGGTTGGTATCTCGCCGCGGGCCCCGGCAAGCAGGTCGACGTGCCCGGCATCCTCAACATGGATCAGGCGGAGGCGACCGCGTCGCTCACGGCCGTGGGCCTGCGACTCGAGGTCGGTGACGAGGAATACAGCGAGACGGTGGCCGCCGGCCTGATCATCTCGGCGGACCCCGCGCCTGGCGCGAGCGCAGCCGTCGACTCCACCGTGACCGTCGTGCTCTCGCGCGGCCCTGAGCGCTACGCCGTACCCGACGTGAGAGGTCAGCCGCTCGAGGCTGCGAAGTCCGCGATCACCGGGGCCAACCTCGCCGTGGGCATCATCACCGAGGACTGGGATGCCGACGTGCCTGTGGGCTCCGTCGTCTCCGCAGATCCGCCTATCGGCGACGAGCTCCGCCCGGGCTCACTAGTCGACATCATCGTCTCCAAGGGCCCCAAGCCCGTGAAGCTCGCGGACTACGCCGGCTCACCGGCCGATGATGTGCGCGCTGAGCTGGAGGCTGCTGGCCTGGTGGTGACCTCGACCGAGGAGTTCTCTACCGAGTACGCCGAGGGACTCGTCGTCTCGACCACGCCCGGCAAGGGCGAGCGGGTGCCGGTGGGCAGCACCGTCGCGCTCGTCGTCTCCAAGGGCCCGCCGCCCGTGGAGATGCCCTACCTCATCGACATGAAGCGCGAAGACGCCGTCTACACCCTCCAGCAGCTCGGTCTCAACGTCGAGATCAATGAGCCGCCGCTCACTCCGCTTAATCGCGTGATCTCCCAGGACCCCGCCGCAGGCACGCTCATCCCCGCCGGCAGCACCGTGACGATCACCATCATCTAGCGCCCCTTGTCGGCCTTCTAGAGCAGTGCGCCCTCGTGTTCGAGGAGCAGGACCTTGAGATCGGGGCCGAATCCGTAGGCACTGATCGTGCCGTCCGTGTGGATGATGCGATGGCAGGGCACGAAGGGCGCCACGTGGTTGAGCGCGCAGGCCGTGCCCGCAGCGCGCACCGCCTTGGGGTTGCCCGCCATGCGCGCGAGGTCGGCGTAGGAGACGGTTGTGCCGCCGGACACGCGCCTCATCGCCGCCCATGCCTGCTGCTGGAAGGGTCCTCCAGGCTGGTCGACCGGCACCTCGAGGAGCGCATCGATATCCCCCTCGACCCATGCCGTGATGGCATCGCTCGCGCCATCGATGTGGCGCACCTTGCGTGCCGAGTCGACATCGACATGTGCGATGTCGCTTGCCCTTGGCTCACCGAACCACGAGGCGATGACAACGCCGTCCTCATCGGCCACGATGCCCACCGGACGCCACGGGGTGCGGACCGTCGTGCGCACGAGTGGAGCGAATCGACGCGAGCTCATGCGACCAGCTCACGCGGCGAGAGGCCCGTCTGCTGACGCACGAGCCTGCGCAGATGGCGCTCGCTCACATGGAGCCGGGCAGCCGTATCAGCGACTCCCCTGCCGAGTCGCAAATGCGCCAGCGCCTGGTCGACGACCGACTGACGGAAGGCCTCCTGCGGGTGCACGTCGTCGGGGCGACACCTCTTGCAGGGGCGGAAACCGGAAGCGAGCGC
>JBIKKK010000228.1:0-3172 GCA_044360385.1 Candidatus Nanopelagicales bacterium
CGGAGCGGATCGAAGCCGGTTGCCATGTCCTGCCCTTCGCCGGGGTGCCCAGGATCGCCGGGCACCGGTCGGTAGAGCCCGACGACTCATTCGACCCGCCGGGCACGTCTATCCTCGCGCACTCGCGACGGGGCCGCCGTCGCGCCCCGGCTACGCACCAGTAGGGGTCCCATGGGGCGCGGTCGGACATCTGCAGGATGAATACCTCCGAGTTGGTTGCGCTGGAGCCCGCTGTCCGCTGGACTACGCCTGTGGGTCGACGAGTCAGGAGGCGACCGTGAGTGGCGAGACCGTGCCACTGCTCGGCTCCCTGGGCATCTCGGCGGGCGCGGTGGTCTGGGAGATCGGCGCGGATGACGATGCCGATGGTGGGCTCCGTGAGGCCCTCGCCGCAGCTGAAGGCGTCGAGCTCGTCGATGATGACTATGAGGACGTCGTCGACGTCGTCCTGCTGTGGTGGCGCGAGGACGATGGTGACCTTGTCGACGCGCTCGTCGATGCGATCGGGCCCCTCGCTGACCACGGTGTGGTGTGGCTGCTCACGCCTAAGCCCGGTCGTGACGGCCATGTCGAAGCCGAGGACATCTCCGACGCGGCACCCACGGCGGGCCTCCAGCAGACGTCCACGGTGAGCGCGGGACGTGACTGGCAGGGCACGCGTTTGGTGGCCCCGCGCGCCGGTCGTCGCTAACTCCACCTAGCTCAGCTGCCTCGCAGCTTTCGCCTATCTCTTCGGCTCAGCTGCCTCGCAGCTTTCGCCATGCAGACCCCATTGCATCTCCCACCGCACGCGCCGCTGCCGCGGATGACCCGTACGCCTGCAACGCCGCGCGCAGTCCATCGGTACCGGGTAGCCCGGGGGATCCCGCGAGCACCTGCACGACAGTGAAGAGACCGGGCAGGTCCTGGGCGCGGAATTCACCTCGCGCGTAGGCCGCGGGTGCCGAGGCCCGCCCCGCGGCGATGTCGAGCAGCAGCCCCGCATCGCAGATGATCGCGGGGCCCTGGGGTGAGGTCACCGGGACAGTGCGCCAGTCGCCCTCGCTCGCTCCCGTGCCCACGCTGATCTCGGGCGTGACCGCGGTGAGGGAAATCGCGGCCTGCTGCTGCGACGCCACCGCTCCGACGGTGTCGATGAGGGCTGCGAGACCTCGGGCGAGGAGCGCCGGGGTCGAGCGAACACCTGCGGGCTCGAGATCGCGAACGGCGACCGCGCACTGGTAGGCGGTTGCCGCCACCAGCGTGCCGAGGGGCACGATGCCGAGGGGTCCGGCGACAGGAAGCAGCGCCTCGCGCGCGACATCGGGTGAGGCTGCCCACTCGGCCACGTCATCGCGTGCCCGGCGTAGGGATGCCAGCAGTGCCTCACGCGTGTCTCCTGAGTGCTCCGCAATCACGCGGCCCTCGATGGCGTCCAGCGGCTCGGCGATGGTCACGCCCGCGAGCGCATCACGGCGAATGGCGGGGAGGGGGCGACCCTCAGGCCAGGACCCGAGGACGACGAGTGTGCGGGCGGCCGTGCGCCCGGCCTTGCGGCTCGGGGCGCCAGGGTCCACATCGGCTACAGCGGCCAACAGGTCGTCCCAGGCGCCTACGGTCGCGTCGAGTGCCCCGGTGAGGTCGTGGGTCACCCGGCCGCGCTCGCCGGCCTCGGGCGCGAGGGCCTCGGGGGGTAGCGTCACGCTGACATCCTGCCGGGAGGCAGTCCTGGGAGCGAGGCCCGCCATGGTCACGGAGATCGGCGACACAGCGCCTGATTTCACGCTGCCCGACCAGCACGGTCATCCGACATCCCTGTCGGCTCAGGTGGGTCCGGTGCTCATCGTGTTCTTCCCCGCCGCCTTCACCCCGGTGTGCCACGACGAACTCAGGGCACTGCGTGACGTCGCGACGAGATCGCGCGTGCTCGCGATCTCGTGTGACTCGATGTTTGTCCTGCGCACCCTTGACGATGCTGAGGCACTGGGCTTCCCGCTGCTCAGCGACTTCTGGCCCCATGGGGAGGTCGCGCATGCCTACGCCGCACTGGACGAGCGTCATGGGACCGCACGGCGCGTCAGCGTCCTTGTCGACAGTCAGGGCCGTGTCGCGGCGCGTTGGGAATCATCGCCGGACCGCGCGCGAGACCCCGAGGAGTACGCGCGAGCGCTGGATTCCCTGCTTGATCGGTAGTCCATCCGACCGACGGGCGACTCCCAAGATGCGGACTCCCGAGATGGGGTGTGCACTGGTCTCGGAGGCGGCCGGCGGGGGCCCGAGACCCTGTCGGCCGCATCCTCCACGTCACGTAGCCCGAGTCCCGGAAGCCCGGTAAAAGGGGCAAGGCCCCAAGCCTCGGGGGGAGAGCTGGGGCCTTGCTGGTTGTCATGATACGACCGATTTGCTCTGTATGTCCCAGGGGGTCGCACCAGGACGAGTGGTCCGCTCCGGCATGGGCAGACCTGGTGGGCCCGGCCGGCCTCGAACCGACGACCCCTTCCTTGTAAGGGAAGTGCTCTACCAACTGAGCTACAGGCCCGGCGGACGAGGCTAGCGGCGATAGCCTCCGAGCGTGACCTCGGCCTCTTCCCTCGCCCAGGTGGTCGCTGCGCTCGAGCGGCGCTACCCACCGTCCACCGCTGAGCCCTGGGATGCGGTCGGTCTCGTATGTGGTGAGTCCGAGGCGCCTGTGCGGCGCATCCTGTGGGCGGTGGACCCCGTCGAGGCGGTTGTCGACGAGGCGATCGCCGCTGACGTGGATCTCATCGTCACGCACCATCCGCTCTTCCTCTCGGGAGTGCATTCGGTCTCCGCGACCACGGCGAAGGGCCGTGTCGTGCACCGCCTCATCAGTGCCGGCATCGCGCTCTACTGCGCCCACACGAACGCCGACGTCGCTGACCCCGGTGTCTCGGATGCGCTCGCGGCAGTCCTGGGTGTCACGAACACGCGTGCCGTCGACGCAGGCCTGGGTCGCGTGGGAGACCTCGACGGGCCCGTGACACTTGCCGCCTTCGCGGCCCGTGTCGCTGCCGCACTGCCGGCGACCCACCACGGAGTGCGCGTCGCCGGTGAACCTGAACGATTGATCCAGCGCGTCGCGGTCTGTGGGGGATCCGGCGATTCACTGCTCCCCGCCGCCACCGCGCTTGGCGCCGACGTCCTGGTGACGGCCGACCTCAAGCATCACCGC
>JBIKKK010000229.1:0-3157 GCA_044360385.1 Candidatus Nanopelagicales bacterium
AAGGCGACCTTGGCGATGACAGCGCCGACGCCGTAGATGCCGGCTTGCTCCGCGTCGAGGAGTGCCCTCGCGAGGAGGACATCGACATTGGTGAGGACGAAGAGGGCGAGGAGCGCATGGGTGGCGTGGGCCGACTCAGCAAAGAACCCCTCGAGACGCTCCCGCGGCGCCGACGCCAGAGGTGCGACGAGGATGCGCCCGATGATGGCACCCACGGCGGTGCCGAGGGCAAGACCGGCCATCGTGCCGAGGACGCTCCCGGTCGCGAGCGCTCCGATGACGCCCCCGACGCCCCTGCCGAGGCCCACCAGGGCATAGACCGCGGCAAGGCGACGGTAGGACTCCCGGCCCTGGGCGACGCCGTACTGCGCACCCGCCCAGGTGAGGGGGACGAAAGCGGCGGCCGCGAGCAGCAGTGATGCCCAGCCGTCCAGGCGCAGCAGCCAGACGAGGAGCGGGCTGATCGCGAGGGTGGCGAGTGCGACCGCGCCTCCGCCGATGAGGCCATCGCGCAGCATGCTCCGGGCAGCACCGGCGCGCTGGCTTGGCTCGACCTGGACTAGTCGGCGCGCAGCGACGGCCTGGATGCCCATGGCGAGGACGCTGCCGATGAGGAGGATGCCCAGGAGAGCCGCAAGGATGCCGAATCCGTCTGGTCCGAGGGCGCGTGCCGCCACCACGCTGACGGCGTAGGCGGCGACCTGAGCGATGCCGAGTGCCGCGGCGACGAGGAGCGTGTGAGAGGCCAGCGAGCCCTGTCGAGCCGAACCCTCAGGCATGAGCACTCACGCATGCCACGATAACGCTCCATGGCCTCTCCTCGTGTGACGCGCGTGCTGGCGTACACGTGGGTGGTGATCGTGGCCCTCCTCATGCTGGGGCCGGTGCTCCTGCCCGGGTTCGTGCTCAGTTACGACCTCGTCTTTACGCCTCGGCAGGACCTGCTGCCCGGATCCATCGGCGTAGGCTCCGGGCTGCCCCGGGCGGTGCCGCAGGACGCCATCGTCGCGCTCATCGAAGTCGTCGTGCCGGGCATGATCGTCGAGAAGCTCGTGCTCCTTGCGATTCCCGTACTCGTGGGCACGGGAATGCTGCGTCTCCTGCGCGGGACCGCGGCCGGCGTCGTCGCCGCGACCCTCGCGATGGCCAACCCCTTCGTCGCGCAACGACTCGTCATCGGACACTGGGGACTCCTCCTCGCCTATGCGCTCGTGCCTTGGGCGCTGGTCGTCGCGCGACGGCTTCGCGCGACGGGCGATGCTTGGGACGGCCTGCGCCTGCTGCTGCTCGTCGCCGCCGGAGCTCTCACGCCGAGCGGGAGCCTCCTCATCGCCACCGTCGCCGTGCCTCCCGTCCTGTTGCCCGGCTCCCGCTACTCAGTGCGCTCACGCGTGCTGCTCGCCGCAGGGGTGACAGCGACGTGGCTCCCGTGGCTCCTGCCCGCGCTGCTGCATCCGAGCGGCACCGGTGCCGACCCCGCAGGCAACCGCATCTTCGCGCTGCGGCCTGATGCGCCCGGAGGCGTGCTCGTCACGGCACTCACGGGAGGCGGCCTGTGGAATGCGGAGGCGGTCCTTCCCTCACGAGGGACACCGCTGACCTGGGTCCTCCTGATCGCCGTCTTGGGGTTGGGGGCCTGGGGCGCGGCGTCGCTGACCCGCCGTCTCGGTCGGTCGGTGACCGCGTGGTGGACGATCGTGGCGGTGGCGGGCCTCGTGGCTGCCGTGGCCTCGGCGGTCACACCGGCGCCCTGGGGAGCGTGGGTCGACGCCGTGCCGGGGGGCGGCCTCGCACGCGATGCGCAGAAGCTCCTCGCTCCGTGGGTGCTACTGGTCGCGGCGGCCGGAGGGGAGGGCGTGGGGAGGATCGTCGGTCAGCTTCGGGATCGCGCGTCGCGGGTTGTCGTGGTGGCGGCCCTCGCCGTGCTGCCACTGGCCTGCCAACCCGACCTGCTGTGGGGGGCGGGTGGCCGCTTCGCACCGGTGGAGTACCCCGATGACTGGGCTGCCGCCCGCTCGGTCGTCCAGCAAGACGTCCGACCCGGTGACGTCGCGTCCTTCCCCTGGACAGCCTTCCGCCGCTTCGACTGGAACGACGGGCGCACAGTCTTGGATCCTGCGCCCCGATGGATGCCGCGCACGACGGTGGTCTCCGACGACCTGCCCGTGGAGACGAGGGCCGGCCTGGTGACCGTCGCCGGTGACGATCCCAGGGCCCGGGCCATCACCCGCGCCCTGGCCGAGGGCGGGCCCGTGGCCGAGGTTCTCCCGCGATGGGGCATCGGCTGGGCCCTTGTCGCCCGGGGAACCCCGGGACCCGTACCGGTCCTGGAGGGCTGGGACCTGGTCCTGGACGGGCCCGATCTCGCCCTGTACGCCGCCCCCGAGGGTTCGGTCCGGGAGTCGACCGCCGAGGTGCGGGTGGTGGCTGCCGTGGACCTGGCCGTGGGGTTGTCCCTGCTTGCCGGGCTGGCGATTCTGCTGATCCGGCGAGTCCGGGCGCGGGGACCCCATCCTTTGGTACCGTGACCGTCGAAGGAGGCAGGCATGTCGGTGTTAATTGGTCCCATCATTGCCGCGGTCGTCGGTGCGGTCGTGGCCGCGGGTGCGTCCTTCGGCATCGTGTCGTCGCAGACGGCCGTGCCGCCTACGGTCGATCAGCCGTACGTCGTTTACGGCGCGACCAACTAGGTCGCGGCGCCGGGTGACGGCGCACTGCGGACTCCAACACAGTCTCGAACCTCTTCGCTGACGCGTCCCAGGAGAACTCCGCGGAACGTTCGCGTGCCCGTGACCCCATCTGTCGGCGTCGATCCTGGTCGTCAAGCAGCAACCCCAATGCCTCGGTGAAGTCCGCGTCGTCGCCGCGCACTAGGACTCCGGTGTCACCGTCGACGATCGATTCCGTGACGCCCCCGGCGTCGGCGTACGCAACCGAGGGGATCCCGCGCGATGCGGCTTCCATGACGACGAGTCCCCAGCCCTCCTTGAGCGAGGGCAGCGCCAGGATCCAGGCGCGGTCGACCTGCCGGGCCTTTTCAGCCTCGCCCACATGACCCGTGAACTCGATCATGTCCGCAACGCCGTGCGCCTGCGCAGCCTGCCTGAGCTCTTCTGCCCACCAGCCGCCTCCGACCACTGCGACCGTGAGGCCCGGA
>JBIKKK010000057.1:0-11409 GCA_044360385.1 Candidatus Nanopelagicales bacterium
CAAGCGCTTCAAGCGGGATCTCCCGCTCGTCTTCGAGCCCTGCGGGATGATGCGCGAGCAGAGCAGCACCTACCAGGTGCACAACGTGAAGCTCTGGGAGAAGACCGCAGCCCAGCTCGGAGCCCCGCTCGAAGCCGAGCGCCGTGCCCTGGGTGCTCTCGTGCGGCCCGACGGCGTGCTCGAGGCCATCGGTGACGGCCAGCCAGACTCAGGACTGGTGCCCAACGGAGAGTCCCTGTGGTGCCCGGAGACCGGCTGGGCTGCCGGCACGCTGCGGGGTGGCTCCGCCGACGACACCGCGAGGGACGCGCACTTCGTCCTGCGCTTCGGGCCACCCATGCGCTTCCACGGCCACCTCGATCACGGCAGCCTCACGTGGTACGCCCTGGGTGCTCCCGTGCTCTCGGACCGCGGGCTCTTTAGCAAGGATCGAGGACCGCGCTTCGACTACGCCCACACCATGGCCGCGCACTCGGTCTTCGAGCCGGTGGGCTCACCCGACTACAACCCGGTCACGAAGGCCTCGCGGATCTCAGCCACGGAGTTCGCCCTGAGCGATGCGCAAGACGGCATCGCGCGCACGCGCGACGTGACGATCGCGCCTACTCGCCTCGTCGTGCGCGACCGGGGCACCGGTGCCAAGGAGTGGATCCAGCACTGGCAACTGGCACCTGGCTGGGAGCCGACTAAGACGGGCGCGATCAACGAGGCGGCAGGCCTTACCCTCACCATCGACTGCCCGAGGCTAAGGCCCGTGCGTGTCGAGGCTTTCACTGCCTGGCGCACGACTGTTGATGCCTGGGACTTGCAGTGCCGTGTTGACAGTGACAAGCGCAAGAGCGCACGGCTTACCACCACGCTCGTGGTCAAGCCATCCCCATGAAGCCCGCGGTCATCGCCGCGGTATGTGCGGTGCTCCTGGTGTCGCTCGCCGTCAGCGCGCCTGCGGGAGCTGCGCGCGATCGGTGAGTTGCCGAGGATCTGCTCCGAAGAGGAGGCCCGGGCGCGGCAGTGGGCTGCGGACCTTTAGCGTCTTCTGGACGAGGGCGTCCTCACGATTGATGGACGCCCGCTAGTCGTCCGAGGCGACGTCGCGTAGTGGCGGCTGTGGGATCGCATCGATGCGGCTCTCTCCGATCCCCTGAGCCCATCCGCGTTTGTGGACCGAAGGTCAGCCGCAAGATCCACGATAGAGAGACGCCATTCCGCCCCGCCTTCGCGTTGAATCCGCACGCACCCAGTTGTGCAGGCGACACGACGCCGCCTTGGGCTGCACCTATCCAAAGGTCGTGAGGTCGACCGAGAACACGGTCATAGGGAGAAGTCGCCGGGCCCGCTGGGCGGCGGAGCCTGCACGGCGCCGGGGAAGTGCACGCGGAAGGACACATTGCGCGCACTGCCACCCTCGTCGTCGCCGATGTACGCGCGGACGACGTAGCCGCCCGGCCTACCGAACTGCACCTCGCCGCTCACGGCGAGCACGCTGCGCAGGTCCATACCGGGAGTGGCCCCCGCGGGTCGCCCGGCCTCGACACTGCCCTCGACCGCGAAGAGCTGCTCGCCGTCCTCGTGCTCGACGCTGATGGTGAGCGGGTAGTTGCGGTTGGTCTCGTTCCAGCCGATGGTGATGCTCACGCCGATCCCGAGATGCAGCATGCCGAGGTTGCCCTCGCCATCGATCGGCTGCTCGAGGTCGGTCCACCCCGCGCCCTGGAGATAGAGCAGGCCGTTGACGGCCTCAGCGTGGTGGGCGAGTGTCACGTATTCGATCTGCGGCATCAGACCATGGTGCCCGACGCGCGGCGGGCGTGACTAGGCGAGGGCGGCGAGACGCCCAAGGGCCTCATGGAGAACCTCGGGACGCTTGCAGTAGGCCCAGCGCAGTGAGCGCTCGCCGACTCCGGGGTGATCACAGAAGACCTGGAGCGGGATCGCCACGACGCCGGCCCGGTGTGGCAACTCGCGTGCCGCGGTGAGCGCATCAGGGAATTCCGAGAGCGGACCGAGGTCGGTGGTGAGGAAGTAGGTGCCCTCGGACTCCACCGCGGTGAAGCCGAGTTCGCGGAGTCCGGTGGTGAGGATGTCGCGCTGCTCCTGCAGGCCGTGACGGAAGCCCTCGTAGTAGGAGTCGGGCATGCGCAGCGCATGGGCGATGGCGTATTGGAATGGGCCGCCCGAGACATAGGACAGGTGCTGGCGCACGGCACGAACGGCGCGGATGAGATCCGTGGGACCCGATGCCCAGCCGACCTTCCACCCGGTGAAGGAGAAGGACTTGCCCGCGCTCCCGATGGTCACGGTGCGCTCGGCCATCCCCGGGAGCGTGGCGATCGGCACGTGCGGGTGACCGTCGTACCAGAGGTGCTCATAGGCCTCGTCGGAGATGACGATGAGACCGCGCTCAATCGCGAGGTTGGCGATGGCCTGGAGCTCCTCGGGTGTGAAGACGACACCCGTGGGGTTGTGCGGCGTATTCAGCAGGATGAGGCGAGTGCGATCGGTGACGGCCGCACGCAGGGCATCGATATCGGGGCGGAAGTCGGGCTGTCGCAGGGGCACGCTCACTCGGGTGGCGTTGGCGAGGGCGATACCCACGGCGTAGATGTCGAACCACGGCTCGAAGACGATGACCTCATCGCCCTGATCGCACAGCGCGAGCAAGGCGGACTGGATCGCTTCGGAGGCACCGGTGGTCACGACGACGTCGGTCACCGGATCGACGCTGAGGCCGTAGAAGCGCTGCTGATGCTCACCGATCGCGGTGCGCAGATCGGGCAGGCCGTGCACGGGCGGGTACTGATTGCCCTTGCCTTCCAGGATGGCGGCTCGCGCGACCATCTTGATCTCGTCGGGCCCGTCGGTGTCGGGGAAGCCCTGGCCGAGGTTGATCGCACCCGTCTCCGCCGCGAGCGCCGACATTTCGCCGAAGATGGAGGTCGCGTAGGGCTCCATGCGCGGCACCAACGTGCGCTTCATGTGATCAGCCCCAGCGCAGAATGACGTTGCTGTAGGGCACGGGGTCGCCGGTGTGGACGATGCCCAGGCACCGGCCGACCTCTGCCTTGAAGTCGACGTGGGGGATCCACTCGACGGGCAGGTCGCCGAGGTGCGACAGGTAGTCCGCCTGAGTAGGCGCGTCGACGTGCTGGCGGAACTCCTCGGCCATAACCACGCTGCTCACCTCGTGCTCGGCGAGGATGAGGTCGACGAGATCGGGGATGGTCGGCAGCCCGCGGCGCACGATGAAGTCGACAGTCTCGACATCCGGGTACGTCGGGAACGGTGCGTCGAGCACCGCGATGGCATTGGCGTGCCGGAAGCGAGCGAGAAGCGAGGCGAGCTGCGGGTGCCAGATCACGAGTCCTCCACGGGATGGGCTGAGACGAGTCGATGGATGGCGTCGGCCGCGGGGAGCGAGGGAGCGGCCCCGGCGATGGTGGTGGCGAGTGCGCCGGCCGCGCTCGCCCGACGCAGGGCGACCTCCCAGGGCAGGTCGTCGGCGAGTGACGCGGCGAGTACGCCGCAGAAGGCATCCCCCGCGGCCACCGTGTCGATGGGCGTCACGGGATAGGCCGGTGTGTGCCCCTCGGCCTCGGGGGTGGACCACACCGCGCCCTCCGCCCCGAGCGTGACGATGGCGCTGCCTGCACCGAGGTCGCGCAGGGCACGCGCAGCGGCGTACGCCGAATCGATGCCTTCGACGTCGAGTCCGGTGATGAGGCTCGCCTCGTGCTCGTTGGCGATGACGATGTCGGTGACGGCGAGCAGCCCCTCGGGGAGGCCATCGGGAGGTACGGGAGCGGTGTTGAGGATCGTGCGCATGCCCGCGTCGTGCGCCGCGCGCAGTGCACCGAGCACCGCGGCGGGCGGCACCTCGAGCGGCGCGAGCGCAATGCGCGCCGACGCGAGACGTCGTACCTGCTCCGAGGTGTAGTCGGCGGTGAGCCAGCCATTAGCGCCGGGGATGACAACGATGCGGTTGGCCCCGCTCGCGTCCACCTCGATGAGTGCGGTGCCGCTCGGACCTTCGACGGTCGACACGGCTGTGAGGTCGACGCCCTCCGCACCCAGCTCGGTGCGCATCCAGGTGCCGCCGTCATCTGTCCCGACGGCGCCCACGAGGGCGATATCCCCGCCCGCCCGGGCGGCGGCGAGGGCTTGATTCAGGCCCTTGCCCCCCAGGTGGCGCTCCAGGGCGTGACCCGTGACCGTCTCCCCCGTGCCGGGCATCCGGGTCACGCGCACGACGAGATCGACGTTGAGACTGCCGATGCAGGCGACCGTGGGCACGGGAGCGAGGCTAGCGCGGCAGGATGTGCCCATGCGAAGCGTCGTCGGTATCGACCTGGGCACCCAGTCCGTCAAGGTGTCGGTCGTCGGGCCCGAGGGCGAGGTGCTCTCCTCGGCCGTCCGTCCCTACGCCGTCGAGTCCGTGCGCGCAGGCTGGGCCGAGACGGATCCCCACGCGTGGTTCGAGGCGGGCAGTGCGGCCGCGCGCGAGGCACTCGAGTCGACGGACACGGTGCCCGCGGGCATCGGGCTGAGCGGGCAAATGCACGGCGTCGTGCTGTGCGATGCGGAGGGCACGCCGGTGCGCCCTGCGATCACATGGGCAGACACGCGCAGCAGTGCCGAGGCTCGTCGCATCGCCGCCACCCTCGGACGCGAGGAACTCGCGCGCCTGGGGTCTGCTCCCTTCCCCGGCTTCGCCGGCGTGACCCTCGCCTGGCTCGCCGATCACGAGCCGGAGTCTCTGACGCGCGGGCGCTGGGCGCTGCAGCCCAAGGACTGGCTGCGCCTGCGACTCACCGGCGAGGTCGCGACCGATCCATCGGATGCGAGCGGCACGCTGCTCTACGACCTGGTCGCGGGTGCCTGGAGCCCTGCTGCGCTGCAGGCATGCAGCGTGCGCGCGGATCTGCTGGCGCCCGTGATCGCCTCGGATGCGGTGGCCGGCACGGTGAATGACGCGGGCTCGCCGCTGGCGGGGCTGCCCGTGGCGACCGGCGGCGCGGATGCGGCGTGCGGCATCCATGGCCTGGGCCTCGCGCCGGGATTCGGCGCGCTCGCCCTGGGCACGGGAGCGCAACTCAGCAGCGTCATCGCGCAGCCCGATCCCGATGACACGCTGCGCACCCACACCTTCGCGACGGTTGGCTCCATCGGTACGGCGTACTACCGCCTCGCCGCGATGCAAAGCGGTGGCCTGGCTCTGGAGCGCGCGCTCACGTGGCTCGGTGCCAGCATCGACGACGCGCAGCGCGCTCTCGCCGCGGGCGTCGAGTCGGGGGATCCGATCTTCCTGCCCTTCGTCGCGGGCGAGCGCAGTCCCTACCTCGACCCTGATCTGCGCGCCTCATGGCAGGGACTGTCACTGTCGACGACGCGCGAGGCGATGCTGCGCTCGGTGCTCGAGGGCATGGCCTACGCCGTCGCCGCCGGTCACGCGGCCATCGTCGATTCGGGCGCCTCCCCGGCCGCGCCGCTGACAACCCTCGGTGGTGGAAGCCGCGATGCGGCGTACGTCGCCCTGCTTGCTGAGGCACTCGGCATTGCCCTGCGTCCGGCGTCTGTGGCGGATGCGACCGTCGTGGGAGCGGCGCGTCTGGCGGCCGCGGCCCTGGGCGATGCGATTCCTCCGGTGGCGATCACCGCCCAGGGGATCGTGGAGCCCGGGCATGATCCCCTGATCGCTGAGCGGCAGGATCGGTGGCGGGCAGCGGTGGAGATGGCACGACGAGGGAGTGAGAGCGCATGAGGATCGTCATCGGCAGCGATCACGCGGGCTTCGACCTCAAGGAGGCCCTGCGTCAGTGGCTTCAGGACGCCGGACATGAGGTGATCGACGTCGGCACGGACTCGGAGGCGTCATGCGACTATCCGGTATTCGGCGCGGCCGTCGCGCGCGAGGTGGCTGCGGGCGATGCCGATCGCGGAGTGGCCGTGTGCGGTAGCGGGATCGGCATCTGCATGGCGGCCAACAAGATCCCGGGCGTGCGCGCCGCGGTGATCCGCACTGCCGAGGACGCAGAGATGAGCCGGCGACACAACGATGCCAACGTCGCCTGCTTCGGCGGTCGCGTCACGGCCATGGCCGAAGCCGAGCGCGCACTCGGGATCTTCCTCGACACGGACTTCGAAGGCGGTCGCCACGAACGACGCGTAGACCTGCTCGCCGAGCTCGATGCTGAGGGTCGCTGACCTCAGGGGACGTCGATGAGGACCTTGGCCGGCGTCCTCGACTGCACGGCATCGTGCGCGGCCGCAATGTCAGCGAGTGGAAAGCGCACGACGGGCAGGGGTGAGAGGTCGCCCGCGTCGAGTGCGGCGGTCACCTCGGCCACACCGGCAGCGAGCAGTGCCGGCGGGAAGCCGTAGACGAGGACGAAGCGCAGGGTGGCATTGCGCGTCATGAGCGTGCGCACCGGCACCGCCGGATCGGCCGCGTCCGCGGCATAGGTGACGATCACACCCCCGGGTGTCATCACGGCGAGGTCCAGATCGAGGTTGCGCGTGAGGTCGACCTCGACGATCCGGTCCACACCCGCGCGAGCCGCTGAGCGGATGGCATCGGCCGCACCGTCAGCGGTGTAGTCGACCACCACGTGGGCCCCTGCTTCGGCGGCGATGGCGCCTTTGGCCTCGCTGCTCACCGTGGTGATGACGTGTGCGCCTGCGCGGCGCGCGAGCTGGATGGACGCGTGGCCTACCGCGCCCGCACCTCCGTGCACAAGCACGGTCTCGCCATCGATGGGCCCGTCAGCAAAGAGGCATCCGTACGCGGTGAGGTAGGGGATGCCGAGCGCCGCGGCCTGATCGACATCGACACCCTCGGGGATGCGCACAGCCTGCCGCGCGGGGACCACGGTGAACTGCGCGGCCGTGCCGTACTGGCGCTGGAATGCAGCGTGATAGACCCACACGCGCTCGCCGATGCGACTGATGTCGACACCGGGCCCCACCGCCTCGATGACGCCGGCGCCGTCCTGTCCGGGCACCTGCAGGGGGAACTCCATCGGCGCGACATGCGCGCGGGACTTCCAATCGGTCGGGTTGACCGCGGCGACCTGAAGTCGCACGCGCACCTCGCCTACCCCGGGTCCGGGCGTGGGAATCTCACCTACGTGCAGGACGTCGGAGTTGCCTCGCTGCTCGTAGTAGGCCGCCAGCATGGGGGGAGCCTAGTGGGCTCCGTCCTCGCCGCAGCGCATCTGGGTGAAACAGCCGCAGGCTCGACAGGCTAGGGCAGCGTGACGGATGTGCCTGGACTCGTGGGCGAGTATGCGTCGTCGATTGCGGCTGTGACCGACACGAGGTACGTCCCTGCACTCGTCAGGCCCGAGATCTCGCACTGTGAACTCTCTGGGACGGCGCTGGGCGATGCTTCGCACGTGGAAACGGTCCCGTCCGCGGCCAGCGCGGAGACAATGACGACCTCGGGAGTGAGCCCGAGCGGTGGCGTCTCCACCACTGCCGTCACGGAATCTCCCGTCAGCGTGATGTCCGTGATGTTGGGAGTCGCGGGCGTCCCACGGGGATCGGCACCAAAGGGCACGGCGCTGCGGCTGAGAAAGCGTGGAAATGACGTGATTCTTGTGTAGACGCCAGGCCCCCGGCGCGAAGCGCAGGTGTCAAGTCCCCAACTGACGATGCCGACGAGTGCGCGCCTGCCGGCAAGGCCGGCTACCAACGGCCCACCCGAGTCGCCCACGCAACTGTCGACGGGCCTATCCCGGCGTACACCTTCGGCGCAGATCATGACACTGGGGTCGACGGACGACCGTCCGTAGCCAAGGAAGCGAATGCCGTCGATGATGTACGGCCGACCACCTCCACAGGAGCGCTCCGGGAAGATGGTCAACGACCCGATTCGGTAGGTGGGCCGGAAGCGCCACGGCTGCTTGCGATTGACGGCGCCCCAGCCAGCTACCTCAGCGGGATTTCCCCCGGCGGTGAGGACATCGGACTCGGAGGCGGTCGGGACGATGATGGTCGGAACGCCCAGAAGTGGCTCGGCCAGCGTGAGGACAGCCACGTCGCCGTGTTGCGAAGGGGTGCTGTAACGAGCGTAGACCCCGATACGCGCTACTTCGACCACGGTCCCTGTTGAGCTCCGAAGGTCACCCGTGGGGAACCAGCCGACGACGAGTTCCTTGGAACGCACTCCCTGCACGCAGTGCGCGGCAGTGATCGCCTTGGATGCTGAGACAAGCGAGGCGCCGCAGAAATGCGCTTGATCCATCCCCGCCTGGATGTAGCGCGCGCGGTCTCCGAGAGCGAGGAGGAAGTCGAAGTTTGGCGAGGGACCAACCGTGCCGTTGACCACGCGGGGCGTGCTGGCCGTCTCAGTTGTGGCTAGCGCGCCGGGGGCCAGGGATGTGAGGGCGGCCGCACACGACAGTGCGACGATGCCGCACAGCAAGCGCGTCACGTAGTGATCCTAAACGGGCGCGAGTGAGACTTCGCGAACTCGGTGCTTGAGATAGCGCGGCAGGTAAAGGCGCTGTTTGCCGCAAGGGCAAGGTAGGCGCGGTTCCTGCGGACTGACCCCTCCTCTTGCGTGCTGTTGTTGGTGTCACGGCAGCGCACTGTCGTCAGCGTGGTCTCGGGCTCGCCCCCGCGGTTCACCTGGATTCGCCACCGGTCGCCCGCGAACCATGCCTTGGTGATTGCGGGCTTCGCGGGAGTGGGTACCTCCGCGAGGGTAATGACTCGGTAGGTGGAGCGCGGCGACGTGAGGTCCCCAGCCTCAACCTTCGCGGATACGCGGTAGGTGAGGCCGGGAGTGAGTCCGGTAATAGTGCAGGAGTTCTGGGGTGGGGCAATGAAGCAGGTGCGCGCGTCACTCTGAGACGTGGCCCGCACGCGGACGCCGTCGATGGCGTCCGCACCGCGTACCTCCACGCGGACGTCCACGGACCCACCGCGAGAGGCGACCTCGAGAATACGTGGCGCTCGAAGTTTGGTGGGGTCGCCGATGGGGACGCCGAGATCGGCAAGCCATCCGGAGAATGCGGCAGCGCGCGTGTAGACGCCGGGGACGGGAGTCTCGAGACGTCCACCGTCGTCGAATCCCGCACAGCCAATGCCGACACTCACCACCCCGAGGAGCCGGAGCCCGGCGGCGGACTCGGCAAAGAGCGGTCCGCCCGAGTCGCCTTGGCAGGTGTCGATGATTCCGGTGCCACCAGGCATGGCGCCGATCGCGCACACTGCCGTCCTTGTGTCAACGTCCAATCCGTAGACCGAAGGAGAAGTAAAGGTGACGTCACCAATGGAGTACGTGCCCTCCCCGGGCCGGCAGGCAGCATCGGGGACCGCCACGACGTCGCCGACGTAGGAACGGGAGCTTGCCCCACCGGTCCACGACGTCGCACCATAGCCGGCAGCGCGGACGGGGGCGCCTGGATCGAGCAGCCTTCGACTGTCTCTAGGGGAGGCCACCGTCATGGGCACGGCTCCGGGAATGCCCCCGGCGATGTCGAGCACCGCGATGTCATTTGCGTAGGAGGGTGCCCCGGAGTAGTCCGCAATGTGGATCGCAAGGACGGCGATGGTTGCGCGCGGCCGTGCAGTGGTGTCTGACCATCCCACCCGCACCGAGGAAGAAGGAAGCGCACGGCCGTTCGAGTATGTGACGCAATGGGCCGCTGTGATCACGTGGGTCGGGCTCACCAGGGTGCCCGTGCAAGCCGAGCCCCCGGCCTGCACGTAGATGAGCGCACCCAATTCGCCATTTGTGGGCTCTCGCCCATTGACCACGCGCGGCTCGACCCAGTCCGCTTGGGCGGGCAGCATGCCCGCTGGGAGGGCCAGAGCCAGGAGCCCGGTGGCCATGGCAGCGAGCAGCCGTCCCGTGTTCACCAGGTCAGCGTAGGCAAGGATGGGGGTCGAACGCCTGATACGTGAGGGTCCCGCGTGGCACTTGCGACGATCTCCGAGGAGATTCACATGAGCACGGCAATCATCACCGGAGCGACCTCGGGCATCGGCCTGGCCTTCGCCCGCACCCTGGCCCGCCGTGGCCACGACATCGTCCTCGTGGCGCGCGACCAGGAGCGACTCGATCTCGTCGCCGCCGAGCTCCGCGGTCACCGTGTCCAGGTCGAGGTCATCGCCGCTGATCTTGCTGATCGGTCACAACTTGCTGTCGTCGAGGATCGCCTGCGCGCGCAGCCGGTGGAGATCCTCGTCAACAACGCGGGGTTCGGCGTACTCCAGAGCTTCTCCACCGGGAATCTCGACGCCGAGCAGCAGATGCTCGACGTGCTCGTCACCGCCGTGATGCGCCTCACGCATGCGGCCTTGCCGGGGATGATCGCCCGGGGCAGCGGCGCCGTGCTCAACATCAGCAGTGTCGCGGGCTGGATCACCGGGGGCACCTACTCGGCTGCCAAGGCCTGGGTGACGGTCTTCAGCGAGAGCCTTGCGACTGAGCTCGCCGGCACCGGTGTCCACGTCACCGCCGTGTGCCCGGGCTTCACGCACACGGAGTTCCATCAGCGCGCGAGCATGGAGATCGACGGCATCCCCGAATGGATGTGGCTAGATGCGCAGGAGGTCGTCGACCGCGCGCTCAGGGATGTGCGCAAGGGTCGGCCCGTCAGTGTGGCGGGCTCTCAGTACAAGGCGCTGTCGCTCGCCGCGCAGTACCTCCCGCGCCCGCTGGTGCGTGCACTCGGCAATCGACGCCCCGGCCGCTAGACGGGCTAGGGCCGCGCGGCGATGTCGTTGATGAGCGCGCTCGCGTCACCCTCGAGCACCTCCCAGCCACGCAGACGTGCGCCGAGTGCTGCTGAGCGAGTTTCGTCGTCGGCGAGTGAGGTGATGATCACCGTCACCGGTGCGTCGGGCCAGTCGCTCACCGCTCCCGGGCGCGGCAGCACCGGATCGACGAGCACATAGCCGCCCACAGCGCGCCGTGCCGATCGCTGGGCGAAGCCCAGGTGCGGTGCATGGGCGGCGGCGGCAGCGGTGAGCACGAGGAGCAGCGGCGGTGAGAGCTGCGCCGCGCCCCCCGCGATGCCCAGGGCCACGCGTGCGGTCCACTCCGACTCGGCCGGCATGTCGCCGCCGAGGTCGAGTGCACCCGGCACGGAGTACGCCGACCCGGGCGTGAGCACCACGCTTCCGATCGCCATGGTGGGCACCCTAGGGTCTGGGCATGAGCGACCGTGAAGCCCTCCGCCAGCAGATCATCGACAAGGCCGTGGTGCACGGCAAGGTCATCCTCTCGAGCGGTCGCGAGGCCGATTACTACGTCGACCTGCGCCGGGTCACGCTCGACGCGGAAGCCGCACCCCTCATCGGTCGGGTAATGCGCGATCTCACGGCTGACTGGGATTACGCCGCCGTCGGCGGACTCACGCTCGGTGCTGATCCCGTGGCCACCGCGATGCTGCATGCGTG
>JBIKKK010000230.1:0-3112 GCA_044360385.1 Candidatus Nanopelagicales bacterium
GATTGCCGATTGCCGTGCCCGTCCTGCCGACGGGGGATACGCGCGTCGACGCCGCCCTCGAGCGACTCCAGGAGCTTGATCAGGTGCCGATCGAGGAGCACGCTGAGGTCTTCGCCGATATCCATGCTCGGCTGAGCGCCGCTCTCGGCGACGCGGGGTCCGGCGGCGGGGCCGACTCCTGACACGACGCCGCCTCGACGCGGAGTTAGTGCGGCGTGGCCTTGCCCGCTCGCGTGAGCAGGCGCGCTCGCTGGTGGCCTCGGGACGGGTACGCGTGGGCGGTCAGGTTGCAGCCAAGCCCGCCACCATGGTCGACGACGCAGCGGCTGTCCTCGTCGAGGACGATGTCGACGACCCCGGTTATGCCTCGCGCGGCGGGTGGAAACTCGACGGTGCTCTCGACCGTCTCGGGGGCCCGTCGATCGAAGGACGCTTCTGTCTTGACGCGGGAGCGTCCACCGGGGGATTCACCGACGTGCTGCTGCGCCGTGGTGCACGTGCTGTGACGAGCGTCGACGTGGGCTACGGCCTCCTCGACTGGCGGCTGCAGACGGACGAGCGCGTCACCGTGATCGACCGCACCAATGTGCGCCTGCTCCAACCAGGGGATCTGCCCTATGCGCCCGAGGTCATCGTGGCGGACCTCTCCTTCATCTCCCTGCGCCTCGTCCTCCCGGCCCTCGTGGCGTGCGCCGCGGAGGGTGCTGACCTCGTCCCCATGGTCAAGCCCCAGTTCGAGGTGGGCCGTGACGCGGTGGGGGCAGGGGGGGTTGTGCGCGACCCCGAGCAGCGAGCCGAGGTCGTCCGTAGGATCGCGTCAGCGGCGTACGACCTGGGTTGGGGCACGCAAGGGGTGGCGGCAAGTCCCCTGCCCGGACCCAGCGGCAACGTCGAGTTCTTCCTCTGGCTTCGCCGCGATGCCGGAGCTCCCGACCCGGAGCGGATCGGGCACGTAGTGGAGGCGGGTCATGACGTCTAACGGACGGTCGGTCCTCCTCGTGACGCATGCCTCGCGACCCGAGGCGCAGGTCCTGGCGGCTGAGGTGGCCCGCGCGCTCACCGCCGCATCTGTAGAGGTGCGCGTTTGCGACGACGACGAGTTGGCTCCTGAGTCCGGCGGCGACTGGACCGTCGTGCCGGCCGATGAGGCTGCCGCCGACGGAGCCGAACTCGTGGTCGTGCTGGGGGGCGACGGGACGATCCTGCGCGGCGCTGAGCGCGCACGACACGGTGATGTCCCGCTCCTCGGTGTCAACCTGGGTCACGTCGGATTCCTGGCGGAGGCGGAGCGCGAAGCAGTCGATGACGTTGTCCGCGCCATCGTCGAGCGCCAGTGGCATGTCGAGGAGCGCACCGCGCTCGACGTCTCAGTCCTCGTAGGCGGGGAGGCCGTGCACCGGACGTGGGCGCTCAATGAGGCCAGCCTCGAGAAGGCCGCGCGCGAACGCATGGTGGATGTCCTCGTGGAGATCGACGGACGGCCCCTGTCGCGATGGGGCTGCGATGGTGTCGTGTGCGCGACGCCGACGGGCTCCACGGCGTATGCCTTCTCTGCGGGCGGCCCGGTGGTGTGGCCAGAGGTGGAGGCGCTGCTTGTCGTCCCCATCAGCGCTCACGCACTCTTCGCTCGACCCCTGGTCGTCTCTCCTCGGAGCGTCATCGCACTGGAGCTCCCGGATCCCGCGTCGTCCGCGATCATGTGGGCCGATGGACGCCGAGCCATCGAGTTGCCGCCGCGCGCGCGCGTCGAGATACGCCGCTCCGAGCAGCCGGTGCGCCTCGCGCGCCTGTCGCACGCACCCTTCACGGACCGGCTCGTCGCCAAGTTCAGCCTTCCCGTTGACGGGTGGCGAGGCCGGAGGTGACCGGGGGGCACGGGCTCATCGAGTTGAGCATCCGCGGCGTGGGCGTGATCGACCGGGCGGAATGGGAATGGGGCCCGGGCCTCACCGTGATCACCGGGGAGACCGGATCCGGCAAGACCATGGTGCTCACGGGGCTCTCCCTGATCCTGGGTGGGGCATCGGATCCCGGGCTCGTGCGCGCCGGCCATGACTCGGCGGTCGTGGAAGGGCGGTTCCGCGTCGACGATCCCGCCGTAGCCGACCTTGTGGTCGAAGCAGGCGGGGAGTGGGACGAGGACGGCAGCATCGTGCTCACGAGGTCGGTGGCAGCGGCGGGCCGCTCGCGGGCCCACCTGGGCGGGAGGACGGTGCCGGCCGCCACCCTTGCCCAGTTGGGTGCCCGACTTGTGGCCGTGCACGGTCAAGACGACCAGCAACGGCTGCGACGGCCCGCCCAGCAGCGGGCCGCGCTGGACCGGTTCGGGGGTCCCGAGATCGAGCAGGCTCGCGTTGCGTTTACCGAAGCGTTCGAGCAGTTGACCGAGGCGATGCGCCAGCGCGACGACGTGCTCACGCACGCACAGGAGAGGGCACGGGAAGCATCGATGCTCCGGGATTGCCTCGAGGCCATCGATCGGGCTGCGCCGACCGCCGATGAAGAGGCATCACTCCGCTCGGAGGCAAGTCGGCTTGCCCATGTCGACGAGATCATGCGCGGGGTGTTGGCCGCGCACGAGGCACTCGTCGCCGACGAAGGCTCCGCTGCATCTGCACTCGGAGTGGCCACCGCTGCCGTGTCACGCGCGGCAGAGCGTGATGTCGAGCTGCAGGCCCTGCGCGAGCGCGCGGAGCGCCTCGCTGCGGAGACGGTCGATGTGGCCGCGGACCTCACGCGCTATCTCGACAGGCTTGATGCCGAGCCCGGTCGCGTCGACGCGATCGAAGAGCGTCGCGCTGTGCTCGGGGACCTCCGCAGGCGACTCGAGCGCGCGGGGGCGTGGCCAGCCTTGGCTGCGGATCCGGCGGCGTGGCGTGATGCCGCCGAGGCGCGACTGGCCGATCTTGGGGATGATGCGGCGCTCGTGGGGCTCCTCGACGCCCGCGTGGCCGCCCTGCGCGAGGAGTCGGGCCTGCAGGCTTCCCGACTCTCCGTGGCGCGGACCGCTGCGGCCGAGCGCCTTGCCGCCGCCGTGACTCAGGAACTCGCAGCCCTCGCCATGGGCTCGACCAGCCTCCTCGTGGATGTGCGCAGGCGAGCAGCCGGGAGC
>JBIKKK010000231.1:0-3106 GCA_044360385.1 Candidatus Nanopelagicales bacterium
GCTTGACCGGTCGGTAGTTGACGTGGTGGTCGAGTTCGAAGCGCAGGGGCAGCAGGACGCCTCGCTCGAGCACGCCCGGCGGCACGGTGGGATCGCCGATGGCGCCGAGCAGGATCGCGTCGTAGGCGCGCAGCTCCTCGAGCACCGCGGGCGGAAGCGTCTCGCCGGTGCGGTTGTAGAGCCGGGCACCCAGGTCGTACTCCTGGGTGGTCACGGTCATGTCGCCCTTGACGGCGTCGAGGACCTTGAGGGCCTCGACGACCACCTCGGTGCCGATGCCGTCGCCGGGGATGAGGGCCAGGTTGAGGGTGTGTGCCATGGGCCGAAGGCTAGTGGGCCGCGGCTAGCCGGGCGGCGCGCCCCTACGCCGAAAGATTGCCAGTTGCACGACGCATTCGGCCGAAAGCGTCGTGCAACTGGCGGAAGTCGCGGTGCCGGACGGAATGAATAGCGACGGAAGCGCCGAGGTCACCGCTCAGGAGGAGAGGTAGCGCCGGAGGGCCTCGCGCATGATGGTGCTCGCTGTGGCTCCCTCGGACTCGATGCGCGTCTCGAGATCGCTGTAGAGCTCCGGATCGAGGCGGACCTGGACCACGCGCGAAAGACCTTGACCCAGCGGTGGCCGCCCGCGCCTGAACCTGCCGAGTTGGTGCGGCTCGAATCCCGCTTCGGCCTCGGCCGCCCACTGGTCGAGTTGGGCGTCCGTCGGGATACCCGGGTAGACCCAGGTCTCGTAGTCGACGTCGGTCTGCCTCGGCTTCCTAACGGGCATCGCCCCGCACCTCCCTGAGATGTCGCTCGTATCCCCGCCTCATCGGTATCGCATGAATCACGCGATGGACGTCGCCTCCCTCGCGCACGGACACGACCTCGTGCAGTCGCCCTGCCCTTTCGGGCCCGAGATGCAGGGTCCCGCCGGGTGGACGATCCACTCTCACCATCGCGTGGGCCACCGCGTGGCACATGTCGCCATCGGAGACCCCGAGCTTGCGCGCACTGTCGCGGACAACAAACCCGCCATGACCCTTAATGTCGTACATAAATCCTGAGGGATCTAATCCACGATCTGGGTGCGCGTGATCTCACCGGTCGCCGCAAGAGTGTCGTCGCCGAGCAGGACGCTCGCCTGCACGGTCGCGATGCGCGAAACCGTGAGCACCTCGCCATCGGGGTCCTGGGTGAGAGTCGTCCGCTTGATCACGGCGCCCGAGCGCTTGGCTCGCACCTCGACCACGACCATCGCAGGGTGCTGCGTGACCACGCTGCCGTTGATGACCCGGCGGACCGTAGCCGCGACCGTGGTCCGCTGGAGCGCCGCACTCGACAGCCCGGCAGCGACGCGTGCCACTCCGGGCACGCCGGCAGCGGGATCCACGATGATCTCGGTGGTCATGCAGCCGGCGATGTCGCAGGTCGTACGCGACAGCTGCATCTCGAGAGGTAGCGGCCGCTGGGAGCGCGCGATGCCCACCGTCTGCATTCCGAAGGCCATCCGACCCGACCACTCCCCCTTCACCTGGAGGGCGACAACGGTCCGGACCTCAGGGAGGTCAGGCCCGGGCTTGGCGGCCAGGGCGGGAGCGGGTGCGGTCAGGCCGGCACCGAGGGTGGCGGCGATCAAGGCGAGGAGCGGCGTACGCATGGGGACCTCCAAGAAAGCGGGAATCGGACCCGGCGGACGCTAGGCAGCGAGAGCCCTACGCCGACCCCCTCGTGGGGCCCCTGTGGACGAGGGGGCGTGAGATGCCCTGGGGACAGCTCCGGTGCTACCCTCAGCGTGATGTCCACGCAGCGCCTCCTCCTTGGTCGCCGCGACGAGGCCTAGGGGCTCCCACTAGGGGCCCACGCCGGCCCCCTCGTCGCGGAGTCCTTGCACGCCGGTCCCCACCCCTGACAGGAGACCGAAGGACATGAGCACCGACATCCACGATCAGCGCAATCCCCAGCAGCCGTCGCCCATGGCGTGGCAGCGCTACGCCGCCTACGGCCCCGTCGACCTGCCCGACCGCACCTGGCCCGCCCAGGTCATCACGCAGGCACCGCGCTGGTGCGCGGTCGACCTGCGCGACGGCAACCAGGCCCTCATCGACCCCATGTCACCCGCGCGCAAGAAGCGGATGTTCGAGCTGCTCGTGCAGATGGGCTTCAAGGAGATCGAGGTCGGCTTCCCCTCGGCGTCGCAGACGGACTTCGACTTCGTGCGCCAGCTCATCCAGGAAGACCTCATCCCCGACGATGTCGTCATCCAGGTGCTCACCCAGTCGCGCGAGCACCTCATCGAGCGGACCTTCGAGGCGATCCGCGGCGCCAAGCAGGCGATCGTGCACCTGTACAACTCCACGTCGACTCTGCAGCGCCGCGTCGTATTCGGCCTCGACAAGGAGGGCATCAAAGACATCGCCGTCCACGGTGCTCAGCTGTGCAAGAAGTACGCCGAGCAGATCGCCGACGAGACCGAGGTCTACTTCGAGTACTCCCCCGAGTCCTACACCGGCACCGAGCTAGAGTTTGCGGTGGAGGTGTGCGACGCCGTCACCGAGGTCTGGCAGCCCACCCCTGACCGCAAGGTGATCCTCAACCTGCCCGCGACCGTCGAGATGGCCACGCCCAATGTCTACGCCGACTCGATCGAGTGGATGCATCGCCATCTGGCACGACGCGACAGCGTGATCCTCTCGCTGCACCCCCACAACGACCGCGGCACGGCAGTCGCAGCGGCCGAGCTGGGCTACATGGCCGGTGCCGACCGCATCGAGGGGTGCCTCTTCGGCAATGGTGAGCGCACCGGCAACGTCTGCCTCGTCACGCTGGGGATGAACCTCTTCAGCCAGGGCATCGACCCGCAGCTGGACATGCGCGATATCGATGACATCCGCCGCACGGTGGAGTACTGCAACCAGATCCCCGTGCACGAGCGCCACCCCTACGGTGGCGACCTTGTCTACACCGCCTTCTCGGGCTCTCACCAGGACGCGATCAACAAGGGCCTCGCACACATGGAGATCGATGCGGCTGCAGCGGGGACGCCAGTCGACGACTTCCGGTGGGAGGTCCCCTACCTGCCCATCGACCCCAAGGACGTCGGCCGCACCTACGAGGCCGTCAT
>JBIKKK010000232.1:0-3092 GCA_044360385.1 Candidatus Nanopelagicales bacterium
AGATTCCCGAAGGGCCGCTGCCAACTCCGGGATGAGCACGTGGGCAAGGACGCTCGTAAACCAGGAACCTGGTCCGATGACGATGTGCGAAGCGTTGCGCACGGCCACCACAGCTTCGGGGCAGGCGTGCGGCTGCACAGGTCGAAGACGCAGCCCCACGATGCGGCCATGCGCTGACGTGAGTCGCGCCTGGCCTCGGACCTCGACCGATCGCCCGTCGACCGCCTCGACATCGGCGATGAGCTCAACCGGCTCCAAGCAGTTCGGAAGCACGCGTCCACGTGCCCCGAGCACGTCACCGAGACGATCGAGTCCTGCCACGAGGTCACCTGTCTCGTCCCAAAGTGCCACGAGGATGAGGTTGCCCAGTGCGTGCCCGTCGATGTCACCAGTTCCGCCGAATCGGTGCTGGAGGACCCGCGTCCACAGGCCCTCCTCTGCGAGCGCAGCAAGAGCCATCCTGAGATCGCCGGGCGGGGGCACGCCCAGATGTGCGCGGAGCCGACCACTGGAGCCACCGTCGTCACCGGTACCCACGATGGCCGTGGGCTCGACCCCGATTCCGCGCAAGGCCCTCAGGGTCACGGAGAGGCCATGGCCTCCACCCAACGCAACGACGGAGGCCGTCACTCACGCCCCAGATCACGGTGGACGACTACCGACTCGATGCCCTGACTGGTGAGCCTGCCTGCCACCTCCTCGGTCAACGCAACACTGCGGTGCTTGCCGCCGGTGCACCCGACGGCGACGGTGACGTAGCGCTTGCCTTCACGGAGATATCCCTCGGCCATGACGTCGAGGAGGCGAGTGGCCTCTCCCAGGAAGCGCTCGGCCGCCGGGGTGTCGACGACGTACTCGCGGACGTCCGGGTCCAGGCCCGTGTGATCCCTGAGGGAATCCACCCAGTGCGGATTGGGCAGGAATCGGGCGTCGAGGACCACGTCGGCATCGACTGGGATCCCGTACTTGAAGCCAAAGGACATCACCGTCGCACGCAAGGGAGCCGCATCGCCCCCGAAGGCTGCCTCCACCCGATGGCGTAGCTCGTGGACATTGAGCTGACTCGTATCGATCACGAGGTCCGCATCCGCACGCAATCCCGCCAGGGCCACGCGCTCACGGCGAAGCCCGTCCACGAGCCGCTCGCCCTGCTGAAGCGGGTGCGGACGACGGTTGCTCTCGAAACGCCGTACCAAACTCTCATCTGACGCCTCGAGGAAGAGGATCCGCACGTCCGTGCCGTCCTCGCGAAGGCGGGTCAGTGCGCGCTCAGTGTCATCGAAGAACCTGCCGCCGCGCACATCCACGACCACCGCGACCCGGGCGACGGCCCCGTCCTCGCCCAGGGCGCGCACGGTCTCGGGGATGAGCTTCGGAAGGAGGTTGTCGACGACGAACCATCCCCGATCCTCGAGGGCGCGAGCGGCCGTGGATCGTCCCGCACCGCTCATGCCCGTGACGAGGACTACCTCGACCACTCCACCGGCGTCTTGCCCCACGCTCATCCCTGCACCTCCGTGACCAGGGTCTCATCCGGCCCGGGGGCGGAGCCCGACGCCGCGGCATTCGCGTCAAGTGCCGCCACGATGCGCTCCGCCAGCTGGGGTCCGATTCCGGGGACCGTCTGGAGTTGCTCGGCATTCGCCCGGCGCACGGCCGCCACCGAACCGAAAGCCCGCATAAGGGCCTTGGCGCGCTCCGGCCCCAGTCCGGGCACGTCGTGCAGCGCGCTTCGCGTGCGTCGAGTCCGCGTGCGTCGCTGGTAGCGCAGGGCGACGCGGTGGGCCTCATCACGCATCCTCTGGAGTAGGTACAGCCCCTCGCTCGTGCGGGGAAGGATGACCGGCCCCGTGGCACCGGGCAGCCATACCTCTTCGAGTCGCTTGGCGAGCCCCACGACAGTGACGCCTTCGACAGCCCTTTCGTCCAGTGCGCTTGCCGCCGCCTGCACCTGAGGCGCGCCACCATCGATGACGAGCAACTGCGGCGGGTAAGCGAAGGCCCGGCGCTGCGCCTCCGCCCCGTCGGAGGGCTGCGGGCGGAATCTCCGCATCACGATCTCGCGCACCGCTGAGGTGTCGTCGCGGGAGCCCTCCTCCGAAAGAGCGAAGGTGCGGTACTCCCGGGGACGTGGCGCGCCATCCTCGAAGACCACGAGGGCTCCGACAACTCCCTCTCCGCCCAGGTGCGACACGTCGATCGTCTCGATGCGTAGAGGAGCCGCGGGCAGGTCCATCGCTGCCTGAATCTCCGTGAGAGCCTGGCTGCGCGCCGTCAGGTCGCCCGATCGTCGCGTCTTGTGCAGAGCGAGTCGCTGCTCGGCATTAGCCCGCGCCGTCTCGAGGAGGTCCCGCTTAGGGCCGCGTTGCGGGATCCGGACATCGACGCGCCTGCCCCGCTTCCACTCCAGCCATTCGACAACATCGGACGAAATCTCCCGGGAAACGAGCATCTCAGCCGGGCACTCATCCGATTCGTCCACGAGGGCGACGAGGAGCCGTCCCAGGAGCTCCCTCTCGTCCGACTCGTCAACCCGCTCGACGATGTAGCTGCGCTGCCCTCGTATGCGTCCATCGCGCACGTGGAACACCTCGAAGGCGATCTCGAGCTCATCGCCAGACATGCCCACGACGTCAGCGTCGACGGACTCGTCGAAGACCACCGAGTTGCGCTCCAACGCTCGCTCGAGGGCGCCGATGTCGTCGCGAAGCCGGGCAGCGCGCTCGTAGTCCTGGGCAGCGGATGCTTCGTGCATTTGCGTCGTGAGCCGACGCTGGAAGTCGCGGGCGCGACCACCGAGGAACCCACACAGATCCTCGGCAATCACCTGGTGCTCCTCGGGCGTGACCCTGCCGACGCAGGGTGCCGAGCACTTGCCAATGTCTGCGAGCAGGCACGGTCGCCCCGAGCGACGAGCACGATCGAAGACACCACTGCTGCAGGTGCGCACGGGGAAGACACGCAGGAGCGCATCGAGGGTCCCCCGGATGGCCCATGCATGGGCATACGGGCCGAAGTAGCGCGTCCCGCTCCGCTTCGCTCCGCGCGTCACCAAGGCCCGGGGGAACTCATCCCCCAGGGTGACCGCGAGG
>JBIKKK010000233.1:0-3079 GCA_044360385.1 Candidatus Nanopelagicales bacterium
AGGCGGCGGCCGCGCTCGCTCGCCATGTCGGGCGCCCCGCGACGGATGTCGCTATCGACATCACCAAGGCCATCCCGGTCGCCGCGGGCATGGCCGGTGGCAGCGCGGACGCTGCGGCCACGCTCGTCGGACTGCGACGCCTATGGGCGCTGGACATCACCGACGCGACACTGGCCGAGATCGCGGCAGGGCTCGGATCCGACGTTCCGTTCTCGCTCATGGGGGGCACGGCTCGAGGTACAGGTCGCGGTGAAGTGCTTACCCCGGTGCTCACCGACGCCGAGTTGCACTGGGTGGTCGCCCTGAGCGACGCGGAATTGTCGACCCCCCGCGTCTATGCGGAGTGGGACAGGCTCATGGCCGAGGGTCTTCTCGCGCCCGCGGGCGACGATGACGTGGACGCTCCGCTTCTCAGTGCTCTACGCCGGGGTGATCCGCGTGATGTCGCCGCCCATCTGGTCAACGATCTCGAGCCGGCAGCACTGGCCCTGCGGCCGTCACTGCGAGGAGTGCTCGATGCGGGCCTGGACTACGGCGCCCTGGCGGCGATGGTCTCCGGTAGCGGACCCACCTGCGTCTTCCTCGCCGAGGGACGCGATGTGGCAATCGCCCTTGCCGCGGAGATGGCGGGGACCGGCTTGGTCCGCGGCGTGCGGCACGCGGTGGGCCCGGTGCCCGGGGCTCGCGTGGCTCCCTGACGTCAGCCACATCGGGCCATCAGCGGCATCGGGCCGTCAGCGGCGCGGTAACGGGGGCTTTGCCTCGAGGTTTGCCAGGCCGTTCCACGCGAGGTTGACGACGTGGGCGACGACCTCCTCCTTGCGAGGCTTGCGCACGTCCAGCCACCACTGTCCGGTGAGTGCGGTCATGCCCACGAGCATCTGCGAGTACATCGGCGCGAGCCGCGTGGGGAATCCGTGCGCCTTGAGCTGGTCGGCGAGGAGGTGCTCGACCTGCCCGGCGACGTCGACGATCAGGCTCGCGAAGGATCCCGTCTGCTGGGATACGGGGGAATCTCGCACGAGGATGCGGAATCCGTCGGGCTGCGCGTCGATGTAGTCGAAGAGTGCCATGCCGGCCTGCTCGAGGAGGAGCCTCGGGTGGGTCCCCTCGAGTGCGCCGCTGATCATCGACAGCAGGTGATTCATCTCGCGATCCACGACGACGGCGTAGAGACCCTCCTTGCCGCCGAAATGCTCGTAGACGACGGGCTTCGAGACCCCTGCGGTGGAGGCGATCTCCTCGACTGTCACTGCCTCGAAGCCCTTGTCGGCGAAGAGGGTGCGACCGACCTCGATGAGTTGCTCGCGTCGTTCGCGGCCGGACATGCGCATGGCTAATCGTCCCTGGTCCGGGTTCAGGTGGTGGCTGCCGCGCCAGGCTCGTCCGCGGGGGACCAGCCTCGGATGCGTCGCTGCAGGGCGGGATCCTTGAGCTTGGCCGCCAGACGGGCTGGGTTGGGCCAGCGGACGTCGCGAGCCAGGCGCATCCGCTCCATGGCGCGAATGACCCCGGCACTGATGTCGACCTGGCCGCGCAGCACGCCGTGGCGCGCCGCTGTGGGCTCAGCGTGATGCAGGTTGTGCCAGGACTCACCCAGCGAGGGCAGTGCCAGCCACCGGTTGTTGGTCGCCATGTCGCGGGTGCGGAAGGGCCTCTCGCCGAAGACGTGGCAGATGGAGTTGATCGACCACGTCACGTGGTGCACGAGGGCGATGCGCACGAGGCCGGCCCAGAAGAGCGCGGTGAGCGCGCCCTGCCAGGACCAGGTGAGAAGGCCGCCGAGGATGGCGGGAAGCAGGATTGTCGACAGGACGATGAGGGGGAAGTAGCGCGACACACGCTTCAAGGCGGCGTCTGCTTCGATGTCCGGTGCGTAGCGCTCGATCGATGTCTGCTGTCCGTCAAAAAGCCAACCCACATGGGCGTACACCAGGCCCTTGGCTACCGCGCGGCGCGATGTGCCGTAGCGCCACGGGCTGTGCGGATCGCCCTCTTCGTCGCTACGTGCATGGTGCCGGCGGTGGTCTGCGACCCATTGGCCGAGGGACCCTTCGACGGCCGTCGAACCCGCCACGGCGAGGGCCACGGACACCCACTTCGGCGCCTTGAAGGACCCGTGGGTGAAGTGGCGGTGGAACCCCACGGTGATGCCCCCCGCGGCGATGACGTAGAAGACGAAGGCGAGCACGAGATCGGTCCAGCCGAGCCATCCGCCCCACGCGACCGGGATGGCCAGGACCACGGCGAGGAGGGGCACGGCGACAAAGAGACCGATCGTGGTGCGCATGCCTGTCGCCATGGGCTCCGTGACCGGGCGCCCCGTGCTCTGCTCGTTCACGATCGCCGTCATGTCCACCCCTGATTCCGTGACCTGATAAAACCTACGCAACCGTAACCTACGGTTGCGTAACCTGTCCAGGGATACCCCCGGGACACCGCCCTGGGAGACTTCTCGCCGGACCCCGCCAGGGGGCCCATCCCGGCTCGTCTAATGGCAGGACAAGAGACTTTGGATCTCTGAATGGGGGTTCGACTCCCTCGCCGGGAGCTCCCTCTCGGGGGGTAGGGTGCCGAAGTCGGCTGCCCGTCAGGGCGACCCTTCTCGTGGAGGTCCGTGAGCGGTGACGTCGCAGGGGCCGGTCGTCATCATCCTCGCTGCGGGCGAGGGCACTCGCATGCGCTCGGCCACACCCAAGGTCCTGCATTCCATTGCGGGTCGAACGCTCATCGGACATGTCCTCGAAGCAGCGTCGGCCATCGACCCCGCGCATGTTGTCGTCGTCATCGGGCATGGGCGCGATCAGGTCCTCGAGCACCTCGAGGAGATCGCCCCGTGGGTCGACACTGTCGTGCAGGAGGAGCAGCGCGGTACGGGCCACGCCGTACGCATCGCACTCGCGGCGCTTGCCTCGGCGCATGCACTCACCGCGGCCCCCATCGTGGTGCTCAGTGGCGATACGCCGCTGCTCACCGGAGCGACGGTCCGCGGACTGGTTGATACTCAGGTGGGAGCCACATCGGCTGCCACGATGCTCACAGCGGTGCTGGGCGACCCCACCGGTTACGGGCGCGTCGT
>JBIKKK010000058.1:0-11187 GCA_044360385.1 Candidatus Nanopelagicales bacterium
GGCAAGGGTTCCTGCTCGCCCTCGTGGTTGCCCTGCACCGCGCGTTCGCGTCCGCACAGGCGCGCGGACAAGTCCAAGGAAGGGGAAAGAGATGAAGGGGCGAAACAGGAAGACGGCGCACCCTGCCGGATGCGCCGCGCGTGGAGCTGAGGGGATTCGAACCCCTGACCCCCTCCATGCCATGGAGGTGCGCTACCAACTGCGCTACAGCCCCGCCGCCCCTGAGGGCCCCGCAAGCATACCCGGGGTGGATCGATAGGGATGGCTTGGCCTTCCCGCCCAGCTCTAGCGATCGTCTGCGGGCCAGACCCCATCGATCGGCACCGACTCCGGTAGTGACCCGGCGTTGTACTCCTGCAGACGCCACGCCGGCCCCGGCGGGGGGTTCTCGAGCAGCACACTCCAGGAGCAGTTCGTGAGCACGCCCAGCGCCGCCCAGTGCTCCGGTGGAAGTCCGAGGAGGCAGCCGATGCCCGCACGCGCCGCACCTCCATGCGTGACGACGACGAGTGCGCCGTCTGCCGGGATCATCGCGAGTCCGCGATCAACAGCGGCAACCATGCGATCCGCGACCTCGAGTCGTGTCTCACCCATGACACCGGCGCGCATATGCGGGTCCGCAGACCATTGGTGCAGGCCATCGCCGTACTCCTCGAGAAGCACGGAACGCGTCTTGCCCTCCCACTCCCCCGCGTAGGTCTCGCGCAGACCCTCATCGAGCGTCGGCTCGATGCCGGTGAGCTCAACGAGAGGCGCTGCGGTCTGCTGGGTGCGCGAGAGGTCCGAGCAGATGATCGCCGTGGGCGGCAGGCTCGCGAGCATCGCCGCAGCACGCCGAGCCTGAGCGACACCAATCTCATCGAGCTCGATGTCCGTCTGCCCCTGGAAGCGGTGCTCGGCGTTCCACGACGTGCGTCCGTGTCGCCAGATCGCAATGCGGCGCATCAGCGGGATGTATCCACATCGAGCGGGATGAAGGGGCAGTCCTTCCAGAGCCGCTCGAGCGCGTAGTGGATGCGCTCCTCGGCAATCTGCACGTGAATGACGATGTCGCCGTAGTCGAGGAGGACCCAGCGACTCTCCTTCTCGCCCTCGCGACGGATTGGCTTCTCGCCTTCGCGCGCGAGGCGCTCCTCGATCGCATCGACCACCGCGCGCACTTGGCGGTCGTTGGCCGCCGTGCACAGCAGGAAGACATCCGTGATGACAAGGTACTGGCTCACGTCGATGGCCACGATGTCCGTGGCGAGCTTGTCAGCGGCGGCCTCAGCGGCAGCCTGGGCCAAATCGATGGCCTCGGGGGTGGCGGGCACGAACGTCACGTCCTTACAGGTCGGCAGGCCTTCTCACGGGTCGGCAGGCCTTCAGCCTGTCACCCCCGTGCCTTCGGGAGTGACGCGGGCATCGGGAAAGAGCGTCTGGACGAGGGCGTCCGCATCCGGCGCGGCGATCGCGGCCGGGCGAGCACCCCCTCGGATCAGCTCGACCGGGAGCACCTCCGCGCGCACCCTGCCGAAGTCGATATCCGCGCGGACAGTCTTGAGGAAGGGGACGAGGTCGTCGGTAGGCACCGTCGACTGCGCGAGCGAACCCAGGCTCGTGAGGAGTTGGCGCATTTGGTCGTCCGTGCGCGGCAGCCGCTCCAAAACGTCCTCGAGGAGCCCACGGAAGCGCTCCACTCGATTGGCCTCGCTCTCGCCCGGAATCCTGAGCACGGCGTAGTCGGCTGCGGCGATGCCGTCCAACTTGACCCACCCCGGACCGAGCACGCGCAAGCGCTCTTCGTCGCCGATGGCCGGCAGCAGCACCGGGCGATCCAACTCCACCCAGACACCATCGACACCATCTACCAGACCCGCGAAGGCTAGCCGATCAAGCGTCAGTCCCGCGTCAATGCGCAGGCCGAAACCCTGCTCGATCGCCGTGACGGCCGCCAGCGTGTCGGCGGACTGGGGCGTGACGCCGAGGGTCACGCTGTCGTCACCCTGCGGCACGAGCACGCTTGCGGGCATGGTGAGCAGGACCGTGAGCGGATCCGTCCCGGGCGGCTCGATCCCGATGACGACGTTGCCCCTCGCATATCCATCACGGTCCAAGACCTGCAGGAGCAGGGTCTGCTCCACCCGCTCTTGGGTCGGAGTGGGATTCGGTGTCGGGACGCCCTCGGATGTCAGCAGGCTGACGACGCCAAGGCCGAGGACGATCGCCAAGGCTCCAACGGCGACGAGGATGACCCGCCCGGCCACGCTCATCCGGCGTACAACCCCACCTTGGCGATGTAGGCCTCGACCCCCGGGGTGACGAGGTAGCGAATGGGTGCACCCCGCGCGACGCGCGCACGGATGTCACTCGAGGAGATCGCGAGCGCCGGGATCTCGAGCAGGTTCACGCGGCCGGGAGCCAGCCCGGGATCCACGAGCACGTGGCCGGGGCGCGTCACTCCCACGAGGTGGGTGAGCCGGAGGACCTCCTCAGGCTCGCGCCACGAGAGAATCTCGCTCAGGGCATCGGCACCGGTGATGAAGTGATAGTCGTGCTCCTCGCCCAGGTCGGCCCTGATGTCACGCAGTGTGTCGACGGTGTACGTCGGACCATCACGATCAACATCGACGCGCGAGACACTGAAGCGCTCGTCGGCAGCCGTCGCAATGACGGTCATGAGGTAGCGGTCTTCGGATGCCGATACGCTGCGGTCGGACTTCTGCCACGGCTCACCGGTAGGGACGAAGACGACACGATCCAGGTCGAATCTGTCCGCCACTTCGGATGCAGCGACCAGGTGGCCGAGATGAATCGGGTCGAAGGTGCCGCCCATCACCCCGATGCGCATGTCACTCCCGAGGAGCTGGCGATCAGCGGTCGACGTTGATGAGCATCGTGACGATGAGGAGGCCGACCAGGATGGCGAGCGCGACTCCCCCGAAGACGTAGGGGGACACGAGATTGCCCTCGGCACCCTCGGCCGAGGTCCATACGGCGGCGGTGAGCGGACTCATAGCACTCCTCCTTTGGGGGACCGGCCCTTCGGTTTATGGCGGCCACGTCCCTTCGGCACCCCCAGCCTAGCCGCTGCCCAGGGGCTAGCCGCGCACGTGTCCATCCCCCACGACGACGTAGGTCGTGGTGGTCAACTCCGGCAGGCCCATGGGGCCGCGCGCGTGCAGCTTTTGGGTCGAGATGCCGATCTCCGCGCCGAAGCCGAACTCGCCGCCATCAGTGAAGCGGGTCGAGGCATTGACCATGACCGCAGCCGCGTCGACGCCCGCGATGAATGCCTGGGCAGCCGACTGGGAGTCGGTCACGATGAGTTCGGTGTGACCGGAGGACCACCGGCGGATGTGCGCCAGGGCATCATCGAGGCTGTCCACGACGCCGGCGGCGATGTCGAGTGAGTAGTACTCGGCGGCCCAGTCGTCATCCGTGACCGGTGCGCACTCCGTGCCGGCCGCCCCCGCGGCCATCAGCATCCCCTCGTCTCCGTGGACCGTGACACCGGCCTCGCGCAGGGCTGCCATCGCGGCCGGCAGGAAGCGATCGGCGATGCCCCGGTGCACGAGGAGTGTCTCGGCTGCGTTGCACACACTCACGCGCTGCGCCTTGGAGTTGAGCAGGAGGCGCACAGCCATGTCCACATCTGCGTGCTCGTCGACGTACACATGGCAATTGCCTACGCCGGTCTCGATCACGGGGACCGTCGAGCCCTCCACCACGCTGCGAATCAGTCCCTCTCCACCCCGGGGGATAAGGACATCAACGAGGCCGCGAGCTGTCATGAGGTGCTTGACGGACTCGTGCGAGGTGCCTGGGACGAGCTGCACGGCGTCGGCAGGCAGCCCGCTCTCCGCGAGGGATCCGCGCAGGACGTCGACGAGCACCTCATTGGTCGCTTGTGCTGAGGATGAACCGCGCAGCAGGGCGGCATTGCCGCTCTTCAGGCACAGGCCAGCCGCGTCCACGGTGACATTGGGCCGGGCCTCGTAGATGATGCCGACGACTCCGAGCGGCACGCGCACCTGACGCACCTGCAGGCCATTGGGCAGGGTGTAGCCGCGGACCACATCACCGACGGGGTCGGGGAGGTCAGCAACCTCCTCCAAGGCCGTGGCGATGGCATCGATACGCGGTGCATCGAGCGTGAGACGGTCGATGAGAGCCGGGCTCGTGCCCGCCTCGCGTGCGCGATCAGTATCGCGAGCATTGACCTCGACAATGCGCGGTGTCTCAGCTCGCAGCGCTGCGGCGCATGCACGAAGTGCAGCATCCTTGTGCTCGCGCGTCACGCCGCGCAGGACGGTGGCCGCGACACGCGCTCGCTGCGCGCACGCGAGGATCTCGCTGCGATCGTCGGACATGCCCCTGAGGGTACGCCGCCCCGACCTAGAGGGGAGAGACACCACCAGCTGCGATGAGGCCGGGGCCTTGCCCCAGGTGGCGCCCGCGGCGGTGGAAGGTCTCGCGATCAATGACCTCCACGCCCACGACCTCCCAGTCGGGCAGGCCGGCCGAGACACGGTGCTCATCCCACAGCCCCACGGCGAGGTCGAGGACGGACTGGGCGTTGGGGGCCTCCTCCCAGTAGCGCACCTCGGCCCGGTCAGCCGCGTAGCGACCCGAGAGAAGGAAGGGGTGCTCATGGGAGAGACTCTCAAGTCCCGACCGGATCACCTGGGAATCGACGACGCCGCCGGCGACGGTGACGGTCACGAACCACAGGGATGTCGCTGCCTCGGGCTCTGCGGTCGCCATGTGCGCCTCCTCCCGTGCTGTCGACGTCAGTCGCGCGGTGCTCCGTCGAGGACGACGATGTCATCACGATGAATGACCTCGCGTTCGTACTCGGGTCCGCGCTCTCGGGCGAGATCCCGAGTGGATCGGCCGAGGAGCCCGGGGAGTTCCGCTGAGTCGTAGTTGACCAGTCCGCGAGCGATCGTGTGGCCGTTTTCGTCGAGAAGGTCCACCGGATCACCCGCCGTGAACTCACCCTCCACTCGTGTGACACCTGCGGGGAGCAACGAGGTGCGTCGCACCGTCACCGCACTCGCCGCCCCAGCATCGAGGTGGAGTCGCCCCTGGGGCGTACTGGCATGTCCGAGCCAGAGGAGGCGCGTGGGGGTGCGGCGTCCCGTGGGAAGGAAGACGGTCCCTGTGTCCTCACCTGACATCGCCTCCCGAGCCGCCCGCGAGTGCGCGAGCACCACGGGGATGCCCGCAGCGGTGGCGATCCGTGCCGCCTCGACCTTGGTCGCCATGCCGCCGAGGCCCACGCCGGACCCCACGCCACCGATGGACACATCGGACAGGGCCGCCACATCAGGGACCTCGGCGATGAGCTGGGTCTCTCCCTTGCCGGGAGGGCCGTCGTGGAGCCCGTCGACATCCGACAGGAGCACCAGCGCATCGGCGCGGACAAGGTGCGCGACCAGCGCCGCGAGCCGGTCGTTGTCACCGAGACGGATCTCATCGGTGGCGACCGTGTCGTTTTCGTTGACGATGGGCACCACACCCATCTCGATGAGCTTCTCCAAAGTGCGCTGGGCGTTGCGATAGTGAGCGCGCCGCGTCATGTCGTCTGCGGTGAGCAACACCTGGCCGACCTTCATGTCGCGTGCGGCGAAGGACAGGGAGTACTGGGCGAGGAGCACGCCCTGGCCCACGCTGGCGGACGCCTGCTGGGTCGCGAGGTCACGTGGACGGCGACTCAATCCCAGGATGGGGAAGCCCGTCGCGATCGCTCCACTGGAGACGAGGATGACCTGGCTGCCCACCGCTGCTCGGTCAGCGAGGACATCGACCAGCGCGGTGATGCGCTCAATATCGACACCGCCGTCGGGGCGCGTGAGTGACGAAGAGCCAACCTTGACGACGATACGCCGCGCCGTGCCCACTCCTCGCCGCGTTGCGCGGGGACTCACCAGCCCTCCAGCCGGCGATCGGTACCACGGGGACCGCGGTCGGAGGTGTCACCCGCCGAGATGGTGGGCTCCCAGTCGAATACCACCGCGTCGTCGCCGGGACCGATGACCACGGTGCTCCCCGGGGCCGCGCCCTCGGCGAGGAGACGCTCCTCCACGCCGAGTCGCGCGAGGCGATCCGCGAGATAGCCCACGGCTTCCTCGTTGGCGAAGTCGGTCTGGCGGACCCAGCGCTCCGGCCGGGTGCCCGTCACCCGGTAGAGCGGCTCACCCGTCTCGGGGTGGAGCTCGCGGCTGACGTCGAAGCCGGCGTCATCGACCGGCGGCGGCGTGATGATGATGCGCGTCGGAGTCACCTCTGCCGTCGCCACGCGATGTTCGGCCACGAGCGCGGCCATGGCGAAGGAGAGCTCGCGCAGCCCCTCGTTGCTCAGCGCGGACACCTCGAAGGCAGGCAGCCCCCGCTCCGCGAGGAGCGGAGCGACCATGTCGGCGACCAGGCGGCCATCGGGGAGATCCACCTTGTTCAGTGCCACGAGTCGCGGGCGATCCGCAAGTCCGCCGTAGGCAGCCAACTCCGCTTCGATGATGTCGAGGTCGGCGAGGGGCTCCCGGTCGGATTCCAGCGAAGCAGCATCGATGACGTGCACGATGACCGAGCAGCGCTCGATGTGCCTGAGGAACTCAAGCCCGAGGCCGCGGCCCTCGCTCGCGCCCGGGATCAGGCCGGGTACGTCGGCGATCGTGTAGGTCACATCACCCGCCGTGACGACACCCAAATTGGGCACAAGGGTGGTGAAGGGGTAGTCCGCGATCTTGGGCCTGGCCGAAGAGAGCGCCGCGATGAGGCTGGACTTGCCGGCACTCGGGTAGCCGACCAGGGCGACGTCAGCCACGGACTTGAGCTCGAGTGCGACTTCGCGGTGCTCACCAGGCTCGCCCTTGAGAGCGAAGCCAGGCGCCTTGCGCCGCTGGGAGGCAAGCGCGGCATTGCCGAGGCCACCGCGACCACCGCGAGCCACGACGTAGGTGGTGCCGGCTCCCGTGAGGTCCGCGAGCGTCTCGCCGTCGTGGCCCATCACGACCGTGCCGTCGGGCACCGAGAGGATCACGTCAGCGCCATCGGCGCCATTGCGATTCGAGCCCTGACCTGGCTTGCCGCTGGTGGCACGCTGGTGCGGGCGGTGATGGAAGCCGATGAGGGTCGTGACGCTGGGGTCCACGACGAGGACGACATTGCCCCCGCGGCCGCCGTTGCCGCCGTCGGGCCCTCCCAGGGGCTTGAACTTCTCGCGGTGGACCGAGGCACAGCCGTGACCGCCGTCACCGGCGGTGGCGTGCAGGTCGACCCGGTCGACGAAGGTGGTCATCGCGCAGGCCTCTCGATGCGGTCAGCGGACCGCGCAGCGTCAGGCGTCGACGACGATGTTGACGACGCGGCGCCCGCGGTGGGTGCCGAACTCCACGCGGCCCTGGCTGAGGGCGAAGAGCGTGTCGTCCTTGCCGCGGCCGACATTGAAGCCGGGGTGAAAGTGCGTGCCGCGCTGGCGGACGATGATCTCGCCGGCGTTGACAACCTGGCCACCGAAGCGCTTGACGCCGAGCCGCTGGGCGTTGGAGTCGCGGCCGTTCCTGGAGCTGGATGCGCCCTTCTTATGAGCCATGGTCAGCCCTTCGCCTTCGTGATGTCGGTGACCTTGACGCGCGTGAGGTCTTGACGATGACCCTGACGGCGACGGTAGCCGGTCTTGTTCTTGTAGCGGAGGATGCGGATCTTGGGGCCACGCTCGTGGCCGACGACCTCGGCCTTGACCGCGATGCCCGCGAGCTTGGCGGGATCGGTGGTGACGGCACCGTCGTCGACGAGCATGAGGGCGGGGAGGGTCACGGTGGAGCCAGGCTCAGCCTCGACGCGGTCCATGACGACGACGTCGCCGACGGCGACCTTCTCCTGCCGGCCTCCGGCGCGGACGATGGCGTACACGTGGTGCTCCTCAAGGTGGTCGGCCCAGCCGGACCGGTGGGCGCCTCAGCGCCGAGGGGCAAGGCTACCGGACGGGCCCGGTGCGGAGCCAATCCGGGGCCTTGTGCCCCCTGGGGCCCGCGAAGGCTCAGGCCTCGGCGGCTTCAGGCTCAGCGATCTCAGGGGTGTCTCCCTCGGGAGAATCGCCTTCGGGAGTGGCTCCCAGGGACTTGGCGATCACATCAGCGGGATCGACGCCCTTGCCCTTGCGCTTGCCCGCCTTCGCAATGGCCGGCTTGGCCTCGCCCTCGGGCAGGTGCAGGGAGACGTGGTGGCCTCGGCCGCCGCAGGAGTCGCAGGTGGTCGAGAAGACTTCGAGCAGTCCCTGGCCGATGCGCTTGCGCGTCATCTGCACGAGGCCGAGCGAGGTGACCTCGGCGACCTGGTGCTTGGTGCGGTCGCGACCGAGGCACTCGACGAGGCGGCGCAGCACGAGATCGCGATTGGACTCCAGCACCATGTCGATGAAGTCGACCACGATGATGCCGCCGATATCGCGCAGCCGGAGCTGGCGGACGATCTCTTCAGCTGCCTCGAGGTTGTTCTTGGTGACGGTCTCCTCGAGGTTGCCACCCTGGCCGACGAACTTGCCGGTGTTGACGTCAATGACGGTCATCGCCTCGGTGCGGTCGATGACAAGGGACCCACCCGAAGGCAGCCACACCTTGCGGTCGAGTGCCTTGGTGAGCTGCTCTTCGACGCGGTACGCCGTGAAGACATCCTTGGTGTCGCTCCACGTCTCGACGCGCTCGGCGAGGTCAGGCGCATCGGAGTCGACGTATGTGCGAACCTCCTGGGCAACGCCCGAACCTGAGACGACGAGCTTGGCGAAGTCCTCGTTGAAAACGTCGCGGATGACCTTGAGGGCCAGATCGGGCTCCGCACTGAGCTGAGCGGGCGGCTGGGCCGTGGCCGCAGCCTGCTCGATCTCTTTCCACTGAGCGCACAGGCGCTCGACGTCACGTGTGAGCTCCTCCTCGCTCGCACCCTCGGCGGCGGTGCGCACGATGACGCCGGCACCTTCTGGCATGACCTTCTTGAGGATCGACTTCAAGCGGGTGCGCTCGGTGTCGGGGAGCTTGCGTGAGATTCCTGTCATTGAGCCGTCGGGCACGTAGACGAGGTAGCGACCGGGGAGCGACACCTGACTGGTGAGCCGGGCGCCCTTCTGGCCGATGGGGTCCTTGGTGACCTGCACGAGGACAGGGTCGCCGGACTTCAGCGCCATCTCGATGCGACGGGGCTGGCCTTCGAGACCGGCGGCATCCCAGTTGACCTCGCCGGCGTAGAGCACGGCATTGCGACCGCGGCCGATGTCGACGAACGCGGCCTCCATCGACGGCAGGACGTTTTGCACGCGGCCGAGGTAGACATTGCCGACCATGGAGTTGGAGCTGCCCCGATCGACATAGTGCTCTACGAGGACGCCATCTTCGAGGACGGCAATCTGCGTGCGGCCCTCGGCCTGACGCACCACCATGACGCGATCCACCGACTCGCGGCGTGCGAGAAACTCCGCCTCCGTGAGGATCGGTGCCCGGCGCCGTCCGGCGTCGCGGCCCTCGCGGCGACGCTGGCGCTTAGCTTCGAGGCGCACCGACCCCTTAAGGGCGGTGGCCTCCTCGCTGCGCGAGCGCGGCTCGCGGACATGCACGGTCGTGCGCTCGGGGTCATCAGGATCCTGGCCTGCGTCCTGGCCACGGCGGCGTCGACGGCGGCGACGGCGCGTGGAAGGACCCCGACCCTCCTCATCGTCGGCGTCGGCGGGTGAATCGGAATCGGGACCGGTGCTCGACGTCGTCTCGGTCGCCTCACCATCGCCGGAGCTGCGGCGCCCGCGACCTCCGCGACGGCGACGGCGGCGCGAACCGCCCTCGTCGCCGTCAGTCGCGTCGTCGGCATCCTTGGCTTCGCCCCTGCGACCTGAAGAGCGGGTGTCTGCCTTGGTGGCGGCAGCGGGGTCGGGCGGCTGGAAGAGCGGCACCGCTGCAGCGACAGCTGCCTTGGCCGCCGCCTTCTTCACCGGCTTGTCCTCGGCAGCCTTCTTGGCCGCCGCCTTCTTCACCGGCTTGTCCTCGGCAGCCTTCTTAGCCGCCGCCTTCTTCACCGGCTTGTCCTCGGCAGCCTTCTTAGCCGCCGCCTTCTTCACCGGCTTCTCCTCGGCAGCCTTCTTAGCCGCCACCTTCTTCACCGGCTTCTCCTCGGCAGCCTTCTTAGCCGCCGCCTTCTTCACCGGCTTGTCCTCGGCAGCCTTCTTAGCCGCCGCCTTCTTCACGGGCTTGTCTTCGGCGGGCTTGTCCGCCACGGGGCTTGGAGGGCCCGCGGGACGGCTCGCAGCCCTGCGTGGACGGGTTGTCGCGGAGTCCGAAGGCCCCTGCGTGCTGTCGACCATGCGGTCGTGTCCTCTCACGGTCCCGGGCGCATAGCGCCGCTCGGGACCTGGTCTCACCGGCCCGGTGGGCCGGCCGACCCGGCAAGCCGGGCCGTCAAGTCTGGTCGCCCTCACGGTCGGCAGCGAGGGGGTCACCGACCAAGACCGCGTCGGCCGACCCTCCCTCGGCGAGCGGCCCTTGCATCTCCCGGGTCACGAGGGGAGGCGGTATCTGCCACCCGGTCGCTACCGGTGAGGGGGCCACGCTGCGCAGAGCCGCGAGGATGTCGTCTGGTCTCACGGAAGGGGTGACCTGCCGCAGGACCAACATAAGTATCGCACATGGCATCGCCCCATCCCCGGCAGGCGCCACCGAAGCAGCGAGCAGCGCCGCACGCGCATCGAAGGTCCGCATGCCGTTCTTGGTGAGGCGTTCGACCAGGACCTCCTCCGCTGCGAGCAGGCGATCCACGGGTTCTTGTGCCTCGGCCGGGCTCAGTCCGGGGAGCTCGATGCGCCAGCGGCTCGCCTGGAGTCGCTCGGCAAAATCAGAGGTCCGGGCAACCACCACGTCGAGGATGTCAAGGCCGGGAGGCAGGGCCTCGTCGATGCGCCGGCGCAGATCCTCGGGGTCACACTCCTCGGCGAGGCCGATCTCGAGGTACTCCGCCTCGCTGGCGGTCCCGGTGGGGGCCGCATTGGCGTAGGAGATCTTCGGATGTGGACTGAAGCCAGCGCTGTAGGCCATGGGTACGCCGGCCCGGCGCAGTGCGCGCTCCAGCGCCCTCTGGAAGTCACGATGGCTGGCGAAGCGCAAGCGACCCCGCTTGGCGTATCGCAGTCGCAGGCGCTGGACGGGTGCGACGTGATCGCGGGGCGGG
>JBIKKK010000059.1:0-11160 GCA_044360385.1 Candidatus Nanopelagicales bacterium
TCGATATCCGCCGCACTGAGGGAGCCGACGGGGACATCGGCGGCGAAGTCGATCGGAGTCGACGCGTCCGCGGGGATCTCCTCGAGGCCATCGCGCCAGCGCCCTGAGATGAGGAGTGCGGCACCGGCGATCACCGCCACGCCCACCACGATGAAGAGCAAACCCATCACGCCTCCGGCCATGGCTCCATCCTTACCTGCCCCGAACCTCGCCCGCACGGGGACCTCACATCTGCGGCTCAGGATGACGGTGAGCGGGCAGACCGCAGGCGAGACACGCCTGGGCCGCCGGCTCACGGGATGGAGGAAACGAGATGACGAAACCCAGAATCGCCGCCCTCGTCGCGGCGGCCACGCTTGGCGCGGCGGCATTGACCGGCGCAGCCGTAGCCCTGGCGGCAGACAGCACACCCTCGCCATCCGCCAGCGAGACCGCACCGGGACGCGGCATGGACGGCCAGGGGCGTGGCGAGCACGGCCCCGGTGGTCATGGCCCGGGTGAGCGCGGCCCGGGTCGCCCCGGCGAGCACGGCCCCGGTGGCGACATGCTCCACGGCGAGGGTGTCGTCGAGGCACCTGACGGCACCTACGTCACGGTGCGCATGCAGCACGGCGAGGTGACGGCGGTCTCCGCGACGTCGATCACGGTGAAGAGCACTGACGGCTACTCCTCGACGTACTCCATCGCAGACACCACCGACGTCGAGCGAGATGGCGAGGACAGCGGCCCCAAGGTCGGAGACGTGGTCCATCTCCGCGCGACCGTCACGGGCGGTAGCGCCACTGCTGACGTCATCCACGCACTGTCCCCTGAGAAGGCCCAGGAGCTCGAGGAGCACCGTGCGGACATGGATGACTGGATGGCCGACCGGCCCGAGCGTCCGTCAGGTCCCGGGAGAGCCTGACCGGTTCAGGGGTCCCCCCGGTCACACGGGCAAGAAGCCCAGGATCGGGGGGATCGCACCCCCACCTTGGAAGGGGTTGCTCAATTCCACGACCATGTAGAAGAGGAGCCCGTAGGTGGCTCCCATAATCCCCATGAGGACCAGGTTGATGCCGAGGCGGGCCGGCTGGAAAGCCGCAGTCATGGCCAAACTGACGACGCCGAGGAAGAAAACCACGAGGACGAGGCTCACCGCAGTTCCCGTCGGCACATCGCCAAGTCGATCGTTAGCCGCGATGAACATCTCGTCGACGGAAGTGGCGAGGGGATCCCACACGGGATAGTCGCTCGCACCGAGCGCAAGGGAGGCGCCGAGCGCGGTCGACACAGACGCCGCCGCCTGTGACTGCGCTGCGTAAGCGGCGCGTCCATCACCGCGCTCCATAAGCGGCCACTGCTCATCGACAACGACCCTGCGGTAGTCCTCGAGCGCAGCCACGATGTCATCGCGGCCAGCCTCGGCAGGAAGCTGGATTGAGCTCGCGAGGGCGCGGCTGAAGTACTGGGCCTCCAGGTGCGAGGCAGCGTCCGCACTCCGATAGTTCAGGACGAACTGACCGACCGTGAAGGCGAAGAGGAAGACGAATCCGACACTCGTCGTCTGGATGATCCGTCCGCTCAGGTAGTAGGACGCCGGCGGCTTCGGCGAGTCATCCTCATCGTCGCGCTTCGGCTCGTGGGCCCATTCGAGCAGTCGACGATGGCAGGCCCAGACGAGCAGGACACTGACTCCAGCGGTGACCACCATGGAAAGCGCCAACTGCACGACAGTGGGGGTGCTCATCGCGTAGTCGGCGTAATCCACGGCCACAGGATGGCAGACGCGCCACGGGGAGGATGACCCCCGCGGGGGGACCCTTGCCGCTGGGAAGAGCATCTGGTTGAATACTCAACTACATAGCCGGTCCGCCGGCCCGACAGTCCCTGGAGGACCGACCATGAGCACTGACCTCGCCGCCACGACCGGCACCTGGGAGATCGACCCCACCCACTCGACCATCGGATTCGTCGCCCGCCACGCCATGGTTGCCAAGGTGCGCGGTAGCTTCTCGGACTTCACCGGCACCCTGAATCTCGATGGCGCCGACCCCGCGAAGTCCTCGGCCAGCCTCACGATCGTCGCCTCCAGTTTCAGCAGCAATAACGCCGAGCGCGACGCCCATGTGAAGTCCGCCGACTTCCTGGATGTCGACCAGTTCCCCACTATCACCTTCACCAGCACCGCCGTCACCGCGAAGGGCGATGACGACTTCATCGTCACGGGCGACCTCACGATCCACGGCGTCTCCAAGCCCGTCGACGTGAAGTTCGAGCTCCTGGGCACTAGCCAGGACCCGTGGGGCAACACCCGCATCGGATTCGAGGGCAAGGCCGAGATCAGCCGCAAGGAGTTCGGTCTCGTGTGGAACGTCGCCCTGGAGACCGGCGGCGTGCTCGTCGGCGACACCATCAAGCTCGAGATGGACATCGAGGCCGTCAAGAAGTAGTCCGCTACGGCCGACCCCGGCCGTCCGATACCGTCGCGCCATGACGATGTCGGCGGCCGGGGTCGGCCTTGCTACGTGGTGGTCCGGGGGAATCCTCGACGTCTGGTACCCCCTGCCTGCCCTCGGTGCGGACGCGCCGCCGGTGCCGGGCCTTGACGCGGCGGCGCGCCCCGATGACGTGCGCGGGGTCGAGATCCGACCCGTGCGGACCCTGATTGACGATCTCCAGGCTCCCCCGGCAGATGTCGCCGATGCCTACCTCCGGCTCCACCTGCTCTCCCATCGCCTCGTGCAGCCGCGCACGATCAACCTCGACGGGATCTTCGGAATCCTGCCTAATGTCGCCTGGACCACCCGCGGTCCCGTAGCCGTCGAGGAACTCACCGCAGCGCGCTTGCGCGCGCGCACACATGGCGAGCACCTCGTGGTCCTCGGCGTCGATCGCTTCCCGCGCATGATCGACTACGTCGTCCCCTCGGGAGTGCGCATTGCCGACGCCGATCGGGTGCGCCTAGGAGCCCACCTCGCCGAAGGCACCGTCGTCATGCACGAGGGCTTCGTCAACTTCAATGCCGGCACTCTCGGCACGTCCATGGTCGAGGGCCGGATATCCGCGGGTGTCGTCGTAGGTGACGGCTCCGACATCGGCGGGGGTGCGTCGATCATGGGCACTCTCTCCGGGGGCGGCCAGGAGGTCATCAGCGTCGGGAGCGGCTGCCTCATCGGGGCTAATGCCGGCATCGGCATCAGCCTCGGAGATCGCTGCATCGTCGAAGCCGGGACCTACGTCACCGCGGGGGCGCGGGTGATGCTGCCTGACGGCGAGGTCGTCAAGGCGCGCGATCTCTCCGGGGTCGCGGCCATGCTCTTCCGGCGCAACTCCACCACCGGCGCGCTGGAGGCGCTGCCGCGCAGCGGGGCCTGGGGCGGACTCAACGCCGCACTCCACGCCACCGACTAGCGGACGCGAGTGCTCAGACGGAGCGGACCTCGATAGGCACGTAGTCGCGGAAGGGCTCACCGACGTACACCTGCCGGGGACGGCCGATCTTCGTCTCCGGGTCGTTGATCATCTCGCGCCACTGGGCGATCCAGCCCGGCAAGCGGCCCAGCGCGAAGAGGACCGTAAACATCCGGGTGGGGAATCCCATGGCTTTGTAGATCAGGCCGGTGTAGAAGTCGACGTTGGGATACAGCCGCCGGGAGACGAAGAAGTCATCGGCGAGCGCGACTTCCTCGAGTCGCAGTGCGATGTCGAGGAGCGGATCCTTCACGTCCATGGCTGCGAAGACGTCGTACGCCGCCTTCTTGACGATGGCGGCCCGCGGATCGTAGTTCTTGTAGACACGGTGGCCGAAGCCCATGAGCTTGACCCCGTCCTGGCGGTCCTTGACCTGGCGGATGAAGGTGTTGACGCCGCCACCGGAGGCGTGGATCCCCTCCAGCATTTCGAGCACCGCCTGATTGGCGCCGCCGTGGAGCGGGCCAAAGAGCGCATTGATGCCCGCGGACACCGACGCAAAGAGATTCGCGTGCGAGGAGCCCACCAGGCGCACCGTCGAAGTGGAGCAGTTCTGCTCGTGATCGGCATGCAGGAGCAGCAGCATGTTGAGGGTGCGCGAGACGACGGGGTCCACCTCGTAAGGCTCTGCAGGCACTCCGAAGGTCATGCGCAGGAAGTTGTCGATGAAGCCCAGGGAGTTATCGGGATACATGAAGGGCTGGCCGACGGACTTCTTGTAGGCGTAGGCAGCAAGCGTGGGGACCTTGGCGAGCAAGCGGATGGTGCTGATCTCGACCTGCTCGGGATCGAAGGGGTCCAGTGCATCCTGGTAGAAGGTCGAGAGCGCCGAGACGGCGGAGGACAGGACCGGCATCGGATGCGCATCCCGAGGGAAGCCGTCGAAGAATGCACGCAGCTCCTCATGGAGCATTGTGTGCCGCTTGATCCTGAGTTTGAAGTCTCCGAGCTCGTCCACGGTGGGCAAGTAACCGTAGATGAGGAGGTAGGCGACCTCGAGGTAGGAGGAGTGCTCGGCAAGCTGCTCGATCGGGTAGCCCCGGTAGCGCAGGATGCCCTTGTCGCCGTCGATGTAGGTGATGGCGGACGAGCACGCGGCCGTGTTGACGAAGCCGTGATCCAAGGTCACGTCGCCCGTCGTGGAGAGCAGGGCGCTGATGTCGAGCCCGGATTCCCCGATGGTTGAGGGGACTCGGGCGAGGGGGAGCTCGCCGCCCGGATAGTTCAGGACCACGTCGGTCACGCGGGTACCTCCCGTGCCTGTGGATCCCTCGTGGGGATCGGTTGTCGGCGCTGATGGCTGGCCCACCGTATCCCGGGGGCCCCTCGACACACTCCGCGGGTGGCTCAGGCGGACAGGCGCTGGGCAGCGCCGGCGATGACGTCGTCCGGGGCCGTCAGGGCGAGCCGCACGTGGCGAGCCCCAAGGTCACCGTAGAAGTCGCCGGGAGCCACCAGGATGCCGAGCTCGGCCAGGGCCGCGGCCGTCTCCCAGCAATCCTCGTCGCGTGTCGCCCAGAGGTAGAGGCCGGCCTCACTGTGGTCGATACGGAAGCCCGCAGCCTCCAGCGCAGGACGCAGGACCTCCCGGCGCCCGAGGTAGCGGAGTCGCTGTTCCTCGACATGGACGTCGTCGTTCCACGCCGTCTCGGCTGCGCGCTGTACCGGAAGCGGGGTCATGAGCCCCAGGTGCTTGCGGATCTCCAGGAGGCGCGCAACCACAGCAGCGTCACCAGCCAGCGCCCCGTAGCGGTAGCCGGCCATGTTGGAACGCTTGGACAGCGAGTGCAGGGCGAGTACGCCGGACACGTCGCCACCGGTGACCTCGGTCGACAGGGCCGACACAGGTCGCGCATCCCATCCGAACTCCAGGTAGCACTCGTCCGAAGCGACGAGTGCGCCGTGCTCGCGGGCCGCGTCGATCATGCTCCGGATCTGCGAGGGCGACATGACCCGCCCCGTGGGATTGCCGGGAGTGTTGATCCACACGAGCTTGGCTCCACGCGCGGCGGCCGGATCATCCGACGCCACGACCTCGCATCCCGCCACGAGTGCGCCGACGACGTACGTCGGGTAGGCCACTTCGGGGACGACGACGCGGTCACCGGCACTGAGACCGAGCAGCATGGGGAGCAGGGCCACGAGTTCCTTGGACCCGATCGACGGGATGATGCCGACGCCCTCCTCCGCGACGCCGGCGCGCCGCGTCAGCCACGCGCCGAAGGCGGAGTTGGTGGCCTGAGCGCCCGCGACCGTGGGATATCCCGGTGAATCCGAAGCCTCGGCAAGTGCCGTTCGCACGATGGCCGGGGTGGGGTCGATCGGGCTTCCGATCGAGAGGTCCGCCGCCTGAGGGTGCTCGCGCACCTTCGCGGCCAGGGGGGCGAGGCGATCCCAGGGGAAGTCGGGCAGGCTCGACAGCCGGTTCAGCTCTCCGGCTCCTTGCGCGGCACGGAGGCAAGCAGAGCAGCATCGAACTCCTGAGCACCGAGTTTGGCGGCGCCACCGGGCGAGCCAAGGTCGGCGAAGAACTCGGCGTTAGCCGCGGTGTAGTCCGACCACTCCTCGGGGACGTCGTCCTCGTAGTAGATGGCCTCGACGGGGCAGACCGGCTCGCAGGCACCGCAGTCGACGCACTCGTCGGGCTGGATGTAGAGCATGCGATCGCCCTCGTAGATGCAGTCAACAGGGCATTCCTCGATGCAGGACTTGTCTTTGACGTCCACGCACGCCAAGGTGATGACGTAGGTCACCGCACGGCCTTTCGCGCTCTGGCGACGCCCGCGCGCCGCTCACCTCGGGCCGGTCGGCTGACCGGCCGGGCGTCTAAGCCCGACAGGACGGCTACGCCGACCGGACGGGCCAGGCCGCGCGAGCGGACCTTGACGCCAGCCACACCGTATCGCCCACCCGCCACGGCGCGGTCGCCGACGTCCCGCGGATGGGACCGCGGACGGCCGCCGCGGCCCCCTCTGCCGGCTCCTCCACGGGAGCCGTGGGATCAGCCGTGGGATCGGCCGTGGGGTCGACCGTGGGCGTGGGCGACGGGTCTCCCCCCTCCTCGTCCTTGTCCTTGTTCTTATCCGGCTTCGCACCGCACACCACCTGAGGAGCGGGGCTGTAGGAGGTGGTGAAGGTCTCGCGCAAGACTTCGACATCACCCTCGTAGAACACCCGGTCCACATCGATTGTGAAGCCTGGGCCGCCCGTCTGCGCAGAGCATTCCGCAGACTCGTTGTAGATCTTCTTATTGGAGGTGACCCCGTAGCGCTCGCCCACCTCGGCGTCGATCTTGGTGTACCTCTTCGTGCTGTACATCCGCACCGTCATCGATGTCTCATCGGACTCGGCGGTGATGAAGACGCCGTACGGCGTGTCATTGCGGAACTTCATATCGAAGCCGTCCCACGCGATGGTGGCTTCGAGGCCGGGTACGTAGCGGGAGATGTACACCGAGTGGGCCTGCACCTCCACCGGCTCGAGGCCCGCATAGAAGGCGGCGGACCAGACCGTGGTGGTCGCCGCAGAGAGTCCGCCGCCCAGAGCCTGGCGGAAGATGCCACCGGGCCCGATGACCCAACCCTCCATGTAGCCGTTCTCAGGATCACGGTTCTCGGTCGTCTTGTTCATGGAGAAGACGTCGCCGGGCAGGAGAAGGGTGCCGTTGATGTACTCCGAGGCCAGGGCGAGGTTGTGGGCCATGTACTCCGCGTAGTTGACCTGCTGCGTGAAGCTGGAGATCTCCTCGATGACACCGAGTTGCGCGGCATCCTCGGTCGTGAGGACAGGATCTCGGACCGTCACCGGCGCCGGTGCCACACGCTCATCGCCCTCAGCGAACATCGCATTGGCGACCGCGGCGGCGAGCACTTCGTCACTCACGCCCCGGCCGACCCGGGAGGGCACGACGACGGGGACGTTGTCGGAGTCGATCTCGAACGTCGCGTTGTTGCCGGGCTCCTCGACCGGCTCGAGCTCCGTCGCAATGGAGTCGTGCAGGAGCGCGCCATCCATCTGGGGAACCAGGGCATCACCTTCGACCAGGTAGTGCGTCGCCTCGGCGATGACCTCGGGCATCACCTGAGGCGTGATGTCCTCCACCTGAATCGTCACCGGCGCGGACACCGCGAGCGTGGCGGGACCGTCGACGAACTCCTGGGCCTCGTCGTTGGTCACGGAAGGCTCGAGGATGACCTCCGGAAGCGCCACGGGATCGGTGGTCTCGAGGTAGGCGCTGGCCACAGCCTCCACGGCGCCGGGGATGTCGATATCGCGGCCATCTTCAGCGGGGGTCAGCACGGGAGTCATGCCCTCGTAGAAGACGTTGGGCTCTACCGTGTCGGTGCGGATGAGATCGGCAAAGGCATTGAGCCGGTCACTGAGTTCGGCGTCGTCGATGACGACCACGGGGTCGATCTGGCGAGGACCGAAGACGCGCATCACAAGCGAATAGGGATTGAGCAGTCGCCCCTCGGCCGCATCGACGGTCGCGATGGGGTCGAAGGACATGCCGGCGTCGACGGGAAAGAGCTCCTCCGACGTATCGAAAGCGGCCACGCCCACCGGCTCGAGGGAGAGCGGCGTAATGGTCTCCTCCAGCGTGGCGACCGCCTGGGCCCGAGACATCCCGCCGATCTGGACGCCGAGCACCGTGGTGTTGGCCGGAATATCGCTCGAAGAGCCGAGCACCATGCCGAGGTAGAAGGCGAGGGCGCCGGCCACAGCACCGAGGGCGATGAGGAGGCTGCGGCGCGTCGCTGAGCTGCCCGTCTCAGGAGCCTGCTCGTCTGTCGCCACCTGCTGCTCTCCGCTCATGGACCTCGCGCTCAGCGACCGTCATGGACGCCGCTGTCACGCTCCGCAAGGCGAAGCGCCCGTACATCGTAAGCACACGGCACTCCCGATTGCTCGACGGCACGGGCCCGTGTCGGGCATCACATCGTGCGCGCCCACCTTCAGTTTAGGCGCGACGGAGTCGCTCCACGGGCGGCACGGTGGCCGCCGCCGCACCCACGATGACGCCACCGAGCAGATAGGCCATCTGGCGTCCTCCAGCGGAGATGACGAGATCGCCGGAGGGCAGCTCCGCGGCGAAGGCGATCGTGACCGCGATCCACGTGAGGAGCACGAGCCACCCTCCCCAGCGACTGCCCGTGAGTTCGACGCCGGCACGGACGAGGACCAGGAGTGCGATGAGGGCCACGACGAGACCCCAGGGCAGCGTGACTCCCCCGACGAGGAGTCGCGAGCCCTGGAGGAAGGCTCCGGCAATTCCGATGGCCAGGCCCGCGAGGAGGCAGCCGAAGTAGGCGAGGACACGCACGCGATCAGATGCCTGCGAAGAGGTCGGTCTCGCGGCCCGCCTCGTCAAAGGGTCCGGTCGGCCTCCCGCGCACCAACCTGAAGTACTCGGTGGCGAAGGCTTCCGCACCCACGTTGTCCGCGAGTGCGAAGAATCCGCCGTCCACCGTGACCTGGGTTGCGTGCTCGCGCAGCGCATCGAGCTTGCGATCGAGCATGGCGGGGGCGCTCACGGCCGTGGTCACGAGCGCATCGTCGATCGCGAAGGGGATGTCGTCTGGATCCATCTCGGCGAAGCCGGTCGTCTCCCCCGCTGCGCGCAGGCGCTCGATGCCCTCCCTGATGATGCTGCGCGGGAACGCCGACCAGTAGACCTTGGTGACCTCCCATGCGGGACCGAGGTCTGGCCGGAAGGTGGAGGCGGCCGCAAGGGTGAGCGCGTACATCGCCACGCGATGCGCCTGGATGTGATCCGGGTGTCCGTAGCCGCCGAAGTCGTCGTAGGTGACCAGCACCTGCGGCCGCACCTCCCGGATGATCTCGACGAGCGAGGTCGCAGCCTCGAGCAGGTCGCTGCGCCAGAAGGCCTCAGGACGCTCATTGGGAGGAGTGCCCACCATGCCCGAGTCGCGGTAGCGACCGCGTCCGCCGAGGAGACGCCAGTCCTCGACACCGAGCACGCCCATGGCCGCGGTGAGTTCGCCGAATCGGTGATCGCCGAGGCGGTCCTCCTGATCCGAGGCAAGGTGCTCCAGGCCGGGCACGAGGACCTCGCCCTCCTCACCCAGGGTGCACGTGACGAGCGTGACCCCGACACCCTCGTCGACATAGCGCGCCATCACGGCACCCGTGCCGATCGTCTCGTCGTCGGGATGCGCGTGGACGAGGAGGATCCGCCGGTCGGTCATGGCACGCAAGCGTAATGCGCCCTCGCCGGCGGCCCCTCGGGGGCGAGCGGCACCATAGGCCCGTGACCGAGACAGCATCCACAGAGTCCTACCCGCGCCAGCGCGCCCGCACCCGGGGCTTCCGGCTCGGTGCGCCACGCGCCTTCACCGTCGCCAGCGACGGTCGCCAGGTCCTCCTCCTTCGCTCCCGAGGCGGAGCGGACGCCACCACGTGCCTGTGGTCGCTCGACCTGACGACGGGCGCCGAGACGTGCATCGTCGACCCCCGCGATCTGCTCGACGACGCGGAGTCACTGCCCGACGAGGAGCGCGCCCGCCGCGAGCGCCTGCGGGAGGTCAACGCCGGGATCACGGAGTATTCCCTGGACCACGACGGCCACGTCGCCGTCTTCGCCCTGTCGGGCACGCCCTACGCCGTGGACATCTCCGCGCCCGGCACAGCGCGCGCCCTGCCCGCACCGGGACCCGTCATCGATCCGCGCCTAGACCCCACGGGTCGGCGCGCTGCCTACGTCTGTGATCGCGGGGTCTATGTCCTGGACATCAATGGGGGCGAGCCGCAATTACTGTGTGCGCCCGACGCCGACGACGTGACCTGGGGCCTGGCCGACTTCATCGCGGCCGAGGAGTTGGACCGCGTGCGCGGCTACTGGTGGCTCGCCGACGGGTCCGGCCTGCTCGTCGAGCGGAGCGACGACTCCCCCGTGAGCACCTGGTGGATCGCCGATCCGGCCCAGCCCGAACTCCCGGCACGCGAGCACCGCTATCCCGCTGCGGGCACCGCGAACGCCGACGTCTCCCTCTGGCTCGTGGGGTTGGATGGCGAACGCCGCGAGGTGGCCTGGGACCACGAGGCCTTCCCCTATCTCGCCCGCGTCTCGGCTCCCGAAGCCGGAGCGCCCCTCGTCACGCTCCTCTCGCGCGACCAGAGGCGCCAGTCGATCCTCGAGGTCGATCCGGCGACCGGGGCCACGCGTGTCGTGCGCGAGCGCACCGATCCGGAGTGGGTCGAGCTCATGCCCGGAGTGCCCTCGCGCACACCCGAAGGCGCCCTCGTCGAGATCGTCGCCGACCGCGAGGCCGACACTTACCGACTCGTCGTCGACAATGTCGCGCTCACCCCTCCCGGACTGCAGGTCGAGGCGGTGATCGATGCGGGTGCAAGCGACGTGCTCGTCGTCGCGGCGACGAACCCGTTGACTCCGGCGCTGCATTGCGTTGCGTACGACGGGACCGTGACGCGTGTGCCCGCGGATGAGGACGCGATGGTCCAGGGGCGACGCACCGGAGATGTGGTGATCACCTCGACGACACGGCTGGGATCCACGGCGACGACAGTCGAGGTGTGGCGCGGCGATGAGCGCCTGGCCGAAGTTGGTTCGCTCGCAGAGACCCCGGTCATCTCACCGCGCGTCAACCTCATGCGCGGGGGCGAGCGGGACCTGGATATCGCTGTGCTCTTCCCCTCGGGCCACGTACCCGGCTCCGCCCGTCTGCCGGT
>JBIKKK010000234.1:0-3049 GCA_044360385.1 Candidatus Nanopelagicales bacterium
TGCCGAGCTTGCCTTCCTTGGCCAGGGTGTTGCGCCAGGCAGTGGCGAGATCGCCACCTTCCTCGGCGAAGGCGTCGAAGGTGACGTCCTTCATGTTGCGGCAGGCCCGGGTGGGGCTGCATTCGGCGTCGAGCTCCTCCATGGCCCCCGGGGTGCCCTGCCACACGGCCCGCAGGGCGTCGGCTGAGCCTTCTCGATCACTGGACATAGTGCACCTCCGAGGTTGTTTGCGAGGGTATCAGCGGCGTGCGGGGGGCGCAGTTCGGCGACCAGGCCTCGAGTGGCCCGACGGGACACCCGGCCCCAGACTGATCGGGTGCGTCTGATCCCCTCCGCCCTCACCGCCGCGGTCGTCGCGGCCGCTGCGTTCGCTGGCTCGGCCCCGGTCGCCCATGCGGCGCCTGACCTCTCCGGGCGCTGGCTCTCGGACTCCCTCCGGGATAACCGGATCGGCTACTACATGGCCCTGCGCGAGTCACCCACCGGCTATGTCGGCCAATTGCGTTTCCAGCGCCAGGACGGAAGCCGTGACGCCCGCATTCCCGTCTCGGTCACGCGTGTGCGCGACGAGGTCGTCAGCACGGCAAGGGATGGACGCTTCGATCGCGCGGGGCGCACGATGCGCGGGCAACTGCGCGGTGACGGCACGCTCGTGCTCACGAACTGCCTGGCTCGCTTGCAGCAGGTCATGTCCTGGGATCTGGCGTCGGACTGCACCCTGCGCCTGCAGCGCTAGTTCCTGCAGCGCTCTTTCATGCAGCGCTAGTGCCAGCGGGGTCGATCCTCCGGGCCGGGGCGCTCGAGCAGTCCGGCGGCGATGCCGCCGAAGAATGCCGCACCCATGGCGGCCGGCTCGGTGAGCGTGCTCGTGGCGTAGTCGCCGAGCTGGGCCCGCTTGGCAGCGGCGACCATCGGGTCGTGGGCCCACCCGCCCGTGACCATCGCCTCCGTGCGAGGACCCATGATCGCCTCGATGAAGTCGATGAGCTCCGCGGACATCGCTGAGAGGTCCTCCACCGCGGCACGCCAGGCGAGTGCGGGGGATAGGCCCTCCGTGACGCCGTCCAGGGTGAGCCCCTCGTGGCTGACCTCGGCGATACGGAAGGGCACGCTCGACCGATCGACGCCGAGTGCCGCCTCGGAGACGCTCCGGCGTGCTGCGCGCTCGCCGATGCCCAGGAGTGCAGCCATCCGCTCCAGGGACAGTCCCGTGAGCAATCCGCCCACGATGCACAGGTAGCCCGGGACGACGCCCCAGCCGACGCCGACGTCGCGCTCGCCGAGCCGCTCGACCGTGTCGCGATCCATCGGGGGGAAGACCCTGAGCAGTGCCTCTGCTGTGCCGAGCGAGTCCGTCAGCACGCCGACGCGCATCGCTCCCATCGCGAACGCGGCAGCCTCGTGATCGAGTCCGGCGACGGTGAGGACCGCGCCGCGCAGTCGTGGCGGTGCCGCCTCTCCGACGACGCCTGCCGGTTCACCCGCCCAGATGATGCGAGACGGCATGAGGGCCCCAACGAGCTCCGAGGCGGGCTCCCACGGCTCATCCGCGAGTACGTCGTACAGCCCGGAACGGGACACCAGGGACCTCTCCGCGACCTGCTCGCCGCCCATCGCGTGGACGACCCAGTCGGCCACGCCGAGGTGCCGCGCGGCGCGCTCCCTGGTCCCCGGGAAGGTGTCGTAGAGGTAGAGGACCTTGGCGAGGGAGGGCTTGGAGTTGAGCCTGATGCCGCACGCGCGACGGAACTCCTGCCGGGTGACTCGCTCGCGGATGGGCTCGGCGAGACCGCGAGGGTCGTACCAGGCGAGAGTGGGGGCGCAGGGGCGGCCGGCAGCATCGAGGAGTGCGCCCGCCTCGGCGATGCCGGTGACCCCGACTCCGCGCACGATGGAGCCGGCTGGCACCCGGGGATCGTCGAGGGTGGCGTCGGCCACCGACATGGCGACCCCGGCGAGAACGTCGGCGTCGACGTCGGCACAGGGTCCGTCGTGATGCCAGGGCGTGGGGGCTTCCGCCTCTCCCAGCACCGTGCCGTCGAGACCCACAGCGCGCGCCTTGACGCGCGTGGTGCCCACGTCGATGCCGACGAGCAACTCCGCCATGGTCAGCGCGCGGCCTCTGCCGCATCGGGTGCTGGCGGGCGGCATGCGACGGCGACGAGTGCGCCGTCGGCAGTCCAGTCCCCGGAGGCGTATGGCATGAGCAGGACGTCTCCCTTGGCGACAGGATGCGTGCCGTGGCCCGAGGTGATCGTGCCGGCGCCATCCAGGACGACGATCACGGAGAAGCCCGCATCCACAGCGACGGGCCGGTCGCTCGTGTCGATGTGCTGAGCACGGAAGTAGGCGTCGGCCTCGGGCGGCAGAGCCGACGTCAGCCCGGCCCGCTCGATCTCCTCGCGCCTGACCACGAGGCGATCGAGGTCAGCGTCGGTGATGGCGGAGGTGTCGACGGCCTGCAGCGCGACGTCGAATCCGAGGCCCAGGTGGCCGTCGCGGTCGCCGTCGACGGCGAAGTCCTGCCACTCCAGCAGGATCGATAGGTCGGTCGGCTCCTGGAGCTCGAGCACGAAGACCCCCTCCTGGACCGTGTGGGGCAGTCCCGCCGGCACGAGCATGGCATCGCCGGGGCGGACCTCTCTGGTGCGCAGCGAGGCGAGGAGGCCGGCACTGTCGTGTGCCGCGACCATGGCGGCCACCTCAGCCAGCGGCATGGCCTCGGCGAAGCCCACGCCGACGCGCGCACCCGGAGGCGCATCGACGACGTACCACGCCTCGGTCTTGCCATGGGCCAGGCCGAGATGACGGAGAGCGAACTCGCGATTGGGATGCAGATGCACGGGCAGGCGCTGGCCAAGATCGAGGAACTTCACGAGCACCTCGACGTCGGTGCCATAGCGGGCCACGTGTGCGGGCCCGAGCCAGGCAGCGGGGTCGGCGATCACGGCATCGCGCAGGTAGGTCCCGTCGGGGAGCAGGCTGAGTCCCTGGGACGCCTGACCGAACCGTGTCGTGGTCGATCCGATCCACTCCTCCGGCCGCTGGG
>JBIKKK010000060.1:0-11036 GCA_044360385.1 Candidatus Nanopelagicales bacterium
GCGTCGGGAGTGGCGCACACCTCTCCCGGCGTCACGGGCACGCCGTGGGCATCGAAGAGGTACTTGGCCTGGTACTCGTACAGATCCACGGGCGGTTCCTTCGAACGCGTAAGGGGACGCTCGCGAGCCTACTGATCACCGCTCACGACGACGGCTGAGGGTCTGCGGTGGGCCGTGACCCCGAGCGAGCGAGGTCTCCGCGCCTCGGCCACCTGACACGACAGGCAGGACTGGCGGGAGGCGATCAGGCGTGTGCGCTCACGTGGTCGCGCACCCAACCAACGATGTCCTGCATCGTCGTCCCGGGGCCGAAGACCTGGGCGACCCCCATCTGAGTGAGCTCGGGGATGTCGGCCTCGGGGATGATCCCGCCGCCGAAGACGACGATGTCCGTGGCATCTCGGGCGCGCAGGTCGGCCATGATCTCCTCGAAAAGCACCAGGTGCGCCCCCGACAGGACCGAAACCCCGATGGCGTCGGCATCCTCCTGGAGGGCCGTCTCCACGATCTGTGCCGGTGTTTGATGCAGGCCCGTGTAGATGACCTCGAAGCCCGCGTCGCGGAGAGCCCGAGCGACGACCTTGGCGCCGCGATCGTGCCCGTCGAGTCCTGGCTTCGCTACGACGATTCTCGCCGGCATGACGCCTCCCTGGACACGACCCGTCACGCCCCGCGACCGTGAGCGCGGTAACCACGATACCGGGGCGCCTGCACCGTGACGGGGCGTCGTCAAGACACGGCGGGCGGGCGCGGACTAGCGTCATCGGGTGCCCCGGATCACCGTCCCCGCCGTACCACTCGCGTCGTGGGGCTCCGGTGCGGCGAGAACCCTGCTCTCTCCCACGACCGCTCGGGGAGTCGCCGTGGAGGCGGCCTGGATCACGGCCCATCTTGCGATGTACCCACTGGGCGTGGTCGAGGAGCAATGGCGACTCCAGCAGGAGCGGAACTCGATCGAGCACCTCCCCCCCGCGCAGCGCGGCCTGCTGGTGGGCGACGTCGAAGCGGCCGGCACACCCATCGTGCTCGTCCATGGCATCTTCGACAACCGGTCGATCTTCACGCTGCTGCGCCGAGGTCTCCACCGTCGGGGATTTGGATCGACCTACACCCTCAACTACTCCGCGCTCACGGACGACATCCGCGTCGTTTCCCAGCGACTGGGCACGCTTATCGAGCAGGTGTGCGATGAGACCGGGCATGAGCGCGTGCACGTGGTCGGCCACTCACTCGGGGGACTCATCGGGCGCTACCTTGTCCAGCGCCTCGGGGGCGATGTGCGTGTGCATACCCTCGTGACGCTGGGCACGCCGCACGCTGGCACCCTGCCGGCGCACATCGTGCCGCTCGAGCTCGCCCGGCAGATGCGGATCGGCAGTGACCTCATCGCCGAACTCGCGGAGCCTGCACCCGACTGCCGCACGCGCTTCCTGGCCTTCTGGTCCGACATCGACCAGCTGGTCATCCCCCAGTCGCATGCCCGCGTGGACCACCCTGACCTGCGGTCGCGCAACGTGCTGGTCCGCGGGGTCGGCCACCTCTCCCTGCCCGTCGACGGGCGCGTCGTCCGGGAGATCGCCACGACGCTGGCGCTCCTGGACGAGCCGAACCCCACTCCGTGACCTCAATCCCCTAACCCAAGGACATGTGACACGGGTCACATCAAATGCCTCACCAGTCACATCAGTCACAGTGAGGTGGCTCGTGGCCCCCCGCTCCTGGTAAACCGCTCCCATGCGCCGTCTCGTCGCACCGCTCCTGGTCGGGCTCGCCCTCGTGGTGGCTCAGGGCGCGATCGTGCTGGCCGCGGGTGCTCCCTCCCTCGCGGACTCGCGCCCGAGCGGCCCGGTCGCCGGTGCCGGCGGCGCCGGACCCGCGCTGGGCCCGGGCGCCACTGTCGATCTCGCCACCGCGGGTCGCCTCGATGGATCGGACGGCATCGCGCACCTCGCCTCCGTAACGGCGGCGCGCAGCCACACCGCTCAAGCCCAGTCACAGACCCAGACAGCGACATCGACAGACGTCTCGACGACAGAGCGCAAACCCAAGCGTAAGGGGCCGGCGTACAGCTATCCCGTCACGTGGGGCACCCCGATCAGTGGAGACTTCGGTGAGGTCAGCGCTTCCTGGCCGCGCGGTCACGCCGGCCTGGACTTCAACGGCGAGACCGGCGATCCGGTGTACGCCGCTACCGATGGACGCGTGCAGTACGCGGAATTCAACTACGGCGGCTACGGCAACCTCATCATGATCATGCGTGCTGATGGCACCCAGACGCGCTACGCCCACCTTGACAAGATCAAGGTGAGCAAGGGTGAGCGCGTGAATGCCGGACGTCTCATCGGCACTATGGGCAATACCGGCCATTCCTCCGGGTCACACCTGCACTTCGAGGTGCGCGTGGGCAAAGCTCTGACGCCCACGAACCCGGCGGGCCTCTGGACCGGCTCGCGACCGGGAATTCCCGCGAAGCCTCCGGCCTGGGCCTGCCGCAACTTCGGCTGCTGACCCGCTCGGCACGCTCACATCTTGTCGACGGGGGCGTAGCGCAGCAGGAGCCTCTTGGTGCCCACCGTGCCGAAGTCGATAGTCGCCTCTGCCTTGTCGCCCACTCCCGATGTGCCCGTCACGGTGCCCATGCCGAAGGTCTTGTGAAGGACGCGATCGCCGATGGAGAGGGCGACGACGGGCCGGGTGCCCGCAGTGGGCTCAGGTCTCTTGAGGACTCCGGCGGACACCACGGGGCGCGGCGCCGAGGCCGTCGTCGTGCCTGACCACGTGAGGACGGGCTCATCGCGGCGGCTCTCCACCAGCTCGGGAGGGATCTCGTCAAGAAACCGCGACGCAGGATTGTGCATGGGCGACCCCCACGCCGAGCGCGACAGGGCACGCGAGAGGTAGAGGCGCTCGCGCGCTCGCGTGATGCCGACGTAGGCGAGGCGGCGCTCCTCCTCAAGCTCGGACTCGGAGCCCAAGGACCTGATGTGCGGGAAGATGCCGTCCTCCATGCCCGTGAGGAAGACGATCGGGAATTCCAGCCCCTTGGCCGTGTGCAAGGTCATGAGCGTGACCACACCATCGTCATCGTCGGGAATCTCATCGGCATCGGCGACGAGCGAGACCCTCTCCAAGAAGCCGGCCAGGCTGGGTTCCTCGGTGTCGCGGTCGTACTCCGCTGCAACCGACTCAAGCTCGGCGAGGTTCTCGAGCCTCGTCTCGTCCTGTGGGTCATGGGAGGCCTGGAGCTCGGCGATGTAGCCGGTCTGTTCCAGTACGGCCTGCAAGACCGTGGCCGGACCGGCGCCCGACTCCACCAGCGTGCGGAGGTCCGACATCAACTGCGCGAAGGCGATCACCTGCGCCTGTGAGCGTGTGGCAAGACCTGGGATCTCGGACGCACGGTCGAGCGCCGCACCAAAGGAGATTCGCTTCCGTTGGGCGAAGGACTCGATGGCCTCCTCAGCCCGATCCCCGATACCGCGCTTGGGCACGTTGAGGATCCGGCGCACGGAGACGTCATCATCAGGATTCGCGATCGCACGAAGGTAGGCGATGGCATCCCGAATCTCGCGGCGCTCATAGAAGCGCACACTGCCCACCACCGTATAGGGCAGGCCGACGCGGACGAAGATCTCCTCGAGCGAACGGGATTGCGCGTTGGTGCGATAGAAGACGGCGACATCCGCCGGTCGCACACCGGCATCATCGACCAGCGCGTCGATCTCATCAGCCACGAAGCGGGCCTCGTCATGCTCGTCGTCAGCGACATAGGTGACGATGGGGGCACCCGCGCCCGCATCGGTCCACAACCGCTTGGGTCGTCGCCCGCCATTGATGGCGATTACGCGATTGGCTGCATCCAGGATCGTCTGAGTCGATCGGTAGTTCTGCTCGAGGAGCACAGTCTTGGAGTCGGGATAGTCGCGCTCGAACTCCTCGATATTGCGGATGGTCGCCCCTCGAAAGGCGTAGATGGACTGGTCAGCATCACCCACCACGCAGAGCTCGGCCGGCGGGATGCCACCGGCGCCGTCCCCCACGAGCGCGCGCACCAGGACGTACTGCGCATGGTTGGTGTCCTGGTATTCATCCACGAGAATGTGTCGGAATCGGCGGCGGTAGTGCTCCGCCACATCGGGGAAGAGCTGGAGTAGGGCCACGGTCGATCCGATGAGGTCGTCGAAGTCGAAGGCATTGGCGCGGCGCAACCGGCGCTGGTATTCCGCGTAGGCCTCGGCCAGGACTCGATCCTGGGGGGTCTCGGCCTGCCGGGCGAAGGTCTCCTCGTCGATGAGTTCGTTCTTAAGGTGCGACACGCGAGACGACAGGGATCGGGGCGGGTGACGCTTGGGATCCAGGTCGAGATCCTTGACCACCATCGACATGAGGCGCTGGGAATCGGCGGCGTCGTAGATCGAAAAATTGGTGGAGATGCCGAGGCGACCTGCTTCGCGGCGCAGGATGCGCACGCATGCGGAGTGGAAGGTCATCACCCACATGGCGCGGGAGGCGGGTCCGACCAGGGCCGCGACGCGCTCCTGCATCTCACGCGCAGCCTTATTGGTGAAGGTGATGGCCAGGATCTCGGAGGGACGCACACCCTCTTGCCTGATGAGGTGCGCGATGCGCTGCGTCAGCACCCGGGTCTTGCCGGATCCCGCACCCGCGACGATGAGCAGAGGACTGCCGCGATGAGTCACGGCCTCCTGCTGCGCGGGATTGAGGTCAGGCACCCGCCGATCGTACGTCGTGACGCTGACATGTTCGGGGCCGCTGCTGAGGGTAGGTCGGAGCACTCGCGGAGGGAGACGGGAGATCAGCGCAGGTAGGCGACAACGTGAGCTGTGACTTCCACGCCGCCCACCACGTCACGTCTCAACGTGCCCCTGCTATCGAGGGGCACGACAATGAGGCCCGACACCTTGGACCGCCGCGGGACGACGAGGGAGGGCGATCCGGGCTTGGCCAGGGAGTAGAACGTCACCTCGCCACCCTTGGTCGCCGACGCAGAGACGCGCAGCACCGCCGCGGTGGCGCCCGAGGGACTGACCTGCGAACGCGCGGCGAAGGTGTCGGCGGTCATCCCCTCCGAGTCCCCCTGCTCAGGTGCGGGCAGGAGTCTCGTCAGGGTCGCCGTGGCGCGACGCACCTCGACCGGCGTGACCGGGACCAGCAGCGCCCCCAACTCCGGAGTGCGGACCGCGGAAGCCTGGACGGCGATGGTGACATCCACCTTGCCGTTGCCATTGTTGACGAGGGAGATGCGGCCCTCATCATTGAGTGCGGCGATCACGGGGACCGACGCTGCCGCTCCACGGCCATAGGGGATCGTCGGAGCCGCAGGAGAGTACTTGTCACCCGCACGCCTCACGAGTAGACGACCCCTCTTCTCGCCCCCGGAGACACCGACCGTGAGCAGAGCACCTGAGGGAGGTCCATCCGTCGTGGCGCCAACCGCAACATCAATGGTGCGCCGCTCGCCAGGCTGCATCGGCTGGTTGAGTACGCGGGTGTCATAGACCACCTCATTGGCGTGCGCGAGGAGGCGCCCCTGCGTAGGGTCGTCTCCACCCGGCGTAACGAAGTAGCCGAGTAGGTCGACGATGACGTGCGTTGCACCTGAGTCCGTTGTCAGCGCGATGGTGCCGTCGGTCGCCACAGAGAGGATCGACACGAACTCGCGCTTGCCATTGATCGCGACGTTGGACAGCACTCCCGTGGCCGCACTGCGCAGCGTCGCGGGCGAGTTGGAGGCGAGCGTCGTCACACGCACGGCGACGGCCTTGACCCGCGATCCCGGCGAGCCCTTGCGCCCGGTGACATCAATCACCAGCGGCGTCCCGGCCCCGCCACTCGATCGCGCAGCGAGGCGACAGGCCTGGCCGTTGTTGCCCTGGCCACTGCGCGTGTCCAGGAGGCGCTGCGCGCCGATGGGCACGAAGTCCAGACCGTCGCCCGGGTTGGCAGGAGCGGTCGCCGGCGTGCGGGACGCCGTGCAGAAGGGGGCTGGCGTGGGATCGCCACCCCAGAAGCTCGTCTGGCCGGCGGCACCATCCCAGGAGAAGGAAATGTGGATGTGGTCGCGATGACAGTAGGTGTCGTAACTGCTCTGCTGGGTGCTATAGCAACCCTTGAGCTCAGTCCACCGCCCGGTGTAGGACTCCCAGATCTCGTCGCCCCAGCCGATGTACATCACGCCGAGGCGTCGCGCCATCGCGAATGCATGGCCGTTGTCGTCGGTCGCGAGGAGCCACTGTAGGAAAGACTCTGCCTGAGCATTTTGCGCGGGAATCTTGGAGTTGATCATCCAGTCGAGCGCGCGGCCTTCCTTGTGCTCGCTGCGACCACCGGAACTGCAGTCTCGAGGGATCCAGATGCTGCGGGAGTCGGGGTACGTCGCGCGAATGAGGTCGGCGACGCGCTGCGTGCCAGGCTTCGTCGCCGGGTCGCAGATGTACTGCCCCTGGTAGGACGGAAGGGGATCCACCTCGGCGGGCAGACCCTCGGGCACGACCGGGGGCGGCGGGAGCGGGACCTCCTGCTTCGCCTTGTCATCCTTCTTGTCCTTCTTGGCATCCGCCTTCTTCTGCGCCGCCGCGCCCGCATCGCCGCGGATCGGTGTTCCGGACTCCCCCTCGAGGACGGAGGGATCGGGCACGTGGTCGGCCTCGCCGATGGGGGAGGAGGCCGCCGGCTGGGCGATGAGGAGGAACCCGGCCACGAGGGCCACGCAGGCACCCAGGACCGTTGCCCGCGCTCGGGTCACCGGCCCCTTAGACTCCAGCCCAGAAGGGCCACCACGGGCACGCACGCCGACCACGGTAGCCCCTGCAACCCCGGGAGCCTCGTTCGTCACGCGCGTTTCTCCGGAAAGTCCCCAGATCGTCACCTTGGCGCCGGGGGCACCCCGGGCTCTAGCTCACTAGCCCATCCGCCCACGTCAGACCCCATTTCGTTGAGGAGCCCATGACCGCCGCACCGCTGGACGAGACCCCTGCTCGGGCCCTGGTCGTCACCGCCCATCCCGACGACGTCGACTTCGGCGCGGCAGGCACCGTGGCCTCCTGGATCACCCAGGGGACCCAGGTGACCTACTGCATCGTCACCGACGGGGATGCCGGCGGCTTCGATCCCGCCGTGCCCCGCTCCGAGATCCCCCGCATCCGCAGGGCTGAGCAGGTTGCCGCGGGCCGCATCCTCGGCGTAGAGGATGTGCGCTTCCTCGGCTATCGCGATGGCGAGCTCGAGGTCTCCCAGGGCCTGCGTCGTGACATCAGCCGCGTCATCCGCGAGGTGCAGCCTGAACGGATGCTCATCCAGTCACCCGAGCGCAACTGGGCGCGCATTCCCGCGTCCCACCCCGATCACATGGCCGCGGGCGAGGCCGCGATCTTCGCGATCTACCCCGATGCCCGCAATCCCTTCGCACACCCGGCTCTCCTCGGGGACGAGGGTCTCGACGCATGGACGGTGCACGACGTCTGGGTCATGGGCGCTCCCGAGCCAAACCACGTGGTCGACGTCACGGACTTCGTCGACGCGAAGCTGGCCGCGCTGCGGGCGCATGACAGCCAGACCGCGCACATGGACGATCTCGACGAACGCATTCGTGGATGGATGACGATGGCGGCCGAAAAGGGCGGCCTGCCCGATGGGCGGCTGGCTGAGGCTTTCCTGCGCACGACCATTCCGTAGGCAGCGGGCGCCTCGGGTGGGGCGCTCAGTTCCAGAAGACCGCGATCACGATGTTGACCGTGGTGAGAAGCCCGATCGTCCCCCAGATGGCCGTCTGAGGAGGCGTACGCCGACGCCCGATGAAGGCGAGGGCGGTGATGATGAGCACGATCACGAGCTTCACCGCGATCTTGGCGTGATCCACCTCTTCACCCGGGACCAGTCCGGCCGACGCGATTCCCACGAGGAGTAAGCCGGTGACGAGCTGGGTGAGCGCTCCATGCAGCATCGCGGGATTGACACCCTTGTCCGGGGACTTCATCTGCACGATGAAGCCGCCCAGCAGGCTGGCGAGGCCGATGAAGTGCAGGACAACAAGGAGGTTGTAGACGAATTCCACGTCTCCACCCTAGCCGAGAGGAAAGCTCTGCCCGGCTACTCCCACTCGATACCGACCGAGAGTGGGAAGAGCCGGGCTCTGCCCCGCTACTCCCACTCGATACCGACCGAGAGTGGGAAGAGCCGGGCTCTGCCCCGCTACTCCCACTCGATGGTGCCGGGCGGCTTGCTCGTCACATCCAGCACCACCCGATTCACCTCGCGCACCTCATTGGTGATCCGGGTCGAGATCCGCGCGATGAGGTCGTGGGGCAATCGCGACCAGTCCGCCGTCATGGCGTCCTCACTGGACACGGGCCGCAAGACGACCGGGTGCCCGTAGGTCCGACCGTCCCCTTGCACACCTACTGACCGCACGTCGGCCAACAGCACGACAGGGAACTGCCAGACATCCCGGTCGAGGCCGTCCGCGGTGAGCTCCTCCCGAGCGATGGCGTCGGCTGCTCGCAGGATCTCCAGTCGCTCGGCATCCACGGCGCCGACGATCCGAATGGCGAGTCCGGGACCGGGGAAGGGGTGCCTCCATACGATCTCCGATGGAAGACCCAGCTCGAGACCCACCTGACGCACCTCGTCCTTGAAGAGGGTGCGCAGTGGCTCCACCAAGGTGAACATCAGGTCATCGGGAAGACCACCGACGTTGTGGTGACTCTTGATGTTTGCCGTGCCCGAGCCACCACCGGACTCCACCACATCGGGGTAGAGCGTGCCCTGCACGAGGAAGTCCACCGTGCGTCCGGACTCCCCCGCCTGGGCGACGACATCGCGGGCAGCATCCTCGAAGACGCGGATGAATTCACGCCCGATGATCTTGCGCTTCTGCTCCGGGTCGGTCACGCCGGCAAGAGCTTCGAGGAAGCGCTGCTGCGCGTCAACGACGACCAGCCGCACTCCGGTCGCGGCGACGAAGTCGCGCTCGACCTGCTCGGCTTCACCGGCGCGCAGGAGACCGTGATCGACGAAGACGCAGGTGAGCTGGTCACCCACCGCGCGCTGCACCAGCGCCGCCGCGACCGCTGAGTCCACGCCGCCGGAGAGGCCGCAGACCACGAGCCCATCGCCTACCTGCTCCCGAATTCGTGCAACCTGGTCGTCGATCACGCCCTCGGTGGTCCACGTGGGCTCGAGCCCAGCGATGCCATGGAGGAAGCTCTCGAGGACCCGCTGGCCATGCTCGCTGTGCATCACCTCAGGATGAAATTGGACACCGGCAAGGCGACGTTCCAGGGATTCCATGGCTGCCACCGGAGCCCCGGCACTCGTCGCACTCACCACGAAGCCGTCCGGAGCCCGCGTGACGCTGTCACCGTGCGACATCCACACGGACTGCCGCACTGGCAAGCCCGCGAAGAGTGCCGTGCCCGCTCCGGTGACCTCGAGCGGCGTCCCGCCGTACTCGCTCAAGCCCGTCCGTTCGACCGTGCCCCCGAGGGCCTGTGCCATCGCTTGGAAGCCGTAGCAGATGCCGAAGACGGGTACGCCGGAGTCGAAGAGTGCGGGATCGACCGACGGGGCGCCGTCCGCGTAAACGCTGCTGGGCCCCCCCGAGAGCACAATCGCGGCCGGCTGCTTGGCGAGCATCTCCGACACGCTCATCGTGTGCGGCACGATCTCGGAGTAGACGTGGGCCTCCCGGACACGCCGAGCGATCAGCTGGGCGTATTGGGCCCCGAAGTCGACGACGAGCACGGGTCGGGGTGCAGACGCAGCCATGACGGGAGCGTAGTCAGATCTCGAGATAGGCAACGACGAGGGCGTACGTCGCAACGCCGAGAGCTATCACGACCAGGGTGATGACTGAGATCGTCACGGCGGCCAAGGCGAGGCCGCGACCGCCGATGAGACTGCGCGTGTCCGCCTGACGCACCGCAACTCGGCCGAGAACGAAGCCCAGAACGCTGCCGATGATGGGCAGAAGGCCGATGAGGCCGAGCAGGGAGAGGACGAAGGCCCAGACCCCGAGTGCGCCTCGACGGGGTGCGGCGTGGGCACCTGCTCCACGTGACGCCTCCTCGGAAGGCACAGCGCTCGATGCCACCTCGGGCACCTCACCCGCTGGCTGCTCGCCCAACTCCTGCGTCACGTCGAACACCTTAGGCCCGGAGCGGCCAGCCTCCACGCGCGCTCCACGCTGGCCCCCCATGCGAGTGGTGATCCCCAAGGCGCAGCAGATGGGGCGGACATGCAGGAGGGGCCAGCGGTTTCCCGCCGGCCCCTCCTCAACACGACTACCAGTGGTGCGTCAGTTGGTCATCGTCCCGCTGGAGACGAGGACAACTCCCAAGATGATGTAGAGGATGATGACGACGATCGCCAGAATCAGGCTGATGATCCCCATGATGTAGCCGGCCTTGGCCTGGCCACCGTTGTCGGCGGTGCCGGCAGCCGCGGCCGCCATGCCCTTCTTGCCATAGACGATGGCCACGATGGACAGGATGATCGGGCAGACGAAGAAGCTCAGGATGCCCGTCACGAGCGCGGTGGTGCCGCTGCCGTTGTCCTGTGAGCCTCCTCCGCCGCCGGTGGGCATGGGAGGGGGAGGGGGAGGGGTGGTCGACATGCGTCCTCCAGCTGTGGGCGCCGACTCTCGGCGGCCTCGTGGATGACCATAGTCCCCCACGGACCCCCAGGGGAAGCATTAGTCGCGAAACGGCCCCGCGTGGGGCCCCCAGCGCCTAGCGTCGGTCCTGCCCGTCCGAAGGGGCGGGTGGCGTGCTCTCGGATCGCCCCTCGATCTCACACGGGAGAAACATGACCCATATCCCCATCAGCGTGACCGTGGATGGCACGGTCTACGACGTCGAGGTCGAGCCTCGACGACTCCTCGTGCACTTCCTGCGCGAGGACATTGGACGCGTCGGCACCGTTGTCGGCTGCGACACATCCAACTGCGGTGCATGCACGGTGCTTCTCGACGGCAAGAGCGTCAAATCGTGCAGCGTGCTCGCGGTCCAGGCAGACGG
>JBIKKK010000235.1:0-3008 GCA_044360385.1 Candidatus Nanopelagicales bacterium
ATCTCCGGTGTGTCCGGCGAACTCGCACACAGCACGAGCACCGTGTCCTTGTTGAAGTCACGCGCCGCTGCGATCAGGTGCGCGAGACCCTTCTGTCGCGTGATACGGCCGACGAAGAGAACGTAGGGGCGGTCAAGGGGCACGCCGTGACGCTCGAGTGCCTCGACGGACGCATCCGGTCGGTAGGACTCGGTGTCGATGCCGTTGTGCACGACATGCACGCGAGCGGGATCCACCTGGGGGTACGCCGTCAGGATGTCCCGGCGCATGCCCTCGCTCACGGCAATGATCGCCTGCGCGTGGGAGTACGCCGTCGACTCGACCCAGGAGCTCACGCGGTAGCCACCGCCCAGCTGCTCGATCTTCCACGGGCGCAGGGGCTCGAGCGAATGGGCGGTGATGACATGGGGGACACCGTGGAGCAACCCCCCGACATGCCCGGCCAGGTTGGCGTACCAGGTGTGCGAGTGGAGGACATCGACCCCGGCGGTGTCGCGCACCATCTCCAGATCGACCCCGAGCGTCTGCAGCGCGGCGTTGGCTCCGGTGAGCTCGGCCGGCACAGGATGCGCTTCGGCATCCGGTCGAGGCGATCCGAAGCAGTGCACGTCGACGTCGACCAGTGGGCGCAGATGAGCCACCAACTCGCGCACGTGCACGCCAGCGCCCCCGTAGATATCCGGGGGCCACTCGCGGGTGAGGACGGCGACCTTCACGGGTGCAGCGTAGGGCCTGCGCTCAGCGAGCCCGAGGTCTAGGCTGGCAAGCGTGGAAGCAGGCCCGCACGTCCTCGGGATCGTGCTCGCGGGTGGCGCGGGCAAGCGCCTCATGCCGCTCACGGCCGACCGCGCTAAGCCTGCTGTGCCCTTCGGCGGCAGTTACCGGCTCATCGACTTCGCGCTGTCAAATCTGATCAACTCAGGCCTGCGGCGGGTCGCGGTGCTCACCCAGTACAAGTCCCACTCCCTGGACCGTCACATCACCACGACCTGGCGGCTGTCGCCGCTCCTCGGCGACTACGTCACGGCCGTGCCCGCGCAGCAGCGCCTGGGTCCCCGCTGGTTCACCGGAAGCGCCGACGCGATCTTCCAGAGCCTCAACCTCATCAACGATGAGCGGCCCGACTATGTGGCGGTCTTCGGAGCCGACCACGTCTATCGCATGGATCCCATGCAGATGGTGCAGGCGCATATCGACTCCGGGGCTGCGGTCACGGTGGCGGGCATTCGCCAGCCCCGGTCGCTCGCCCACCAGTTCGGTGTCATCGACACCGCGGAGGATGGTGTGCGTATCCGCCGCTTCCTCGAGAAGCCCGCCGATCCTCCCGGGATCCCTGGCGCCGAAGACGAGTCCTACGTCTCCATGGGCAACTACATCTTCACCACGGACGCGCTCATTGATGTTCTCCGTGCCGATGCGGCCGATGAGGGCTCGGTGCACGACATGGGCGGCAACATCATCCCCATGCTTGTCGACCAGGGCCGGGCGTGCGTCTACGACTTCGCGCTCAACGAGGTGCCAGGAGCCACCGATCGCGATCGTGGCTACTGGCGTGACGTGGGGACCCTCGATGCCTACCACGACGCGCACATGGACCTCGTGTCCGTGCACCCGATCTTCAATCTCTACAACCGGCGCTGGCCCATCCTCACGAACCACCTCACGCTGCCGCCTGCGAAGTTCGTGGAGGGTGGTAATGCGCACGAGTCCATGGTGGGCACCGGCTCGATCATCTCCGGTGCGCATGTGCGGGGCTCGGTCGTCGCCTTCGACGTCCAGGTGCAGGCCGGTGCCTACATCGAGGGCTCGGTGATTCTCCCGGGGGTGCGCATCGGCCGCAACGCCGTGATCCGCCACGCGATCCTCGACAAGAACGTCGTCGTCCCCGATGGTGCCCAGATTGGTGTCGACATCGAGCGCGACCGCGAGCTCTACACCGTGAGCCAGGGCGGCATCATCGTACTCGGCAAGGGTGTTACGGCGGCCGTCTGATGCCCGGTGAAGTCAGGCCGCGTGCTGTCGTCACCGGCGCGGGCCGCGGGCTCGGCGCTGCCATTGCCACGCGGCTCCGCACGGACGGCTACGACGTCACCGCCACGGATATCTCGGGTGGCGATGTGCATCTGGACGTCCGCGATGCCGAAGCCTGTCGCGCACTTGCGCGCGCCGTGCAGCCGGATGTGTGGATCAACAACGCTGGTGTCCTGGGCGCGGGAGATGCGGCCACCCAGTCAGACGACATGATCGAGTCCGTCGTCGCCGTCAATCTCCTCGGAGTCATGCACGGCACGCGGGCAGCCGTCGAGGTCATGCGTGAAGCCGAGGGCGGCCGCGGCCGCGGTCACATCATCAACGTTGGGTCGCTCGCCTCGTGGGTGCCGGTGCCCGGGGAGTGCGTCTACGCCGCGACCAAAGCGGGCGTGCTCTCCTTCACCCTCGGCCTCGAAGGCGAACTTCGGGCCCAGGGGGTGACGGGTATCCGCTTCACCGTGATGTGCCCCGACGGCATGCTCACGCCGATGATCACCGACGTGATCGACGATCCCGCTGTGGCGATGACCTTCACAGGCCTGCGTCCCGTGACCGCCGAGGAGGTCGCGGCGGCCACCGCGCGTGCCCTGCGCAAGCCTCGCCGTGTGGTGAGCGTGCCCCACTGGCGCGGGGCTCAGGTGCGTGTCATCGGGATGGTGCCTGATGTGGTGTTGCGGGCTGCGCCGATCTTCAGGCGTCTGGGTCTGCGTCAGCAGGCTCGGTTGAGGCGAGCACTCGAATCTGATCCACGCTGACATCCGAGTCGGCGAAGAGCAGCGCGTGGTCGCGCGCCTCCTCGCGCGCGGCGGCCTCGGTGAGGCGAGCCGTGCCGATCCAGCCGCATGTGCACGTGGGCAACATGAAGCGAGCGTTGCGCGACAGAGTCACCTGATGCGCGGGAGCAGGGGCGGTGTCCGGCACAGCGCCACCGTAGGCCGCGCCGGTGACGTCTCCGTGATGCTTGGCTGAATGACGGG
>JBIKKK010000003.1:0-33353 GCA_044360385.1 Candidatus Nanopelagicales bacterium
TGGACTCCGCCCTGGCGAGTCGTCGTCCGTGACCGACTTATCCGCGTGAGCGCGGCGCACGTGCGTGGCGAGGAGCGCTGGGAGTGCCCGACGCAGATCGCCGTCAAGGCGCGCCCGACCCTGCAGGTCGATCGCGACTCTTCTGTGCGACCGACCTATCCCCCCTTCCACTCGTTTGCACTCGGCCTGGCGCGCGATGCGGCCTACGCCGTCCTCGCCTCCGGCACCGATCCCGAGGTCGCGCTCGATCAGGTGTGCGCCACCTCTGCGGGGGATGTGGCCGAGGCGGCGCGCACTGTCGCCCGGGAAGCGCTGCAGGGCTACCTCATCGCGGTCGCGCGCCTGCGGGACACATCTCAACTCGCCGACGAGACCGTCGTTCGCGAGTTCTTCGCCGCGGACGAGCCCGACAGGGGCGGCTTTGCCGCTCCGCCGGGCCAGACCGACGTGCGCGTCGAGTGGTCCGCGTGGGGACTCCTGCATGTGAGTCGAGACGGTGCCGAGCGCGAGTACCACGTCCTCACCTGGGAGCAGGCGGGCACGCGCCACCGCGAGCCGGCGTACCTCGCCGTCTATGCCCGCGTCGCCGCGGACGCCGTCATGAAGCAGGAGGGCAGCCTTTGGCGCGAGCGCTGGCCAGCCGCCACGTCACAGCCGGGCCCGGCGCAGCGTGTGCGCGTGCGCGAGATCGGCATGCTTGATGCATCAGACGCTCTCCTGCTCGATTTGAGCGCGGAGGAGGCGCGCGAGCGATTCGGCGGCGTGGTCTCCGAGCGCATCCAGGTGCTTGGAGGCGGTGCCTTCAATCCTGGAGCGCGCTGCGCGTCGTGTCCCGTCCGCTATGAGTGCCCCGGCGTGGCCCGCATGCCTGGTGTGCTCGGCGTCGCCGGGCCCGCGCTCTGGACGCGCGCGCTCAGCCCCGGTGACCTGACGACGGCGCGCACCTGCACTTGGCAGATCCACCTGGAGCGGGAGCTCTCGCTGCCCCGGGCTCGTCGCGAGACCACCGAGGCGATGGTGCGCGGCACGCACCTGCACTCCTGGCTCGAGCATGCTCATGCGCGCCTTGTGCCTTGCACCGCCGAGGATCTGCCGCTGCCCGGCGAGGGACTGGGTGAGGTGGCCGGGCTCCTCGGCTGGGATGAGTCGACCTACGCCGCCCTGCGACCCTTCCTGCTCCAGCATGTGAGCGCATGTCCTCTCCATCGGGGAGATGTGGTCGCTGCCTACCCCGAGCAGTCGCTCACGGCGTGGGACACCGATGTCGATGTCGTCATGAGCACGCGCGCTGACCTCGTGGTGGAGACCACCGCCGGCTATCTCGTGCGCGAAACCAAGAGCGTCGGTGTGCAGGGTGACATGCCTCAGACGGCCGCCGAGGTCTTCGAGCGCTATCCGCAGGTGGCAGTGACCCTCTGCCTGCTTGCTGACGGGCTCGATCCCGTCACAGGTGAGGTGGCAGCGACCCCGCATCCCGCGCGGGTCGAGGTGGAGATCCTGCGGACCGACGGTCATGAGCTGCGCGGATTCGACACTTCGGATGCCGAGGCCGTGCTCATCGCGCGCGCGACCATCGCTGAGGCCATCGACACGATCCTCTACACCCCAGCGGAGCCCCACGTCGGCCGTCACTGCTCCTGGTGCCCGGTGTCGCGCTGGTGCGAGGCCTATCGGGGTCGCGCCTCTGAGACGGACGACGTGGCCGACGGCGATTCCGGGGGAGACGAGCGACCGCGCATGTCGCTACTCGCCTACGCCGAGTCCGTCACGCTCGAGGTCGACTCCGAGATCCCCTTTTGAGGTCGCCCGGGACACTCGGATGTGCCACGCTCGGCCCATGGCCGATCCGTCCACCCCAGAAACCGTCCCGGTGCCGTGGTCTGCCCGAGCCCCGCAGCGCTACGTCTTCGCCGCCCTCGCCGTCATCATCGGCATCGCAGTCGTGCTCACCGCGCTGGCATACATCCGCGCCGGCACCGGCGGCGTCGTGCCCTTCCTCATGATCACGGTCGGTCCCGTGCTCGCTGTCGTCTACGTCTACTACTTCGGCTTCCGGAAGTTCGACCAGGTTGATTAGCGCGCGCGGGCGGGGGCTTGGATCCGAGGATTCCCGCAGGCGTTGACCTGCACGCGCAGCGCCGCCTGCTCGGTGGCGTCGACGGTGATCCGCCACCGCCACTTCACCGCGATCCACTCGCTTACGTAGGTGCAGCTATACGCCGTGCGCGGGGGCAGCCACTCCGCGGGGTCCTGGTCACCCTTCGAGCGATTGCTCGATGCGGTGACGGCAATGAGCGATCCGGCGTACCCGCGATCGTTGGCGAATGCTTCGCGCACCTCGGTCGTCCATCGCCGTGCGCCTGATCCCCAGGCCTCCGCCAGCGGCACCATGTGGTCGACATCCAGTAGCGAGGGATCGCGCACGGTGACGCCATCGAACTCAGAGAACCAGCGTCCTGAGCCGACCGGGCATGAGCGACCGGTGCTGGGTCCGCTCCGAGCCTCACTGATGAGGACCAGGTCGCGCACGTCGCAGTCGCCACCGACGTAGTCCCAGTGCGGGAAGAGCTCGCGGTCGTAGCCCGCGGGACGCTCCGGCGCCACGGTGAGGGATCGCAGCATCGACAGGACCGAGCGCTCCTGGGCACTCGCAGGTGGCGCAACCAAGGCGCTGAGGCCGAGACCGGCCGAGAGTGCGAGGACCAGTGCGGTCGTACGACGACGCATGACTCCCCCTGACTTCTTGCCACCTATGTCGACTTTGGCGTGCAAGGAAGTCGCGATAAGTGGCGGAAACGGTCTAGGTCGACCCTAGCCCGCGGGAGGGCTGAGTCGCTCGGCGGCGACGTCGCGCGCGATATCGAGGAAACGATCGACCGCGGGGGTACGCCGCTGAGCGGGGGGCACAGCCAGCAGGATTGAGCGCGGGGCGATGGGGGGCACCGTGGGCAGCACGACGACCTCGGGGTCGTCGAGGTCCACCGCGAGCTGCGGCATGATCGCCGCCCCCATGCCGTTGCGCACCATGGCCTGCTTGGCGCCGTTGTCATTGGTGCGGAAGGCGTAGGGGGCTGTGACACCCGCGTCGCGGATGTGCTGATCGATGTAGTCCTGCGTCGTGCCGACATGCTCGCCAATGAGACCGAGCTCGGCGATCTCGCGCATGGTGATCGATGTCGCACCGAGATAGGGATCACGTCGAGGGAGCACGGCGACGAAAGGATCCGTGCCGAGGTCGATGAGTTCGACCGATGTGTCGAAGACGGGACCGGCGACGAAGGCTACGTCGATATCGCCGGAGTGGAAGCGCTCGATGAGCTCTGAATTCTCATCCTCCTCGATCGCGCGCATGATGAGGCCCGGGATCTCGCGCCGCACGCGTCCGACGATGTCGGGCAGAAGCTCGACGGCGACGCTCTGGAAGGTGCCGATGATGAGCCGGCCGCCGGTGCCGGCCGCAATGTCAGCGATCTCTTCGCGTGCGGCATCAAGGCGATCGAGGATGACCTCGGCGTGTGCGAGCAGGGCTCGACCGACAGGGGTGAGGATGACCGGCTTTGGACCGCCGGGACGTTCGAAGACCGGGCTGCCCACCAGGGACTCCAGGCCCGCGATCTGCTGGCTGATCGCCGCCTGGGAGTAGCCGAGGATGTCGGCGGCGCCACGGAAGGTCCCCTCCTCCGCGACGGCGCGAAGCGCCTCGAGGTGGCGCACCTCATAGCGCGGAGGGCCGAAGACCATTCGATAAGCATATTCGATCGACACGATGAGAATTCATCGCTTTACGTGATGTAATCCGCGACCTACTCTCAAGACATCGGCACTTCCCCCGATGCAGATCAGCACTTAAAGGAGTAGTCATGACCCTCACCCGCACCTCTCTCGAGGGCCTGGCCCGCCGCGTCGCGGAGTCCGGCCTCGCCGCCGCGCCCGCCGCCGACCTCAACGTGCTCGCTGAGACCGCCGAGGTCATCGGCCTCAGCCCGGTCCTCACCGAGGTCCTCGTGGACCCCTCGGAGCCGATCGTGGCCCGTGAGCGCGCCTTCAGCCTCATCGCCTGCGCCGTCTCCGGCCGGGTGCGCCGCGGGGTAGCCCTCGCCGCCTGATCCACAGCGTCCGACTGCGCCTGCCATCCTGCTGGGATGGCAGGCGCTGTCAATTCCGAGATCGCAGCCTGGCTTGCTGCCTACCCCGCACCCGACATTGACTACCACGATGTCGCGGCGGTGCGCGCGATGACGGACCGCTACATGGCGGAGCACGGCGGGCCCGCTCCGCGATGGCCGCGCGACGACGTGCAGATGGAGCCGATCACGATCGCCGGTATCGAAGCGCTGATGTGGCGTCCACGCAACATCGAGGATCCGCTTCCCGTGGTCCTCGCTTTTCACGGGGGCGCCTTCATTGTCGGAGGGCCGCTCGGAGCTGAGCGGATTGCCGTACCCCTCGCGGCGGAGCACGGCATCTGCACGGTGAGCCTCGCCTATCCGCGTGCACCTGAGCACCGAGCACCTGTCGCCCGTGATGCCGCGCGTGCCGCACTCGCGGGCCTCGCGAATGTCCCCGGAGTGGACCCGCAGCGCGTCGCCGTGCACGGCTCGAGCGCAGGAGCCTGCCTGGCCGCGGGCCTTGCCCTCCATGCACGAGACATCGGCAGGCGCTTGGCGCTGCAGTCACTGAGCTGCCCGGCGCTGGACTCGCGTGCCCCTGCCACGACCGATACGCGTCACTCCATGCGGGGCTACTCACCGACACTCACCCATGAGGCCGTGATCGCGATGTGGGAGCACTACCTTGGAGGTGCTGACCCAGAGTCACCAGAGCTGCGGTACGCCGTACCCGCACTCGCCGATGACCTGCGCGGTGTCGCTCCCGCGCACCTCACCGTCGCGGAGCACGACGTGCTGCGTGATGAGGCTCTCGACTATGCGCGACGCCTGGCGGATGCCGGAGTGTCCGTGGGACTCGACCTGGTGCCGGGAAGCGTGCACGGCTTCGATGGTCTCTTGCCCGAATCGCGTATTGCCCGCACGGCGATCGATCGCCAGATCAGCGCGCTCGCAGCTGCGCTGCATGCCTGATGATCAGGAAGGCGTGGGTGTCGGTGTCGGGATGATGGTCGTGGGGCAATTGTTGGAGAAGAATCCCTCGACCACGTCGACGCTCTCGATGAAGGCGGGATCGCCGAACTGGGTCTCGGCCTCCAAGCCCAGCGGCGGCAGGTCGCCGTTGCCGCTGATGACATCGCGAACGCGGTCGGCGAAGCGCTGGGAGACGGCCACGAATCCCTGGGCCTCCTGTGGCAGGCCGGGGAGCTGATCGACGATGGCTCGGGCGGAGAGGCCGAACTCTGCGGCCGCCGGCCCGGCGGTTCCGGCATCGGAGGCCTCAAGGGCGTTGGCCATGTCGCGGAAGGCCAGGGAGTAGTCGGCGATGGCCTGGGCCGCGGCCGGGCAGTCGATCGCGATGTTGTCCGCCGGGGACAGGGTCGAGGCGGAACTTCCGCAGGCGGTGAGCGACAGGGCGGTGAGCCCGGCGACGATGACGGCCCGCTTCACCCGTTCACTGTAAGCGTGCACCGGGGTTGAGGCGAGGCCGGCACATACGACTTCTCGCATTCGGCCCCCTAAGCGGGCACACCCTCCTAGGGTTTAACCGTCTTATCCCGTCGAACCCCGGAGCCCCCGTGTCTGACATGTCGATCCCCGCAGGCCCCCCGAAGGACTACACCGCCCTCGCCATCATCGGCACCATCCTGAGCGCCTGCACGTCGTGCATTGGGCTCATCACCGGGATCATCGCGATCGTCCAGAACAACAAGGCCAAGAATCTCTACGCCGCAGGCGATGTCGCGGGTGCTTACTCGGCGGCCAACACCGCCAAGATCCTCCTCATCGTGACCTGGGTTCTCGTCGTCGTCGGAGTGATCTTCAGCGGCGGCCTCTTCCTCACCGGCAACTACCCCATCGGCGGCTAGACCCCTCGGGTCGCCGAGGCCGCTGTCCCGCGGGACGATAGGGCCGTGACCACCGCGGATGTCCTTGCCGTCGGCGCCGGGCCAGCTGGCTCGGCGGCCGCGGCATGGTGCGCCCGCGCAGGCCTCGACACCGTGCTCCTCGATGCCGAGGAGTTCCCCCGCGACAAGCCCTGCGGCGACGGCCTCACCCCGCGCGCTATTGCCGAGCTCACGGCGCTCGGCCTCGGACCTTGGCTCGAGGGCCGCGCGCGTAATCGCGGGCTGCGCGCGGCCGGCTTCGATCAACTGCTCTACCTCCCCTGGCCGGGAGGCAACCTCCCCGACTATGGCGGTGCAGCACCGCGCCTGGAGCTCGACGCCGCCATCCGCCAGGTCGCCCTGGATGCGGGTGCCCAGGCCATCGAGGGCGCTCGCGCTGTCGATGTCACCCGCGACGGCGATCGGGTCACCGCTGTCACCGTCAAGACGAGCGACGGCGTGCGCGAGATCGCCTGCCGCAGACTGATCGTCGCCGATGGGGCTCGCTCGCAACTCGGCCGCGTGCTCGGCCGCGAGTGGCATCGCGACACGGCGTACGGCGTAGCCGCGCGCGGCTACATCAAGTCCGGCCGCAGCGATGACGAGTGGATCTCCTCGCACCTCGAGCTGCGCGGAGAGGACGATCGCATCCTCTCAGGATACGGCTGGATCTTCCCCCTCGGCGATGGCGAGGTGAACATCGGCGTGGGCACACTTGCCACCGCGCAGCGACCGGCCGACGTCAACCTCCGCTCGCTGCTCAACTACTACGCCGACACCCAGCGAGACGACTGGGAGCTCCACGATGACGTGCGTGCCCCCTGGTCGGCACTGCTCCCCATGGGTGGCGCGGTGAGTGGCGTCTCGGGACCCAACTGGCTGCTCATCGGCGACGCGGCCGGCTGCGTGAATCCACTCAATGGCGAGGGGATCGACTACGGGCTCGAGACGGGGCATCTCGCCGCGCAGGTCATCACCTCGCGCGGGCCGAGCTATGACCTCTCGACGATCTGGCCCGGCTTGCTGCGCGAGAGATACGGCGAGGCCTTCTCCATCGCGCGCCGACTCGCGGGTCTCATCACGGTGCCGGGGCTGCTCCCGACACTCGGTCCGATTGGCATGCGTTCGCAGATCCTCATGACCATCGCGCTGCGCGTCATGGGCAACCTCGTCACTCCTGAGGACCGAGACGCCACCGCACGCCTGTGGCGCACCGCCGGCCGCGCATCCGTGCGCCTCGACGATCGCCCACCCTTCAGCTGATGACCACGGTCGCGGTCACAGGAGTCTCCGGCTTCATCGGTGATGCCATCGCGCGGCGCTACGCCGATGCCGGTGCGACGGTGCGGGGACTCGACCGTCGAATCCCGGATCCCTTCGATCCGCTGACGCCTGATGCCGACCCGCGCGTGGAGTACGTGACGGGTGACGTCACACGCCCGGCCGACCTAAGGCGCCTCGTTGCGGGCGCGGACATCGTCATCCACACCGCGGCCATCGTCGCGGAATCAGGTGACTGGGGTGACTTCGACCGCGTCAATGCTCAGTCGCCCCGATGGGCGGCGCTCGCCGCCCGCGATGCCGGCGCGCGCTCCTTTGTGCACCTGTCGAGTGTCATGGTGCACGGCTTCGACTTCCCGCACGGCGTGGCCGAGGACGGCCCCCTCAACCACGCGGCCAATCCCTACTGCGCTACCAAGATCCGCGCGGAGCACCTCCTGCGCGACCTCGATAGTCCTGGCGAGTTCGCCGTCCACATCATTCGGCCTGGAGATGTCTACGGCCCCTTCTCGACCCCGTGGATCGTGCGACCAGTGCAGCACATGCGTGAGCGCACCTTCCTCTACGTCTCGCCATCGGCAATCAACCACGTCTACATCGACAATCTCGTGGATGCCATCGAGGCCGTGGTGGATGCAGGAGATGAGTGGAGCGGCGTACCCGTCACGGCGACCGATGGTGTCGCGACGCCGGCGAAGGAGTTCTACGGTTACTACGCCGATCTGCTTGGCCTGCGCTTCGCCCCGACTGTGCCGGGGTGGCTGGCGGAGCCGACAGTCGGCGTCCTGGCGGCCGCGCTTCCTGAGGGCCTGCGGCGGCGCCTCGACCTTGACCGCCAGTCGATCAGGTACCTACGCCGGCACGGCGCCTACGACACATGGAGGCTCCGAGGGCTCGGCTGGCGGCCTTGGGTCACCCTTGCCGAGGGACGCGAGCGGACTGCGGCGTGGCTGCGAGAGGTGGGACTGCTCCCGGCGACGTAGGGTCGAGGCATGCAGCTTCGCCAGTCGCTCACCCCTGGTCGCCGAGGGATGCTCGTACGGCTCACCGCGGAGGAGGGGCGACGCCCCGCTCTGCTGGATGCGCTGCACCGCTACAGCGATGGACTTGATGAGGAGCCGGGCACGGAGCTCTTCATCGTGCACCTGGATCCCGACGATGCCAATGTCGTGTGGCTCTACGAGATCTTCCATGACGACGAGGCGCAGAATGAGCATCGTGCGGCTGAGGGCTTCGCGCAGTTGATGACTGAGTTGCCCGACGTCCTGGGTGCACCACCCGCCATCCTGCGACTCGATCCGCTGCGCATGTCCCTCCAGGAACAGGTGCTCAGCGAGGACCTGACCCTCTAGCGGGCGTGTAGCCCGGAGGAGACTGGTCCCGTGAAGCGCATCACCGTCGAGCAACTCAAGACCGTCCTGGCTCACCTGCCGCCCAACCCGCGCATCATCTCCTCGGGCAACTTCGCCACCCCGCACACCCTGCTGCGCGTCGTCGACGAGCAAGTACCCGAATACACACTGCACATGCTCAACGCCCAGCCGGGCATCCCGGATCGCGAGGGCGTGACCTACGAGACGTGCTTCGTCGGGCCCGCGATGCGCCACTCGCCGCGCCTGCGCTACATCCCGAGTCGGCTGAGCCTCGTGCCCGTGCTCTATCGGGGCCTGCTGCGGCCGGATGCCGTGATCGTCCACGCGTCCGCCCCTCGCTACGACACCGTGAGCCTCGGAATCGAGGTCAACGTCATGCCCGCGGCGATCGAAGCGGCACGTGCGCTGGGTGTACCCGTGATCGTGCAGGCGAATCCGCAGATGCCCTACACCTACGGCGACGGTCAGCTCTACGACACCGAGATCGACTATCTGGTCGAGGTGGACGAACCCATCTCGGAGGCCGCTCTGTGGGAGCCCTCGGACATCTCGCAGCAGATCGGTGACCTCATCGCCGCGCAGGTGCTCGACGGCTCCACGCTGCAGCTCGGCATCGGTGGGGTCCCGGATGCCGTGCTGCAGCGGCTCGTAGAGCGCCGGGGCCTGCGCATTTGGTCGGAGATGTTCTCCGACGGCGTCCTCGCGCTGGAGCACCGGGGCGTACTGGACTCCCAGATCCCGCTGACCGCATCCTTCCTCTTCGGCTCGCGTGACCTCTACGACTTCGTGCACCTCAATCACCGCGTGCGCATGCTGCGCACGGAGACGACCAACGACCCCGGGCGCATTGCGCGCCAGCGGCAGATGACCAGCGTCAACTCCGCGCTCCAGGTCGACCTCTTCGATCAGGCCAATGCCAGTCGTATGAAGGGGCGCATCTATAGCGGCTTCGGCGGATCCGTCGACTTCATCGACGGCGCGCTCCACTCCCGCGGCGGCGCGAGCTACGTCGCCCTGCCCTCGTGGCATCCGAAGGCGCAGGTGTCGACCATCGTGCCGCGTCTGGAGGAGCCCGTGACGTCGTTCCAGCACAGCTACGTCGTGACGGAGCAGGGTGTGGCACCCGTCGTCGGGCTGAGCGAACGCGACCAAGCCCGCTCCCTCATCGAAAACGCCGCCCACCCGGACGCCCGCGAGGGGCTGTGGGATGCGGCGCGGGCACAGGGTCTCGCTTAGTTTCTAGTTTCGCCTTCGAACCCGTCGCGAAGGGGGATAGAGTCGCGCCATGCTCGGCGGTGCCCCTCAACACCGTGCGATGGCTCAGGGTGCGATGAAACAGAGTGGGATGACACAGGGTCCGATGGCACTGCGTGCCCTTGCCTTGAGCACCGTCATCACCCTGGTGACCGCGGCCGCCCACGCGACCCACGAACATCCTCCGTCGGGGATGCTCCTGGTCCCGACCGCGGTGATCCTCGCCGGACTGTGCCTGCCGGTGAGTGCACGACGGCTGAGCTGGGCCCGCGCGCTCGGCACCATGGTGGTCGGCCAATTCGCGCTGCACGCCTGGCTCGCCTGGTTCGCGCTTCCTGCTGTCGGCTCCGGGGTGCCCACCCACGCCCTGCATCACGGGCCATCTGCATCGGTGCTCGTGGCACGTGATTTCAGTGGGCTGATTCCGTCACCGGGGATGGTGCTGGCACACCTCGTGGCAGCAGGGGTGCTGGCGGTGCTCCTCGTGCATGCTGACTGGCTCTTGAGTGCGGCGGCGGCGATCCTGGGCGGCACTCTTCGTCCTCCCGCCTTCGCTTGCCGCCCTGTCGTATCCGTCGCGCCGACCTCGCTCTTCGACCGACCAGCCGCGCCGCGGATCCCGGTCGTGCTCATCCACAACCTCGTGAGGAGGGGACCGCCGGCGTACTGCGTCTAGTCCGCAGTACGCCGAGTTATCGGTCCCTATTTCGCGCGCGATCGCGCGCCCTCACGAAAGGTTCCATCATGCTTGCTCGTTCGCTCCGCCGCGTCATCGCGGCGTCCGCTTCGGCCGCACTCATCGCCGGAGCGGGTCTCATCGCAGCATCACCGGCATCTGCCCATGCATCTGTCCAGCTCTACGGAGGAAAGGCCACTGCGGGCGGATACGGCGCTCTTTGGATGCGCATCCCCCATGGCTGCGACGGCTCGCCCACGAAGCGCGTCATGGTCACGCTGCCCGCGTCATTCGGGTCAGCCAAAGCCCAGATGATCGGTGGCTGGAAGGCCAAGGTCGTCACCAGGGCTAACGGTTCACGTCAGGTCATTTGGAACGCCACCGGGGATCCACTCCCCGACGATCAGTTCGCCGATTTCGGGATCTCGGTGAAGTGGCCGACAACGGAGGGCGAGGTCCGTCTCCCCACGGTCCAGACCTGTCTCAAGGGCAAGGTGGCATGGATCGGCGCCGACGTACCCACGGTGGATGTCGGTCCGGCCTCCGGCGGCGGTCACTAGTGTCGCGACGGTGGGTGGTGGCGGCCAGCATGCTGGCCGCCACCACCGCACTCTCCACGTTGTCGGCAAGCCCTGCATGGGCCCATGCGCGCGTGATCGCCAGCTCACCGGCTGAGGGCTTGGTCGTGAATTCGCTGACGACCGCCCGACTCACCTTCAACGAGTCGGTGAGCGGCACAAGCTCGGCCCTACGTGTGCTCACGTCGTCCGGTGCCACGCTGTCGGGGCCCGCACGCGTGTCCGGCTCTTCGGTGACAGCACCGGTGCGTTCCATCAATGGGGGGCGCTACGCACTCGTCTACCGGGTGACGAGCGCGGACGGTCACGTCATCGCCAACTCCATCGGATTCTCCGTGCGCCTCTCGGACCCGCCGTCGTCGGCGACGATCGTGCGTCTCTCAGGCGAGTCTGTGGGGATGTCCGGGACGCGTGTGGGCACGCGTACACTCCGACTGCGCGGTGACCTCCGCAATGCGATCGGACAGGTGGTCTGGCGCCTGCCGGGAATCCCTGAGCCCTTCACATGGTCGCTGGCGAAGGGTCGGGCCAAGGGGATGCTTCCCTTCGCCGGCTCCTACTCGGTGACGGTCACGGCATATTCCTCGGCCTCGTCGACGCGCACGCTCACCGGGGTCGTCCGAATCAGCCCTTAGGGCGCTCACCCGTCCGTAGGATGCGCGGGTGAGATACCTAGTCACCGGGGGAGCGGGCTTCATCGGCTCGCACTATGTGCGCAGCCTGCTGGAGGGCAGCCTCGGTGCCGAGGTTACCGGCGTGACCGTGCTCGACAAGCTCACCTACGCCGGCAACCTGGCGAATCTCGCGGCCGTTGCGGAGGACACCCGCTACTCGTTCGTCCAGGGCGACATCTGCGATGGTGCGGCTCTCGACCAGGTGGTGCCCGACCATGACGTGGTGGTCAACTTCGCGGCCGAGACGCACGTCGATCGGTCGATCGCGGGACCGCAGGACTTCGTCGTAACGAACGTCGTGGGGACGCAGGCGTTGCTGGATGCGTGCCGGCGGCATGCCACGCCTCGGGTAGTGCACATCGGCACCGACGAGGTCTACGGCTCCATCGACTCAGGGTCGTGGACCGAGGACTCGCCCCTTCTGCCCAACTCCCCCTACGCCGCGTCGAAGGCGGCGGCTGAACTGCTGGTCCGCGCGTACCACCGCACCTACGGCATGAACGTGTCGAGTACACGCTGTTCCAACAACTACGGCCCGCATCAATTCCCCGAGAAGGTCATCCCGCTCTTCGTCACCAACCTCATCGACGGAATCAAGGTGCCGCTCTACGGTGACGGGCTCAATGTTCGCGACTGGCTGCATGTCGACGACCACGTCCGCGGGATCCAGATGGTGGTGGAGCGCGGGGAGCCGGGAGCGGCGTACAACATCGGCGGGGGAGTCGAGCTCACCAATCGCCAACTCACCGAGCGCATCCTCGAGCACATGGGCTGCGCCTGGGATGAGTGGGTGGACTACGTGCCCGACCGTCTCGGCCACGATCGCCGCTACAGCGTCGATGATTCACGGCTGCGCGCGCTCGGATATGCGCCCACTCGCAGCTTCGACGAGGCCATCGACACGACCATCGCGTGGTACCGCGACCATCCGCAGTGGTGGCGTCCCCTCAAGGGCGCCGCATGAGTCTCCCGCTGGGCGAGAAGACCTTCTTCGGCCAGCCCCGTGCACTTGCCACGCTCTTCTTCACCGAAATGTGGGAGCGCTTCTCCTACTACGGCATGCGCGCGATCCTCGTGCTCTACCTCATTACGCCGCCCGATGGCGCGTCACCACCCGGTGGTGGACTGGGCTTCTCCGATGCGGATGCGGCGGCGATCTACGGCACCTATGTGTCCCTCATCTACCTGCTGCCCCTGCTGGGTGGCTGGGTCGCCGATCGGCTCACCGGCCCGCGGCGAGCGGTGCTCTTCGGAGGCGTCGTCATCGCGGCCGGCCACTTCGTCATGGCGGTGCCGATCGAAGCGCTGTTCTGGACAGGGCTCCTCGTCATCGCGATCGGCACGGGTCTGTTGAAGCCAAGCGTGAGTGCCATGGTGGGTGGTCTCTATGCGCTGGACGACACGCGACGCGATGGCGGCTTCTCGATCTTCTACATGGGCATCAATCTCGGGGCGCTCATCGCGCCGCTCATCGTGGGCTACCTGGGCGAGGACATCAACTGGCACCTCGGCTTCGCCGTGGCTGGTGTGGGCATGCTCATCGGCCTCGCGCAGTACATGGTGGGGTGGAAGGGGCTCGGCTCGGTGGGTGTGGCGGTGCCCAATCCGGCGACTCCTCCCGAGCGCCGCCGGGCGGGCATTCAGGGGCTGGTCGGCATTGTCGTCATCGCGATCGTGCTCTTCGTGGCCCTGGGAGTCCTGGGCCTGGGAATTGCCGATATCACCGTGCTCTTCACGATCGTTGTGATCGCTATCGCGGTCATCTACTTCTGGAGACTCTTCAAGCAGCCGCAACTCACACCCGTGGATCGGGATCGGCTCTGGGCCTTCTTCTACCTCTTCCTTGCGGCGGTTGTCTTCTGGGCGATCTACGACCAGGGCGGGTCGACGATCAATGAGTTCGCCGAGAAGTTCACGAACATGGATGCTGGCGCCTTTACGGTGCCCATCAGCTGGATCCAGTCGATCAACCCGGTCTTCATCATCATCTTCGCGCCGATCTTCGCGGTTCTGTGGACCAAGCTGGGATCGCGAGCGCCGTCGACTCCCATCAAGTTCGCCATGGCGATCTTCGGCGTCGGGATCAGCTTCCTCATCATGGTGCCGGCTGCCCTGCAGTCCGCGGATGGCGAGAAGTCGGCCATCTGGTGGATCGTGTCGGTCTTCCTCGTGCAGACATGGTCGGAGCTGCTGCTCTCTCCCAACGGCTTGTCGGTGACGACCAAGTTGGCTCCCGCTGGCCTTCTCGGTCAGATGCTTGCCGTGTGGTTCCTCGCGACGGCCGTGGGTGACTCGATCGGCGGCCAGCTCGTCAGGCTCATCGACGTGTTGGGCTGGGCGGGCTACTTCGTGGCCTGCGGTATCGGCACCATGATCCTGGGCGGGCTCTTCCTCACCGTGGTGCCGCGCATCAAGCGACTCATGGACGGCGTGTCCTAGGACACATGCGACGTGGGGCCCGGGCTGATGCCCGGGCCCCACGTGCGTGACGTGCGTATGGCTACTTGCGGATAGTGACGCGGATCTGGCCGAGGCCCATGCCGGGCGTGAGGCTGTCTACGCCGAGCTGCTCATTGATGAGGTCCACGGTGCCCTGGTCCTTGACGAGGTGGAGGTTGCCCTGCCATACCTGACCGTCGACTCCGTCAGCCTTGATCTTGAAGTGCTTCGCGTAGAAGACTAGGACTCCGGACGCGCCCGCGCTGAAGGCGACCTTCGCGCGCTTCTTCTTGGCCTTGACGTCGATGACGGGGTTAGTCAGGTTGAGTTCGCCGATCTTGATGCCGCCCTTATGCAAGACCAGCTCCCCGTCGACACCGACCACGGGGAAGGTCATCTCAGACCCGATGAACTTCGCGGGCTTGAGGGGCTTGATGAGCTTGATGATGCCGGCGTACTCCTTCTTGAAGGAGACGAGCGTGGTCCCGCTTGCCTTCTCGGGTGCGGCCTGGGCGGGACCGGCTGCGATCGCGGGAGCCGCGACCAGGGCGACGGCGGTAGCCGTCGCGATGAGTGCATGACGCAACTTCATTGAGTCTCCATAGGTCTAGTGCATGGTGACGCCCGAAGGCGTGATGGTCTCAGTACTCTCCCACAGCCGGCTAGGGTAATTCGCCGTGATCTCCGGGATCCCGCAGGTAGTCCGCAAGGCTCGCTGGGCGCAAGCCCCCCGCGCGCGCGGCGCTCACGGCGACCTTGAGGTCCAAGGCGAGGTTCGGCGTGTAGTGCAGCAGGATCACCGATCCGGGCTGCAGCCCGTCCCCGTAGCGAAACGTGAGCCGACCCCGATCCACGACCGTGTCCCACATGACGACCTCGGAGATGCGACAGCGTCTGGCGACCTGGTGCATGACGTGACCGTCGGGGCCGGCCCCGTAAGGCGGGCGGAGCATCCACGGCTTGGTGCCGAAGGTGCGCCGGAAGGCGGTCTGTGCGGGGCATACCTGGGACTTGATGAGTTCGGCGTTGCTGGTCGCGAGACTTGCATGCGCGGTCGTGTGGTTTTGCACGGAGCCCCAGCGTGAGATGCGCTCGAAGTAGCGCACCTTGCTGTCAGCCACCTGCGATGAGGTGAGGAAGCTCGTCACAGGTATCCGGTGCTTGGCGACATAGTCGAGCGCCGCCCGGGGTGTGACGATCCCGTCGTCGATGGTGATGAAGACGACTGGATCCTGTGTCTTGACGCGGTAGGTGACCGGCAGAGCCTGGGCGGTGACCACAGGGGCGGCAGCGAGTGTTGTCAGCAGGGTTAGGGCCACGACCGCGAGTCGCCTCATACGTCGATTATGCGCCCCGGGGCAATGCTGTGGGAGCCCGGGCAAGTGCCCGGGCTCCCACCACGATCGCCTCTGGATCTACTTCTTGATGTTGACCGTTACGCGGATCTGACCAATTCCCATGTCGGGCGTGAAGACGGCAGCGCCGGCCGAGCTGTTGAGCGCCTCCACGATGGCCGGGTTGGCCGTCAGGTGAAGGAAGCCACGCCAGACCTGCTGCTTCTTGCTCTTGTTTACGATCTTGAACCTCTTGATCGCAGCGCATGCTCGACGCTATTGCCCTTTGACGTTCGTGACCGGGAAGGTCAACCGATTTCCGGACTTCTTGGCGGGCGCGACAGCCACGATTCCGGCGATGACCGGAGCGAGGCTCTTGTCGAAGAAGATGAGAGTCGTGACGCTGTCGGGCAAGATGAACTCGTGAGCGACCTTCTCAGTGAACTGGACGTCATCGTCGGCGCGGAGCAGGTGCTCGCGGATCCGGTCCTGATGGAGTCCTTCACCACAGACTGGACCCACCGATGGTCCGGCCCCGCTCTGGCAGTCGTCCGACCCGGGAGTACCGAGGAGGTCGCAGGGGTCCTTGCCGCCTGTCACACCGCCGGCGTCCCCGTCATCCCCCAGGGCGGTAACACCGGTCTCGTGGGCGGCTCCGTCCCTGGGAACGGGTGCGAAGAGCTCTCCGTCATCCTCTCCACGCGCCGACTCACGCGGCTGGATCCGATCGACGATGCGAGTGGCCAGGTCACTGTCGGTGCGGGTGTCACCCTCGGTGATCTGCATCGCTACGTCGCCCGGGGCGGATGGGAGTACGGCGTCGATCTCGCCGCACGCGACTCCGCCACCGTGGGTGGCACCGTCGCGACCAATGCCGGTGGCATTCGCGTCATCGCGCACGGCATGACGCGCGCCCATGTCGCCGGTATCGAGGCCGTGCTGCCCGATGGGAGCATCGTCGAGCATCTCGCCGGACTGCCTAAGGACAACACCGGCTACGACCTCGCTGGGCTGCTCACGGGCAGTGAGGGCACGCTTGGCGTGGTCACCGCCGTACGCCTGCGACTGCATCGCCCGCATGCGCCGTCCTCCGTCGCCCTTCTTGGCGTCTCGACGTACGACGAAGCCCTGGGGTTGATGCGTAGCGCCGTCTGCCCGGGCGTCACCCTGCTTGCCGCGGAGGTGACCGACCGGACGGGTGTAGAACTCGCGATGCGCATGTCGGGCCTGCCCTGGCCCCTCGAGCGTCGCCACCCACTGACCCTGCTCCTCGAGATCGCCGACGGAGGCGAGGGTGAGGGATTCGACCCCGAGGTGCTCGACGACCGCGATGCGGTCGTCGGACTTGATGCCACCGAGCGGGCTCGACTGTGGACTTATCGCGAGCTGCAGGGGCAGGTTTTCACTGCGTACGCCGCGGAGCAGGGTGCACCGCCCGCGCACAAGCTCGACATCTCCATCCCCCTGCGCGATCTCGCCGAGTGTGCGGAGTTGCTGCGCCAGCGAGTGGAGGCCTACCCGAGCGTCATCGCCTTCGGCGTCTTCGGCCACATCGGTGACGGCAACATCCACGTTGAGATCGCAGGCCCAGCCACGGATGACGAGGCTGTCGATATGATCGTGCTCGGGGCCGTGCGCGAATTCGGCGGCAGCATCTCCGCGGAGCACGGCATCGGGCGCGCCAAGGCGCACTTCCTCGAGTTCTCGAGGTCGCCGGCGGAGATCGCCACCATGCGCAGCATCAAGTCAGCGCTGGATCCCCGGGGGATCATGAATCCCGGCGTCCTGCTCGCAGATAGGGTCGGCGCGTGACTGAGGAGATCCCCGTCGTCGGGCTGCGCGAACCCTGCCCCTGCGGCTCGGGCAAGAGGTACAAGGCCTGCCACGGCAAGGCGCGCAACCGCGAGGCCGTCGCTCACGTGTCGCGGCCCTTCGAGGGACTGACGAGCGAGTGCGACTGGGTCGCCTTCCGCGAGATCGTGCCGGCGGCGACCGCCCCCCTCACGCTCAAGGACGGCACGGATCGCCGGGTCATCCTCACGACGGTCCTGCCTCTCGCCTGGCCCGCCCTGGTGCGTGACAACGGCGACATCTACCTCGCCCTGCAGGTGACCACCGGTTCCGGTGACCCGAGCCGCGATGCAGCAGATGCGCTGCTGCGTGCGCTCGAGAGCGAGCCGGGCACCCCGATTCCGCCGGTGGGCCTGCCCGGCCCCGGCCCGCGTCTACAGGACCTCATCGCCGACGGCCCTCTCGAGGTCACGATCCACGAGGACTTCGACTACTGGATGGCCGACGAGGCGAGTGTCGACGCACCCGGAGTCCGCGACTCCCTCGAGCGGGCCAACAGCAAGGTGATGCCGACCGTGCGCCTGACATCGGTCGATTCGGCGTACTGGGTGCAGATGGGCGACAAGGTCTTCCTGCGCTGGGTCCGACCTGAGCCCGAGGAGAAGCTGCTGGATGCGCTTGCTCGGCTGCATGCTGCGGGAGGAAGTGCGCTTGCGGGCGTGCCATCCCGTTTCGTCGGCTCCTTCCGCGCTGACGGCCTGCTCGTGCCCGTGTGGGAGCTCACTGAGGGCACGAGCGCGGCAGACGCCGAGGTGGCCGCGGCCGACTTCGGCGAGCGCCTTGCTGCTGCACTGGCGGTGGATGCTCCGCTCACCTCGGAGGAGCGTCGCGCCCGCGCCGGACTGCGGAACCGCCAGATCACCCTGCGTTAGGTAGTCGCCTGCCGCGAGCCACCCCCCGGACCGCCTGGTTTTCGCCACTTGCACGACCTTGTTGGCCCGCTAGCGTCGTGTAACTGGCAATTTCGGAGATGGGCGTTGCCTGCCAGCGGCCCAGCCGGGCACGCACTCACGCCTGGATGAACTCCACGAGCGTCCAGGCAGCGAGTGCGGCGAGGACGCCTGCCGACACGAGGCGAATCCGCCACAGCGCGACGCGCTTTTGAAGCCAGCCGCCGATAAGCACGGCGATTCCCGCGACGATGATGAGCGCGAGCCAGGCGCCGATGAAGACAGAAAGGGGCTCGCCTGTGCGCGCCGCCAGCCCCGCGGTGAGCAGCTGCGAGAGGTCGCCCCACTCGGCCGTGAAGAGCACGATGAAGCTCGTGATCGCGATGCGCAGGGTCGAGGTCGACGTGCCTGCGTGGCGCGCCGCGGACTCCTCGAATTCCTCAGCCTCATGGTGCTCCTCCGCCATCTCGGCACTGCGCGCCTTGAGCCCGGACACGAGCATGAGCACGGCGCCCGCGACGAAGAGGAGGAAGGTGATGCCGAGGACGAGGCGCTGGGGAAGCAGGGCGAGCAGCCCTCCCGCGGCGACCGCGATGGCTGCCTGGACGGCGAAGGCGACCGCGACTCCGAGCCATACGGCGAGTCGTCGATACCGGGTGGAGAGGACGAGGGTGGCGATGAAGGTCTTGTCGGGCAGCTCGGCCGGGAAGATGAGGATGAAGGCGAGGCCGACGGTCGCGAGGTCGAGGATCACGACTCCGGCAGTTTCGCCGCCAGAGTCGGCCAGATCACCGGAGTCGCGGGCTTGCGCGGCCCGGACCAGGGTCCCGGCGGGAGGTAGAACCGCTGCGCGAGGTGGTACACCGCAGACTCGTAACGTCCGCGAATGCGCCGGAAGATCTCAAAGCTCTCGTCCCGGTCGCGATCGATCGTGACGCCCGCCGAGGCTATGTAGTCGAGTGCGGAGTCGAACTCCTCACGACTCAGTGTGGATTCCCGGGTTCCGTAGGCGAGGTCGACGTTGTCGGGAGGTGTGAGCTGTGCGCGGATGCCGTCGAGGGTGGCCGCCTCGGTGACCGCTTGCATCGCCTTGGGCATGTAGGTGTCCGCAATCCCGGGCCCTCGAGGACTCGCGGCATCGCGTTCCGATACGCCGAAGACTTTGAGTGTGCTGTCCAGCCTACGCTTCCTGGAGCGGAAGACGATGTGCCCGTCGACGCTTATTTCCGCGGCATCGATGGAGAGAATCGCCTGAGCGCCCTGCTGGATAAACGTGACGGTGCGGGGATCAGGCGCGTCCTTTTGTATCGCGTTGTGGATAGCTGCGGCATCCAGGGCGGCGACCAAGGCAATGAGCCAGTTTCTCGTCCCCACCGCCGAGCGGAAGCGATTCAGAGACGGGTAGAGCGTCTGGGTGAGCCGCACCTGAGCCGCCCAGGGGGTCCACTGCGCGAAGATCTCGGGCAGGTCCGTCTCGCCCTCGAGCATGTGCACGCGCACGAGGAACTCCGGCCCCCACTCGGGCGCGCCGCTAAGGCCCGTATCGAGAAGAACTCGGCTTTCCCGCGCGAGGTAGGCCTGGTAGAGGGTCGGCAGGAAGCCGATGAGCAGTGCGATCACGGCGGGGCCGGTCATTGCGGCGAAGAAGTCAAGGATGGTGACAGTCTCACCTGGCGTGCCGACCAGCCCGAGCGTGAGGAGGCCGGAGCCTGCCTGCAGGAAACCGTCAACAAGGCTGACGTTGGTGACGCCGAAGATCATGAACGCGTATGCGCACAGGAAGCAGATGAGCCAGACCACGAGCGCCGCGATGATGCCGACAGGTCCGCTCCACGCAAGGACACGATCGCGACCGCGGTAGGTGCGCATGAGCCTTGCGAGACCCGTGAAGAGGACGTCAGTCGTCCGGATGACCACGGCGAAGAGCCAGGAGACGGACATGCGCGGGACAACCATGGTGCGCACGATGCTCATCCCCGCCGTGATAAGGAGGAGGACCCCGATCGCGAAGGCCACGACTCGGGCCGCGGGTTCCCAGGACCCAAGCTCGGCCTCCAGCGCCCACGTCACGCCCCGAGAGTAGTGGCGAGAGGTGGCGCCGGGGCCCCACTAGGCTGCTCAGGTGACCTGGGATGCGCAGACGGGCGTCATCGTCGTCGGTGTCATCGCCCTCGCGGCCCTGGTGATCGCCGTCCTCCTCGCTTTCCGGACGAACCGCATGAAGACCCAGTACGCCGTCCTCTCCGCGGCAGATGGCCGCGCCTCCTTTGTGGAGGTGGTCGCACGCAAGGCCGAGGAGGTCGAGGGGCTGCGAGACGACGTAGCCCTCCTGGCGAACGAACTCCGCTCGACCCAACGCGAGCTCCAGATGGCCGTCCGCCACGTCGGAGTGGTCCGCTACGACGCCTTCGGCGACATGGGCGGGCGCATGTCCTTCAGCGCAGCCCTCATCGACGACCACGGCAATGGCTTCGTCCTCACCTCAGTGCATGCCCGCAGCGAGTCGCGCAGCTACATCAAGCAACTCCGCGGTGGCATGGCGGAAGTGATGCTGTCGCCCGAGGAGTCGGCTGCGGTGGCCGATGCCGTGGCAGGCATCCCGCAGGGTCGCCTGGACTGACGCCCGTCTAACGGTGGATCTTTACCCGACCCATTCCGGTGAAGTGAGTGTTGGTCCACGGCGTGCCCTTGACGACGCCTTTGACGACGCCGATGCCGTAGTCCGAGGCATGGACGACCTTGCCGTCTCCGATGTAAATCGCCACGTGGCGGGCGCCGTTCTCAAAGTAGAAGGCCAGGTCCCCGGGGCGAGCGTCCTTGATGGAGATGCGCTCGGTCTCGTCGTACTGCGCCCTGCTGTAGTGGGTCAGCGAGACGCCGACAGCGCGCCACGAGTACACGACAAGGCCCGAGCAGTCAAAGACATTCGGACCTTCGCCGCCGGATCCGTAGGTGTCGCCCACCTGGGCGAGGGCGCGTTGGACGACCTGCTCGCGAATCCGGTCACCGGACGCAAGCGAACGACGCTCGCGCTGTGCCTTCCTGCGGTGGTCCGCGGCCGCCTTGCGGCTGGCCTCTTCGTGAATGCTTCCGCGGGCCGATTCCTCTGCCGCGACGGGCGCAGCGGTCGCCGTGGGTGCAGCGACAGCAACGGCCGAGGCCATGAGGAGCGGGGCGAGAAGGACGGTGGTCAGGCGGGTGGTGCGGCGAATCGTGCGGCGCATGCGCTCCCTCTTCCGTCCGCCTCCCAGGTGAGCTGTCGGGCTCGGGCTGAAGAGCGCCCTACCCGCGTGCCGGAGCACACGGGATTCGCCCCAGGAGGGCCATGCCCTCCCGGCCGCGACCGGCAGTCGCGTCCGTCTCGTCAGGGCGTGGGCCCTGACGTGGGTCCCCGGTACGGCGCCCCTCGTCTCCGGGTCGTGGTGCCCCCGGTCGAGGCTTGCCGATTCGGCGGGCCGCTCGTCGGAGGCGGTTGCCTCCTTTTGCCGAGCGACCCTCTGACCCTGCCATGACCGGTCGGGGACGGGTCAAACCCGCGTCCGAATAACGGAACGGTAACGAGACGACACATGAGAAACAGTAGTAACAGATCCCCGCCAGGATCCCTCTACAGCCGGTCGATGCACGCGGCCCTCCCTTCACCTGGAGGCCGATCTCAGGGCATGGGGCGCCGGAACAGGATGATCACCCGCTCGGGCCTCATTCCTGCTCGCTCGTAGAGGGCGGTGGCCCCGGTGGTGTTGTCGCTGTCCACGGTCAGGGTCATCGCGGTGCGGCCCTCGCGGGCTGCTCGGGCAAAGGCGGTCCGGAGCAGCCACGAGGCGATCCCGCGCCCGCGCGCCTCAGGGATCACGCCCAGGATGCGCACGTGCCCGGCTCCTCGATCTGCCCGGGAATCATCGAGCATGCACAGCCCGACTGGCTTGTCATCGAGCCAGGCGATCCACCACTGGTCCGGCCGGGCATCACGCCGATCACTGAACCATGGGATCCACTCGTCGTACGGATGCGGCACGAAGCCGAAGTGCTCGGCGAAGGCGATCTCGTCGATGCGATGCAGCAGCCGCCGGTCATCCTGTGACTCTGCGACGGTGAGCCGGACCCCAATCGGCGCCACGGGCTCTTGTGTCTGCGCAGCTTCAAGGTCGATGGTCATGTGCCAGAAGCGGCGGATCTCGGAGAAGCCCGCCTGCTCCAGGATGTCGATGTACACCTCGTCCTGGGCGAAGGCGCCGGCCTCCACCTTCCATCCGTCGCCGTCCGCCAGCCGCTCGGCCGCCTCTAGTCCCAGGACCACCAGTGGGGCCAGGAGCGCGCGGGCATGCTCGGGCACGGCGTATGAGTCCACGAAGAGGGTGCGTGCCTCGTCATCCCTCTCGATGATGAGCAGTCCCGCAGCCTCACCATCGCCGGTGAGCACGAGGCGGTGCTCCTCGCGCATGGCATCGGGATTTGTCAGGTCCGAGCGTACGGACTCCCGGCTCGCGTAAGCCATGGCGAGCACACCGGAGTCGGCTGCTGAGACCACGGCGTAGGCGAGGTCGACATCAGGCCCGTCGACATAGCCATCCGTCTCATAGAGATCGAGGGGCCGCGCGGAGTAGCCAGGAGGGAGCACCCCGCGAGTCTAGGCGCGTCAGGCGGTAGGCAGTGCGGCAATGCAACGCACGAGGTACGGCGAGAACCACCCGGCGTACTTCGCCTGAATCGCAGGGTTGCGCCAGTCCGAGCCGCTCACGACCTCGCGGCACGAAGGGACACCGCACAGGCAGCGGAACTCGTCGTAGTCGCTGGCATCGCACATGGCGTAGTCGAAGCTGAGCTCCTCGCCCGGCTTGATGTCGCGCATGGCCACAAGGATCTGTGACCCCTGCAGGCCGCAGTTGGGCTCACAGGAGTGGTTGAGCATGTCGCCGGGCTCAGGGGTGTCGCTGGACACGAGATAGAGGTCGGCGTCGATCTGGATCGAGCGATGCTGGCGATCCAGGCTCATGGTCGCCAGCTGGCCGCCATCGACGACCCAACCGCCGAAGACGGCGACGGTCTCACCCGCGGCGATGGATTCGGTCGCGTAGGAACCCCAGCCTTTGGCGCCGGCGGGGCGGGCCTCAGCCTTCGGGGTCAGCCAGTTGTAGTCCAACGCAACCTCCTCGTGTGCAGCGCTCGTCGGCGCGGACGGGAAGTGTGACACGTGAAGTCACTGAAGTGAAATCGTTGCTACTGGCTGAACGTTCAGTCGGGAAGTGGCACTGTCGCCGCTGAGAGGGGCAGCCGAGTCGGCATCCCGACCGCTACCTCTAACCTTGGCCCGTGATCGATCCTCGTCTGCTCCGGGAATCCCCCGACGCCCTGCGCGAGTCACAGCGCCGGCGCGGTGAGGACGTCGCCTTGGTCGATCGGCTCGCTGCGCTTGATGTCGAGCGCCGGGCCACGCAGACGGCGTACGACAATCTCCGTGCCGAGCAAAAGCAGCTCTCCAAGCGCATCGGGCCCCTGCAGGGTGCGGTGAAGAAGGGCGACACGTCTGCCCAGGCCGAGCTCGATGCCCTCATGGCGCAGGCGGGCGATCTCGCCGACCGAGTGAAGGCCGCCGACGCCGCCGCAGGAGAGGCGACCCGCGCCCTCGATGCGGCATGGCTCGAGCTCTCCAACGTCGTCGACATGCGCGCGCCCGTCGGGGGCGAGGCAGACTTCACCGTCCTTGAGACCGTGGGGACGCCGCGCGACTTCCCCTCGGAGGGTTTCGCGCCGCGTGATCACCTCGAACTGGGCGAGATGCTGGGTGCGATCGACGTCGAACGCGCGGCCAAGGTCTCCGGCTCGCGCTTCTACTACCTCATGGGCTCTGGTGCGCTGCTGGAGATCGCGCTGCTCAACCTGGCCATGGCCCAGGCAACCCGCAATGGATTCGTTCCCGTCATCCCGCCGGTGCTCGTCGCGCCCCGCGCGATGGAGGGCACGGGATTCCTCGGCCAGGCGGCCGAGAACGTCTATCGGATCGAGTCGGACGACATGTACCTCGTGGGCACGGCCGAGGTGCCCCTGGCCGGCCTGCACAGCGATGAGATCCTGCCCGCGAGCGCTCTCCCGCTGCGCTACGCCGGCTGGTCCTCGTGCTTCCGCCGCGAGGCTGGCTCCTACGGCAAGGACACCCGCGGCATCATCCGGGTGCACCAGTTCGACAAGGTGGAGATGTTCGTCTTCTGCGATCCCGCCGACGCCGAGGCCGAGCACGAGCGCATCCTCGGCTGGGAGCGCGACTTCATGGACGCGCTCGAGATCCCCTATCGGGTCATCGACGTAGCCACCGGGGACTTGGGCTCGAGTGCAGCGCGCAAATTCGACATCGAGGCCTGGATTCCCACGCAGGGCACCTATCGCGAGGTCACCTCGACCTCCAACACCACGCAATTCCAGGCCCGGCGTCTCGGTATCCGGATGCGTTCGGGAGACGAAGTGCAGCCCGTAGCCACGCTCAACGGCACGCTATGCGCGATGCCGCGCATCATCGTGGCGATCCTGGAGAACCACCAGCAGGCGGACGGATCCGTCATCGTGCCTGAAGCGCTGCGCCCCTACCTCGGACGAGACGTCCTCGAGTTGCCATGATCCACGCGTCGCGAGTTCGCGGCGTCGCAGTCCTCATCGCGGGGGCTGCTCTCCTCGCGGCCTGCACGAGCGGCTCCGCTGGCGGGGTATCGAGCCCCCCGCCTGCGCCGACCGGGACGTCGTCGAGCGCATCGCCCGCTCCCAGTCCGTCTGCGACGTCGACCCCTGAGCCGCCACCACCTCCTCTGTCACCGGGCAAGGCGCGCGGAAGGCTGCTCATCGTGCAGCCGGCCGAGGACGCGGCACTGGTGTCGGGCGGCCAGCCGATTCGATTGACGCTTGCGCGCACGGGCAACGTCGCCTCGTGGTTCACCGCACCGCCGCAGAAGCTCGCGGGGACGATGTCGACTGAGCAGGCCCTGCTGAGCCTGGGCTGGCGCCCGGCGGATGACGGCACCACCGCCACGCTGCCGAATCCGAGGCCCAATGGCCTCCTCGTCTTCGCGGGAGGGACGCTCCCCTTCACCGTGCAGGGCGCCAATGTGCGGGCCGACGGCACCCTGGTGCTCGACGTCCGGCCCATCGGCGCGATGCCCGAGACCGTGGAGTCCTACGGACCCGTTTCGCTCACCCTCGATGGTGCGCCGGGCGTCCTGAATCTTGAGGCCGCCCTCGGCGAGATCACGGTGCGGATCATCGTCACCGGTGACCGCAACGACCAGGCGGTGGTGCAGGTGGTCGATGCGGCGGGTGAGGTGGTCGAATCCACTTTCGTCTCACCTGAGCGGACCACGGTCGACAGCTGGCTTGCCGTGACCTCGGGAACGACGACGTGGAGCGATCCCGTGGTGACCTTCACCCCCCCGCAGCGGAGCAAGCCCGGAACCCTCCGGGTCTCGGGCACGCTCACGGTGGACGGTGTGGCCACCGACCTCGATCGTGTCGTGGCTCGCTGGAGCATCCCCCTCGGCTGACGCCACACGCGAAGAGTGGCGGGTTATGCCAGCCGCGACGGCGTGTCGCGCTGCATAACCCGCCACTCAACGAAGTGCGAGGACGGCAGTCCGTCTAGGCGGGGACCGTCGGGAGGTTGCTGAGCGCCGGAGCGAAGCGCTCGTCGGAGAGCGCCTCGTCGACCATGGATCCGGCGAGGTAGGACTCGTACGCCGCGAGATCGAAGTGTCCGTGTCCGCAGAGTGCCGTGAGGATCACCGTCTCCTCGCCCGTCTCCTTGGCCTGCTCTGCGAGTCGGATCGCCTGGGCGATGGCGTGGGTCGGCTCGGGCGCGGGCACGATGCCCTCCGAGCGCGCGAACTTCACGGCACCGGAGAAGCATTCCGTCTGCGGGATGGCCACGGCGTCCATGAGGCCAAGCTCATAAACGTGCGAGATGAGCGGCGCCATGCCGTGGTACCGCAGGCCACCGGCGTGAATGGGGTCGGGGATGAAGTCATGGCCGAGCGTGTGCATCTTCATCAGCGGGGTCATGCCCGCGGTGTCGCCGAAGTCGTAGGCGTACACGCCGCGCGTCAACGATGGGCACGACGCGGGCTCGACCGCAGTGATCTGCGGGTTGATCTTGCCCGCGAGCTTCTCGCGCAGGAAGGGGAAGGACAGGCCCGCAAAGTTGGAGCCACCGCCGGTGCAGCCCACGATGTGCGTCGGCGTATCCCCGGCCATCTGCAGCTGCAGCAGCGCTTCTTCGCCGATGACCGTCTGGTGCAGCAACACGTGGTTGAGCACCGAGCCGAGCGCGTATCGCGTGTCGGCATTCGTCGCGGCAACCTCGACGGCCTCGGAGATCGCGATGCCGAGCGAGCCGGACCAGTTGTTGGGGTCCTTCGCGAGCTCACGACCGATCGCGGTGACATCGGAGGGTGAGCGATGGATCGTGGCGCCGAAGGTCTCGATCATGAGCCGGCGGTAGGGCTTAGCGTCGTACGACGCACCGACCTGCCATACCTCGCACTCGAGGTCGTAGAGAGCACATGCGAAGGCGAGCGCCGTACCCCACTGGCCGGCTCCGGTCTCCGTGGTGAGCTTCTTGGTGCCTTCCTTCTTGTTGTAGTACGCCTGGGGCACCGAGGTATTGGGCTTGTGCGAGCCGGCGGGTGAGACGCCCTCGTACTTGTAATAGATGCGCGCGGGAGTGCCGAGCAGCTTCTCGAGGCGGTGCGCGCGGAAGAGGGGCGACGGACGCCATTGGCGGTAGACATCGAGTACGCCGCCAGGAATCTCGACGTACCTCTCACCGGTCACCTCTTGCATGATGAGGTCCATCGGGAAGAGCGGCGCGAGATCGTCGGGTCCGACAGGATCCATGCGTCCGGGGTGCAGCGGCGGCGGCGGCGGTGAGGGTAGGTCCGCGACCAGGTTGTACCAGGTTGTGGGCATCTGATCTTCGGTGAGCACGTACTTGTGCTGCTGCACGGTGTCGTCCATGTCTCCGCCTTCCGCAACGGCCGACGGGGACGCGGCGTCCCTGCCGGATGCCTGACCGGGATAGCCCGGGGTCTCGGACGGTACCCGACCTGGCAGCATGGCGGGCGTGGTTTCGACAGGTCGCCCGGTGATCCCCATCCCGCAAGGAACGCGCCTGATCGCGTCTGACCTCGACGGCACCCTGCTGCTCTCCGACGGCTCGGTCGGCCGTCGGACCCGCGAGGTGCTCGACCGCCTGGCCGACAGCGAACTCGACCTCATCATCGTCACCGGCCGCCCGCCGCGGTGGATCTCTCCGATCGTGGAGATGACCGGCCATCGCGGTGTCGGGATCGCGGCCAATGGCGCCGTGGTCCTCGACCTGGCGGACGGCCACGTCACCGAGGTCTTTCCGATGAGTGGCAACATCGCTCTCGAGGCCGTGGACCGCCTGCGCCAGGAGGTGCCGGGCATGGTCTTCGCGGTCGAGCGGGCGCGCCCCGGGGGCAAACTCGCGCCCACCGGCGGAGCGTCGTACGACGCACTCGATGCGACGCTCGCCGATGCGACCGAATTTGCCCTGGCCGACGGCTACACCCCGCGTTGGCCGGTGCCCCCCGAGACGCATGTCGGTCCGATCGAGGAACTCGTGGCTGCCGGTGACGTCGTCAAGATCCTGGCGCGGCCCGGGAAGGGTGCACCTATGGATCCCGAGGACCTCTATGCCCGCGGACTCCGTGCAGTCGGACCCCTGGCCGAGGTCACGCACTCGGGCTACGGCGATTCACTCATCGAGTTGAGTGCGCCCGGAGTCACGAAGGCGACGACCCTCGCACGTGTGGCTGCCGCGGAGGGGCACGGACCCCTGCACGTCGTGGCGGCAGGTGACGGTCCCAATGATCTGCCGATGCTGGCCTGGGCGGGCACGTCATACGCCATGGCCAATGCCCACCCCGAGGTCCTCGACCTCGCGACGCATGTGCTGCCGAGCAATGACGACGAGGGCGTGGCGGACCTGATCGAAGCGGTGCTCGACGAGCACGCGCGCGGCTTCACCGCCTGAGGATGATCTTGCCGGTGACGCCGCCGGCCTCCAGTGCGCGGTGGGCATCGGCGGCGTCGACGAGCGGCATCACGCGATCGACGACGGGCCTGACGATGCCCGCTGCAATCCACGGCCACACGTGACGCTCGACCTGGGCGCAGATCTCGGCCTTCTGCTCCGGCGTCCGCCCGCGCAGGGTCGTCGCGTGGACGGTGCCGTTGCGCCGCAGGAGTGAGCCGAGGTCGATCTCAGCCTTGACGCCACCCTGCATGCCAATGACGACGAGACGGCCGCCCGGGGCGAGGGAGGAGATGTTGCGCTCGAGGTACTTCGCCGCCATGTTGTCGAGGATTACGTCCACACCGCGTCCCCCGGTCTCTGTGGCGATCGCCTCGACGAAGTCCTGCTCGCGATAGTTGATGAGGACCTCGGCCCCGAGTGCCTCGCATGTCGCGAGCTTGTCCGCGGACCCCGCAGTGACGGCGACTCGGGCTCCGAGAGCACGCGCGACCTGGATGGCCATGGTCCCGATGCCGCTGCCGCCACCGTGGATGAGCAGCCATTCACCGCGCTGCAGGTGGGCCGTCATGACGAGGTTGGACCACACCGTGCACGCGACCTCGGGCAGGCCTGCCGCGGTGATGAGGTCGACGCCGGCAGGGATCGGCATGGCCTGACCGGCGGGCAGGGCGACCCGCTCGGCGTACCCGCCGCCGGAGAGAAGGCAGCAGACCTCGTCCCCGACGGCGAGAGAGGTGACACCGGCTCCCAGCTCGGCGACGGTGCCGGAGCACTCCAGGCCGAGCCACTCGGGCGCTCCCGGGGGTGGAGGATAAAGGCCCTGACGCTGCATGAGGTCCGCGCGATTGACCGCTGCCGCGGCGACATCGACCACGATCTCGCCCGGCCCCGCGACAGGATCCGGCACCGCTTGCCAGGAGAGCACCTCTGGGTCACCGGGCTGGGTGACGACGATGGCGTGCACGTCAGGAGGCCGGGGGCGGGGTGACGCTGTAGCCGTTGTTCTCCGTGTGGCGGATGACGACCAGTTGGTCACCCTTCTGCAGGATCCTGATATCGCTTGTGTCGAAGCGATGAACGACGTCATCGCGGATGACGGCAAGAACGATCTCTCCGGATGCGTCTATCTCCGCTGGCGAGATGCCGAGCTCTTCCTTGGTGATGTCGCGCTGCACGACCTCAAGGCCGCGACCCGAGTCGAGCAGGTCCTCCATGAGCGTGCCGGCCACGGGGGAGATGAGCGACAGTGCCATGAGGTGGCCGGCCGACTCCGCCGTGGGGATGACGCTGCTGGCACCGGATTGGCGCAGGATCTGTGCATTCGCGGCCTCGCGCGCGGCGGCGACGATCTCGGCCTTCGGTGCCAGGCGTCGCGCTGTGAGCGTGACGAGCACGGAGGTGTCGTCCTCGTCGGTGGCCACGATGATCTTGGAAGCGCGCTCGGTGGCTGCGTCGCGCAGGACATCCTCCCGACGTGCGTCGCCGAGCACTCCGGCCAGGCCCATGCGGTTGGCGTCCTGCACGGCTGTCTTGTCCATGCTCACCACGACGATGGAGAGGGGTGACATCCCGCTCTCCAGGAGCATGCGTGCCGCGGAGCGGCCCTTGACGCCGAATCCGACGATGACGGTGTGGTCTTCCACGCGCTGCCTCCAGCGGTTTGTGCGGATCTCATTGCGTGTCTTCTTGGTGAGGACCTCGATGGTCGTGCCGACGAGCACGATGAGGAAGATGAAGCGCAACGGCGTGATCACCAGGATGTTGACCACACGCGCGGACTCGCAGACAGGGACGATGTCGCCGTATCCCGTGGTGGAAAGACTGACGGTCGCGTAGTAGAAGGCGTCGACCCAGGTGATGCCGCCGATCTCGCCTCGGTCGGCGTAGCAGTCGCCCTCGAGGTAGACGATCACGGCGGCGATGACCAGTGCCCCCACGGCGATGAGGACACGGACGAGGATGTTGCGGGATGGGCTCCACGGCCTGCTCGGGAGCAGGATCCGCGCGGTCAGCGCCTCGGGGTCATCGTCGCCGGCGAGGGTGCGCTGGCGCCTTCTATCGGCCACGTCTCCTGACGCTAGCGGACGATAGGCACGGGTAGGAGCGTGACGCGACTCCCGGCGAGCCCACCCGATGGGGGGATCATCGCGAGAGCGTCCGCCAGGGCCAGGCTGCGGAGCATCGCTGGGCCATCGAAGCGAAGCGGGCGGGCCCGACCCTCCTCGACGAGCACCGGGATGATCCGCGTGTCGTGCGGATGGCTCGTGACGTCGACACCGAGCACGACCTCGAGTTCGTCGAGGGGCACCCCGCGCATGGCGGCGATGACAGGCGCGGCAAGGGTGACGAGGCCACTCACGGCTGCCAGCGGATTACCGGGCAGCCCCACGACGGGGCGGCCGTCGGGGAGGACGGCGAGGAGCATGGGGTGACCGGGGCGCACCTGTACGCCGTCGACGATCCAGCGGGCGCCGAGATGATCGAGCACGTCGTGCACGAAGTCGACGGGGCCGGCCGCGGTAGAGCCTGTCGTCACGATGACATCGGCGGTCGAATCCTCGATCTCGTCGAGTAGCGCCTGCCGAGTGTCGGGGACACGAATCGGAGGGTTGGCGCGTGCGCCCAGGTCGGCGAGCCACGGAGGCACCAGGGGACTGAGTGCGTCGCGCACGCGGCCCGGGCGTGGCAGGCCTCGCTCAAGGAGTTCATCGCCGAGCACGAGCACCGCGACCGTGGGCGGAGGGATCACCTCGAGCGAGTCGTAGCCGGCGGCTGCGGCAAGACCGAGCATGGCCGGCGTGACGACAGATCCCGCTGGCACGAGTGGCTCGCCTGCAGCGCACTCCTCACCGCGAGGGCGCACGTCGGTGCCCGGGGGTAGCGACGTGCCAGTGTCGTCGGGCAATCCGGTGAGCGGATCGAGTGGGAAGAGTCGATTGCCGTGCAGTGCGGTCTCGATTCCGGCCTGCTCTGTGCGCAGCACGGCGTCGCATCCTTCGGGGAGTGCGGCGCCGGTGGCGATGGCGACGGCCGTGCCGGAGTCGAGGCGGGTGAGTGCTTCATCACCTGCACGGAGATCCGTGCTGGAGAGCAGCCAGGGGCTCGCTCCGGCGACGGCGTAGCCATCCATCGCGGCGGAGTCGAAGGCAGGCAGGTCGGTGAGTGCCGCGATCGGCGAGGCAAGTGCGCATCCGAGCGCGGCCTCGAGTCGCACGGCCACCGGATCTAGGGGACGCGCTGCCGCTGCTGCGACGCGACGTGCCTGGTCCCAGGGGAGTGCGGTACTCACGTCTTCAGGGTGCCACCGCGGCCTCGGCGAGGGCTGCCGACTCTCCGTGAGGCCGGCGCTGCTTCGTGGAGGGGAGGTTGCACCTCCAGGCGATCGCGGAACCGCTGTTTGGACGGCCCAGCCCCGACACTTTTCGCCAGTTATCGGGACTTCCGAGCGTTAGGAAGTCGCGATAACTGGCGAAAACGGGTGGGCCCAGGGAGATGCGGAGGCTTTACCCGGGCCTTACCTCTCCTTGGCCTCCCCCTGCCGCGGCGGTTTCCTAGACGAAGACAAGGAGCCGCGGTCTGGCGGGGGTCGGCAGTGACGCCCCGACCGGCTCGGCCGTGAAGAAACGGCGGCCTGCGCCTGTGCACCCAGTGGCCGGCGGTCAGCCGCGATGCAGGCCGAGGTCCCACTCCCCGCTGAGGCGCATGAGTGCGTGAGCCGCTTCGTTGAGCTTGTCGTCCCCGGCCTTGGCAACGGCGTACCCGAGCAGGAACGTCGTAATCGGAGCGGCCGGCCGATCCACCGCATGTGCGGCATCGCGGGCGACATCGAGGAGGAGTTGGGCGTCGACCTCGGGGATGTCGATGCCGAGATCGGTCGCCAGGGCGGCGCGGGCGACGGAGGTCCACTGGCTGAGCGGGTCGTGAGTCATGTCCCCCATCCTCCCTGACGGCGCCCGGTGCCCCATGGACTTGACGTCTCTGTCAAGTTGACGTTAGTGTCAAGTCCATGGCGCCCGTCCTGCGCTCCCGCCTCGATCCCGCCGTCACGGCGGCCAATCGCGAGGCCATGCTCGGATCCCTCGCCGAGATCGACACCCTGCTGGCCAAAGTGGTCGCAGGCGGTGGCAGCAGCGACCCGGACAAGAACGCGCGCACCGTCGCGCGCCACCGCGGTCGCGGCAAGCTGCTCCCGCGCGAGCGCATCAACCTCCTACTCGATCGCGGCTCGCCCTTCCTCGAGCTCAGCCCGCTCGCCGGCTGGGGCACCGACGATCCGCTGGGAGGAGGCGTCGTCACCGGCATCGGCCGCGTGCACGGCACCGAGTGCATGGTCGTTGCCAACGATCCGACCGTGAAGGGCGGATCCCAAGGACCGACATCGGTCGCCAAGGGCTTGCGCGCCATGGAGATCGCGCGCATCAATCGATTGCCGCTGGTGAGCCTGACGGAGTCCGGCGGCGCGGACCTGCCGAAGCAGGCCGAGATCTTCGTGCCCGGTGGTGCGAGCTTCAAAAACCTCACGCAGCTCTCTGCCGCTGGCATCCCCACGGTCACGCTGGTCTTCGGCAGCAGCACGGCGGGCGGCGCCTACGTGCCCGGCATGAGCGATTACGTCGTCCTGCAGAAGGACGCTGCTCGCGTCTACCTCGGCGGCCCGCCGCTGGTGAAGATGGCCATCGACGAGGACGCCAACGAGGAGGATCTCGGCGGTGCCGAGATGCACGCGCGCACCTCGGGCCTCGCCGACTACCTCGCGCTCGACGAGCCCGATGCCCTGCGCATCGGCAGGCAGATCGTGGAGCACCTGCGCTGGAGCAAGGCCGGTCCCGGACCGGATCGCGCACCCGTCCCTCCGGCCTACGACCCCGAGGAACTGCTCGGCATCCCCAGTGCCGACGTGCGCCAGCCCTTCGAGGCGCGCGAGGTGCTCGCCCGCATCCTCGATGGCAGCGAGTTCGAGGAGTTCAAGCCG